>JAZLHZ010000313.1:0-9774 GCA_045617085.1 Clostridia bacterium
CATGTATGCCGAAAACAGACAGGCTGTTCAGACCTGGAACGCAGCGGACTATGCCACCGATGTCGGCGGCATCCGGGAATGGAAGATGAGTTACACCTTCAAGAGCGCAGGTAACCGCAAGCTGACGTTTGACGCAGCAGACAAGAACGGCAATAAGACCAAGGCTGTCGAGTGTCCGCTCACCGTGGAATAAGTATATCAAATAGAAAAAGCACGGCATCAAATCAGGTGCCGTGCTTTTTATTCTTGAAGTGTATTGACGGAATCAATAATCAATGTTATAATGAAGAAAAAACGATAAGAGGAGAAATCGTATGAATAAGAATGAATCCTTCGGTGCCCTGTGTGCCGTTGATGCGCTGAATCGGAGACTTCCGGAAGAGAAGCAGGTCGGTGGTCTGCGTCAGGATCGTGTTGTGGGCGTATTCTATTTCCTGACCCACGGCGCCTACAACCGGGAGAATGAAGTCACCAACATCACGAAGCTGCTGAAGGAACATCCGGAAGCGACAAAGGATTATGACAGCCCGCTTTGGAATAAGGGACCGATGTACTGGGATGAGCCGCTGTTCGGTTATTACTTTCAGGAGGATAAGTGGGTACTGAGGCGGCATGTCAAGATGCTGACGATGGCAGGCGTAGACTTTATCATTTTCGACACCACGAACCGTACAACATTCTTCTCTCAGGTGAAGCCGCTCCTCGAAGTGCTGGAGGAGTACCGCAGCGAGGGCTGGAATGTGCCGAAGATCGCTTACTATACCAACACGAAGTCGGGCGAGACTGTGGAGGAGATCTACAACGATCTGTACAAGCCGGGGCTGTTTAAGGATCTGTGGTTCATGTGGGACGGCAAGCCGTTTATCGTGGGTCTGCCGGACGAATGCAGCGAGGAGACCCGAAACTTCTTCACGTTCCGCCTGTCCCAGTGGCCGACGGAGGAGAAGAAGAAGCTGGGCTGCCCGTGGATCGATTTTGTGCGTCCGCAGCAGGTATGGAACGGCCCTGACGGCAAGCCGGAGATCGTTCCGGTGTCGGTGGCGCAGCATCCCAATCTCAGCTTCGGCGACGGCGCCATGTATGCGGACCCTGCGCCCAGAGGCAGAGCCTATCACGGCTATAAGAACGACAAGACGGATGAGGCACTGGCCTACGGCTACAATGTGGCGGAGCAGTGGGAGCGTGCGCTTGAGGTCGACCCGAAGATGATCTATTTCACCGGCTGGAACGAATGGACGGTTGGCAAGGGCAGAGGCGAGGATGACCGGCCTGTGCTGATGGTGGATCAGGCGGATGCGGAGTATTCCCGGGATGTGGAGCCGATGAAGGGCGGTTTCTTTGACAACTACTATATGCAGCTGTGCGACTATATCCGCAGATATAAGGGCGCACCGAAGGCGTATCCCGTCCGGAAGAAACAGGAGATCAAGGTGCAGGGCGGCTTTGCCCAGTTTGCGGATGCCGCAGAATATCCGGTCATGCCCGGCGGAACGATCCCGAGGAATGCCAAAGGCGCCGGAAACCGGACGTATGAGGATCATTCCGGCAGAAATGAATTTGAGTGCATCAAGGTCATGCACGACGAGAACACCGTGGCGTTCTATGCCAGAATGAAAGGCGATATCGAGTTCAACATGTTCACCAAGTGGATGGAGCTGTTCATCGGCTTTGAAGGACGGGAGTATGCGCCCGCATGGCACGGCTATCAGTATCTGGTGAACGACATCGTGCTGGACGGCTGTGCGACGTTCATTCAGAAGAGCCTCGGCGGTTTCCGCTGGGGAAAGAACACCCGCATCCCCTATGAGCGCAGCGGAAACGAGATCGCGATCTATATCCCCAGAAGCGTGCTTGGTCTGGATCAGGGCGCTTTCTCGATGGTTTTCAAATGGACGGATCATACCGGATATAACGAGAATATCGAGGACTTCTATCTCTACGGTGACAGCGCACCCTACGGACGGTTCAACTTCCGTTACGATGCCGAGTAACATATGGTTATATAATTAAGAAATCCCTTCCTCACTGATGTGAGGAAGGGATTTCTTAATTAATGGAATATTCGTTGGTGTCAAAGTCTACGGTGACGGTAGTTCCGTCGGAGAATGTGGAACGCTGCTTATGATAGCCTTCGAGGAACTCGTGCCGGACCAGCTCCTTGTCCCACAGCTTTTTGTGGTTTTCACAGGCAAGCTTGACCCTTTCGATGGTTGCCTCGTCATCCTCGGGATCTACGTATACGGTGCCGCCGGTCATCAGTGCGTACAAATAGCTGCACATAGTATAAGGAATGCTCCATCCGCCCTTGTGCATATCGGCGCCGAACCACGGGATCACGATGCACTCATGATAGACAAGAGAGAACAGCGGGATCGGAATGCCTGCCGATTCCAGTTTTTCGCCCTCATAATCGAGGCAGGGCAGGGGACTGTGGTGGCAAAGCGCCAGATATCGAAGCGTGGCCTCGGCGGTTTCCTCGCTGGAGGTGATGATGCCCCGGGAGGTCAGCTCGTCAAAGCACTCGCCCCGGTAGCTGAAGCATTCCCGGCGGGTCATCGGGTGATCCTTGTGGAAGCATTCGTCGCCTTCGACGATACTGAACACATCGAGGTAGCTGCCGTCGATCCGGATGCCCAGCTGCTCGAACTCGTCATAGTTACGGCGGACATACTGAGGAGCGAGGGAGGCGCACAGCATGGTCTGCTTGCCGCCGTACCATGTGCTTTCAAAGGGTGTGCTGCCGTCGATGTTGTGGACGGCGTTGTTGAAGTCAAAGCTGTCGGCATCGTAATAGTAATCCCGGTACTGGTCATGGATGCCGAAGCGATAGCCCAGTGCCCTTGCGGCATCGGAAAGCTTGCGCATGCCTTCGGTGCCGCCGGCCTTTTCGCAGGGCGGGAATACGTCGGGATGCAGATTGTCATAGCCGTGCCTGCCCCAGCCGTCCATGTGCATGTATATCTTTTCAAGGCCCTTTTGCTTCAGCGTGTTCAGCTGATGCTCGATTTCGGAGAAGGGAATGATCTTTTCGTTGTTTTCCGGATGCTCTTTGTCATAGAAGGCGGAATCGGGAGAGATGTGGGTGCAGACCATTTTTGTGTGAAAGATGGGACTGCCGATCAGGTATTCGATGTTCGGGTTGCGGGCGATCTTCTCCTTCAGCGAGACAAAGCTGCCCGCAGACTTTGCAAAGCTGCGGTAGCACTTGGCAAGAGTGTTATAGTCCGCATTCCCGTCAAAGAATGCATACCGCATGACCCGTCTGCCGATCCTGCCCAGCGAGGTGACCCAGAAGGGTTCCGGTTCGGTGACGCCGCCGGGCGTGTGGCCGTGCTCATAGCCGGCATCCTCGTGATCGTCCCAGATCGCACACCAGCCCCTGCCGTCGTCGATCTGGCCGAGAAAGGGAAGATAACCGTGCCGCCCGTCGAAAAGCCCCAGCATCCGGGTGCAGAGAGGCTTGTCCCATTTGGCAGGGACGAGGGAGCCGTGCATCATGGGGAGCACAGTGTAGCCCCGGCCCTCGGGAATGTCAAATTCGATGGCGGCGGGCCAGTAAACACGGTTCAGCTGACCCTGCTTCTCGTCAAAAACATGGAGCTCGCAGCGGACAAAGTCCCGTTCAATGGCGATAACGGTATCAATCTTGAGTCCGTCAAAGTCGTAATGTGCTCTGGTGCCGTTCAGCGTGCCGGTGCGGTACGGCTCACAGGAGACATAATGGTCTGCAAAAGGCAGCTTCTCGCCGGATGCGGTGAGAATATATGCATTGTCCTTGGTCTGCCACAGCCTGCCGCCGCATTCCACGGAAAAAGCGGCAGTTTCGGGATATACCTTCAGCCTGAAATTCATGGAGCGTTCCTCCTGTGCGGGTTTTCAGAATTCGGGGTCGTAGGGCTTATAGCATTCCTCGGCAACGGCTTTGCGGATGACGAGATTTTTGTACTTGACTCGGGTGCAGTAGGCCTCAAAGCCGATCCTGCCGTACTTGTTTATGTCGATGGGGTCGGGATCGTGGATCTCCAGTGCGACGACGCCGTCTACGCAGATGAAGATATCGTTGCCGATATTGCCGACGGTCATGTGGTACACCTTGCCGGGTACGAAGTTCAGCAGTTTGGTATTGCAGTAGAAGGTGTAGTCGGGAGACTTTTCAAAGCCCACCATGCCCTGCCACCAGCCCTCAAGGCCTGCAACATAGGCGATGCCACGCTCGTTCTTTTCCTCGTCCCACTGCCCGTGCCAGGTGACATTGATGTCTCTTGTGGCGGGGAGCACCGTGGCGGCATCGAACTCGATCAGCACATCGCCGAGGTATTCACCCTTGGACATGATCATTGCGGCGCTGTTTTCCCGGTTTTCGCCGACAAGCCAGCCTTCTTCGTTCACAAACCACTTGCCGCCCTTGATCTCGAAATCCTCTGCGATCATTTCGGGCGAGAAGGCTTTGGAATAAAGAACTTCCATGGTTTCGGGGTACAGACGGGATTTGATCAACTGAAGCATGGATTGTTCCTCCTGAATAAAAATAATATCATATATGATTTTTATATACAAAAAAAGCTGATGACCAGATTCGAACTGGTGACCTCATCCTTACCAAGGATGCGCTCTACCGACTGAGCTACATCAGCATGCTCGGGAGGCTTCTTATTATTCTTTCTCCACTTTATTGAAAAAGTGGAGCTGATGACCAGATTCGAACTGGTGACCTCATCCTTACCAAGGATGCGCTCTACCGACTGAGCTACATCAGCAAGCCCCAAACACAAGCGTTATTATACCACTGTATCACTTCTTTGTCAACACAAAATTCAACAATTAACAAATAAAAATCTCCCTCACACAGGCGGTGAGGGAGGAAACGGTTATTTGACGGCGTTTTTCAGTGCTTCGACATAGTTCAGTTCTTCCCAGGGGAGAGCAATGTCGGTTCTGCCGAAGTGGCCGTTCTTTGCAGTGAGGGAATAGATGGGACGGCGCAGGTTCAGCCGCTCGATGATGGCAGCCGGACGCAGATCGAATACTCTGGAGACCAGAGCAGCCAGCTTTTCATCGTCCATGATGCCGGTGCCGAAGGTGTCCACAGTGAGGGAGACGGGCTCTGCCACGCCGATGGCATAGGCCACGCCGACTTCGCATCTGGTGGCGAGGCCTGCGGCTACGATGTTCTTTGCCACATGGCGCAGAGCATAGGCTGCGGAGCGGTCGACCTTCGTGGGATCCTTGCCGCTGAAGGCGCCGCCGCCGTGCTTGGCATAGCCGCCGTAGGTATCGACGATGATCTTTCTGCCGGTGAGACCGGAATCGCCCTGCGGTCCGCCGATGACGAAGCGGCCGGTGGGATTGATGAGATAGCGGGTATTTTCATCCAGCATTTCGGCGGGCAGTACGGCCTTGATGACCTGCTCGATGACATCCTTTTCCAGCGTGTCATGGGTCACGTCCGGGTCATGCTGGGTGGAGAGAACGACGGTGGCGATGCGGACGGGCTTGCCGTCGTCGTATTCGATGGTGACCTGCGCCTTTCCGTCGGGACGCAGGTAGGGGAGCTGCTTGCTCTTTCTAACTTCGGTAAGCTTGCGGGTCAGACGATGGGCAAAGGCGATGGCCATGGGCATATATTCGGGGGTCTCGTTGCAGGCAAAGCCGAACATCATGCCCTGATCTCCGGCACCGATGTCGCTGACGGCGCTTTCCCGGCTTTCGAGGGCGTTGTTGACGCCCTGGGCGATGTCGGGGGACTGCTCGTTGAGGGCGACCAGCACGGCGCAGGTGTGTCCGTCAAAGCCGTACTTTGCCCGGTCGTAGCCGATATCCACAACGGTCTTTCTGGCGATCTTTTCGACCTGTATGTCTGCAGTGGTGGAGATCTCGCCCATGATCAGCAGCAGTCCGGTAGTGGTGCAGCATTCGCAGGCGACATGCGCTTCGGGGTCCTGCGCCAGCACGGCGTCCAGTACGGCGTCGCTGATCTGGTCGCAAATCTTATCGGGATGGCCTTCGGTCACGGATTCGGAGGTAAACAGGGTTCTCATTTTTTCTTCCAGCTCCTTTTTGATATAAAAGAAAATGTGCGCCTTACAAGCGCACAGACAAAAGCCATGATCGTGCACCTCATCTTTCTGCATATGGTATTGGAGAATATGCAGCGGGAATTGGCACCAATCATCAAAGACGGTTGCCGGGTTTCATAGGGCCCGATCCCTCAACCACTCGTAATAAGGCTGATTACGGCGTGTATTATAACGCAGAGATCATTGCGGTTCAAGTATTTTTCTGTAAAGCTTATACTCAGCTTATGAAAAATACAAAAACACGGAACAAAACGGAACCCAACTGCGTCTAAATGGCGAAACGGAGGGTTATGTCTTATGAAAAAGCTTGCAATACTGGTTTTTGTATTCCTGTTTGTCTGTACCTGTGCACTGGCAGACGGCACAGCGCTGTACGATAAGGCGCTGGTGGATGATGATACGCTGTACTATTCCGGCACCATAGGCTCGGCTGAAGGTGTGTTCGTAATGAACAAGGACGGCGTCGGCGTCAGCAGCCGTTACGGCGAGGCACTGCGGCTTCTGGCCTCCGGAGACGGCAGCATCCTCTGCGCCGATGATACGGAGCTCATGGTGCTGGCAGCTTCCGGCGAGACGAGGACGATCGGCGTGCCCTATGTCGAGAAGGCAGTCTATGCGGACGGCAGGTTCTTCTTCGGCTGCGGCTCCTGTGCCTCCGACGGCACCGATGTCAGAATGTATTTTGACGATGCGGAGCACGGCTATTGCTATTATCCCGTGGCGGCGGCAGACGGTTATTACTATTATATCGACTGGCTGGAGAATGTCGACAGGGTCTTCTATGAGATGCAGGAGCCGCTGTGCGGAAAGCTCTGCCGTATCGATGCGGCAACCGGCGTGACGGAAGAGATCAGCGGCTTCGGTGCCAGATATCTGGGCGTTGAGAACGGCTATGTATATTACGAGCGTAAGGGCTATTATCTGTTGGATGATCAGGGCGTCGATTTCTATAAGGTGGATGTGGCGGAGGGTATCTACCGCACGTCGCTGGACAATTTCGAGACGACCCAGCTTTACTCCTATGAGGGCGGGGAAGTGGATACCGGCTGCAGCATCGTGAAGGACGGCATCATCTACGGTCAGCGCAGCGACTTTACCACCGATGCTTGGCAGTGCGAGATCATTCGTCTGGGCACCGACGGCAAGCAGCTTCCGTCTCTGACAATCGATAACCAGCCGGTGACACTGTATGACATCGTGGACGGTGTGCTGTACTGCTCGGTGTGCAATATCGAGTACAGCGACGACGATTATATTCAGCGGGATCTGCTGTATGCCATCGATCTGGCGACACAGTCCGCAACGCTGATCAACACCAATGCGGGCGACCTGCTGTATTATACCGAGGAGAAACCCGCCGTAGCCGTGAAGAACGGCAGGATCTACATGCTGGTCTATGACACCATGCTCAACGAGATGGTCATGCGCTCCTGCCTGCCTGACGGAAGCGGTTGGCTGACGATTGGTTGAGTTTACGAAGAATTTACGGCAAAACGAGAAATTAGGTATTGACTTGCCCCTGATTTTGTGGTATTATATTACCTGTTCGAGGGGCATTAGCGCAGTTGGTAGCGCGCCACAATGGCATTGTGGAGGCCAAGGGTTCGACTCCCTTATGCTCCACCAGTATGTGGGCTGAGCAGTTTGGGCTTAGCTCACTTTTTAATACATTTGGAGGGATGTAGTATGGACACCTTACGTAATGAAGAAAACAAAAAGGGAATTGAGAAAAAGGCTTTTCTCTTTTGTCTGTTGATGGCTGCTGCGGTATTTATTCCGAAAATGATTATGAGCCATGGGTATTTTGCTTTGTCATTTGATTTTTCGGCAGAGCAGATTCCGTATGGCATGTTGATGAACAGGGCAGTAAAAAACGGTGAACTGTGGAACTGGGGAATTGACTTGGGTGGAAACCTTTTGGAAGCCTTCTCTTTTTACAATATCGGATCACCGTTTATGTGGCTTTCTTTTCTGTTCCCTGCGGAATGGTATCCGAGATTGATCGGATGGGTCTTTATATTGAAATTTGCGGTGGCAGGATGGTCTTCTGCACTTTGGATGAAGAGATATCTGCATAAGCGCACATCCGTCTTGGTCGGTGCTATGCTGTATGCGTTTTCCGGTGCACAATGTATAAATATCGTTTTTTATCATTTCCAGGATGTGATTGCTTTTTTTCCGTTGATGTTGGTTGAATTGGACAAACATGAACTCGAAAACAAGAAGGGTGGCTTTGCAGTAGCTTGTGCATTGAATCTGATGTGCAACCCGATTTTCTTCTTTGGATCTGCTTGTTTTACGATACTGTATTATATTATTAGATATTTTATTCCGAATATCAAAAGCAGAACACAATGGACTCGTGCAATCGGATGTTTCTGGGAAGCGGGTATCGGTGCGCTGATTTGTGGCGTTTTGTTGGTACCTACCCTTTTTGGAATGATGTCAAATTCAAGAGCAACTGCATCTGTTGCGACAAAAAACTGGTTCTCAATAGATACGATGACAGTACTGATTCGGTCAATGGGATTCTTTTTTCCGAGCGATTCTATGGGACATTATTCAGCTATAAAAGATATAGAATGGAACAGCTGGAATGCATATATTCCGTTTTTCGGATTGATATTTGTATTGGCATACTGTATCAAGGAGCGAAACTGGTTGAGGTGTACGTTAATAGTATGTCTGGTTATTCCGTTCATTACGATATGTAATAGTGCTTTTGTGGCATTTTCTCAAGGAAACTATGGACGATGGTTATATATGGCGACGTTGTTGTTTGCCTTGACTACGGCTACAGTAATGGAGGATATTTCAAAGTATAGGGATGGAATCGTAAAGGGTGGACTCGTGACAACAGGATATGCTGTTCTGTATGTATTGATTGTGAAGATGTTACCATGGAACGGAAACGAGATGCTTCCGGTATTTCGTGAAGTAAAATTCTGGTTCAATATCTTCTCGGCGATTGGAGCCGTGGCTTTATGTATCGGTATTGGTTACATATGTAAGAAACGAGCATATACGTTATTTGTGACGGCAGCTGTTGTTGCCAGTATTGCACTGCTTGGCTATTCTGTTTATGATTATTCCGGACGAAAAATGGATAATACCGGAATTGATTTCAGGACTTATCCGGCAAGCTTTTCAGAAAACACAGTCACCTATCTTACTGAAGTGCCTGAACAGTTGAATCGGGATATCCTACCTTATCGATATTATATGGATGAGGGGATTGGTTATTCATATTACAATCTGGCCATGACAAATGATTTGCCATCAATCAATTCTTTTATCAGTACATGTCACGAATCCATATTTGAATTATATGACTGCCTCGGAAAACATAGAAATAATATGACGAAGGCCGGATATGAAGGCGCTGATGAATTGCTTGGTGTAAAATATGTGCTTAGCCAAACAAGCAAACCGGAATACTCATTGCTGAATACTTTTACCAATAAGAATGGTCAGGTGTATTATTTAATGGAAAATCCTGAAGCAATACCGTTTGGTGGTGTCCGATACGATTATTACATGCTTCGATCCGAGTTCAATGCTGTAGACAAGCAAAAGAGTGCAGAAGTTATGAAGCGTGTTCTGGTGGTAGCAGATGAAAAAGCCGGCGAGATAGATGAATTGTTGGAGCATGTATCTGCAGAAGAGGCACTGATGCTTGATGTTGTGCGAAACGAAG
>JAZLHZ010000314.1:0-5344 GCA_045617085.1 Clostridia bacterium
ATATACAGGTGCAAAATGATCAAGCTACTTACTCCCCTCCCTCCCATGTTCAACGAACTGTGCGAGGTGATCCGTCTCTTTCTGCCCACCGCCGAGATCAGCGAGACCGAAGGCGATGAGCTGTTTTTGCATACCCACACCGATGAGGGCGGCGTTTGGACGGAGGAACTGACTTTCCGGGGAAATACCTATACGCACAAAACCGATGCCGTATACGGCGGCCTTGAAGAAAAGCGTCAGCTGAAACGGGTCATCAAGACCGCCTGCTATCTGCTGATGCGGCAGATGACCGGCATACAGCCGCCCTGGGGCTCGCTGACCGGCATCCGCCCCACGAGACTGATGTACGAGCTGGAGGCCAAGGGCATCGATAACGAGGCGGCACGGAAGGAACTGGAAAAGACCTTCTTCGTCTCGGAGAGCAAGACCGGCCTTCTGTACGACATTCTGCAGATGCAAAAAGGGCTGATGGATCCGCCGGAGGACGTGTTCGACCTCTATATCGGCATTCCGTTCTGCACTACCCGCTGCGCCTACTGCTCCTTTGCCTCGGGCGAGCTGGGCAACGGCAAGCTGGTGGAGCCGTATCTGAACGCACTGATGCGGGAACTGACCCTGAGCCGGGAGATCCTCGGCGATATGAAGGTGCGGGCGGCATACATGGGCGGCGGTACGCCCACTTCGCTGAATGCCGATCAAATGGACCGGCTGCTGAAGCACGCCATCCGTCTGTTCCCGAATGCGCTGGAGTGGACGGTAGAAGCCGGACGGCCCGACACCATCGACCGGGACAAGCTGCAGGTGCTGAAGGACAACGGCGTGGAACGCATCAGCGTAAATCCCCAGACCTTCTCGGACGAGACACTGAAACGTATCGGCAGAGCGCACACCTCGGCACAGACGCTGGAGGCGTACGAGCTGGCCAGGAGCATGGGCTTCCACCACATCAATATGGATCTGATCTCCGCCCTGCCGGGAGAGGATCAGAACGATTTCGCCGCCTCCCTCAACAAGTGCATCTCCCTTTCGCCGGAGAGCATCACGGTACACACGCTGGCCATCAAGCGCAGCAGCAAGCTCCACGAGCAGGGCTATGCGCAGGTGGATGCGGACACCGCCGCCGAAATGGTGGACTACGCCCGCAACACGCTGCGGGATGCGGATTACTATCCCTACTACCTGTACCGTCAGAAGTACATGGCAGGCAACCTCGAAAACGTGGGCTATGCCAAAAAGGGCTATGCCTGCCTCTATAACATCGACAACATGGAGGAGACCACGAAGATCCTCGCCACCGGCGCAGGCGCCATCACCAAGTGGCTGTTCCCCAAGGAGCTGCGGATCGAGCGGTGCGCCAATGTGAAGAACATCGAGCAGTATATCGCACGGGTCGACGAAATGTGTGAGAGAAAGCGGGAACTGATCCGCCGGTAAGGAGGAAATTTCCATGACTGCGGAAGACTGTCTCCGGATCGGAGAATACGGTGCTGCCGGAATGTTTGAGGAGCCGGACCGATCGCTGTTTTATCGGAAGGCATTGGGATTGAGGCGGTACTATGAACACTGTGCCCTGCCGAAGTACACCGGAAAGGCACTGTATCCGTCGGGCGCCGTGCAGGAGGAGCTGTGCATCGCCCCGAACTACCTCTACGGTCTCAGTATCTATTCCGGCAAACTGAAGGAAGAGCACCCCGAAGCCGCCGAAGCCATACTTGCCGATTTCGGAAAATACACGCCGTCCGTGCCGCTCATCCATACGGTGGCAGGCGATATGTACACCCATTCTATGCCGAACTTCGAGCATGTTCTCCGGGAAGGCCTGAACGCCTACCGGGAGTGCATTGCAAAGATCGAAGACAGAGACATGCGGGAAGGTCTTATCCACCTCGTCTGCGGCATAGAGACCTATGTCAAACGCATCGTTTCCTATCTTTCGAACATCGGCGCCGACGAAAAGCTGGTCAAGGCGCTGAAACAGGTGCCCATGGATCCTGCCCGGAATATCTATGAAGCCGTTGTCAGCTGGAACTTCATCCTGTATCTGGACAACTGCGACAATCTGGGCTGTGTGGATACGGGGCTGCTGCCGTACTGGCAGGGCGAGAACATCACTGACCTTCTCGGAAATCTGTTTGACAATCTGGACGAAAACAACGGCTATTCGATGGCGCTGCACGAAACGGCCAATCCGCTCACATTGCAGTGTCTGGAAGCCGTCAAGGGTAAACGGCGCCCGATGGTGGAGCTGTTCGTGGATGAGCACACGCCGGACGAGGTCTGGGCAAAGGCCTTTGAGGTGCTGCGCAGCTGCGGCGGTCAGCCCGCCTTCTACAATCCGCACACGCTGCTGGACGGACTGAAGGAAAAGATCCCCTCGATACGGAACATCGACAAGTTCTGCGGCGGCGGCTGTGCGGAGAGCATGATCGCCGGATTCTCCAACGTGGGCTCGCTGGATGCAGGAATCCATCTTCTGTACATTCTCGAACAGACCATGAAGGGATCACTCGCCGCCTGCACGGATTTTGAGGCGTTTTATCAGAAGTACCTCTCCGATGTACGAGCCGTCATCGACGAGGTTACGAGAGAGATCAGCGCTTCGCAGCTGGAGCGCAGCAAGTACGATCCCCTGCCGATGCGCACGCTGCTGGTGGACGACTGCATCGACAATCAGAAGGACTTCAACGCCGGCGGCGCAAGGTATAAATGGAGCGTCATCAACTTCGCCGGGCTCATCAACGTCATCGATTCGCTGCTGGTCATCCGGGACAAGGTATATCTGCAGAAGAAGTACACGCCGGAGGAGCTTCCCGACCGGCTTACCGCCAACGATCCCGCCTTCCTGAAGGAGTGCCGCAGCCACGCTGCCTGTTTCGGAAGAGACGATCCCGAGGTCAACGAGTTCACCAAACACCTGACCTACAGCATATTCTCCATGCTGGACGGGAAAAAACCGGCGCTGGGCGAGTGCTTCCTGCCCGCCTCCATCCAGTTCATGTCACAGGTGGAGGCCGGAAAAAAGGTCGGCGCCACCCCCGACGGAAGAGAGGCGTATGCGCCGCTCTGCGATTCGCTGGGTGCGATATTCTCCAAGGACACCAAGGGCCCAACGGCGCTCCTGAACAGCGTCTGCGCCCTGAACCCGGAGCTGCTGCTGGGCACGCCGATCCTCAATTTCAACATCGCCCCGAGCTTTCGGGAACCGATACTGAAGGCGCTGATCCTCGGCTATTTCCGCAGCGGCGGCGTGCAGATGCAGCTCACCTGCATTTCCGCCGAGATCCTCGAAAAGGCGTACCGGGATCCGGAAAGCTATAAGAACCTCGTGGTCCGTGTCGGCGGATATTCCGAATACTACTGCCGGCTCAGCGATGAACTGAAGCGCATGATCATTGACAGGACCATCCAGAGCGAAGTATAATCTCGTCAACAACGAAAAGAATCATCGGGAGGAATCATCATGAAAAACAACAAGACTGTCCTCGGCCTGATCATCGGCCTGCTGGTACTGGTACTCGTGACCGTCGGCGTACTGATCTACAACAAGGTCACCACGCCTGACTACTCCAACGTGCCAAACCCCACCGTCACCATCACCATGGAATCCGGCGACATCATCAACCTTGAACTGTTCCCCGCCATCGCCCCCAACACCGTCGCCAACTTTGTCGAGCTGGCGGAATCCGGCTACTATGACGGTCTGATCTTCCACAGAGTACTGCCCGGCAAGCTGATCCAGGGCGGCGACCCGATGGGCAACGGTACCGGCGGCCCCGGCTACTGCATCAAGGGCGAGTTCACTGCCAACGGATATCAGAACGACATCAGCCACACCCGCGGTGTCATCTCGATGGCCCGCAGCTCCGCCTATGATTCCGCAGGCAGCCAGTTCTTCATCATGGAGAGCGACGTGACCTCCCTCGACAATCAGTATGCCGCTTTCGGCAGAGTCACCGATGAGGAGAGCCTCACCACCATCGACAAGATCGGCACCACCGCCGTGGACAGCAACGACAAGCCCCTCACCGAATGGCGCATCAAAACCATCACCGTCGACACCAAGGGCTACACCTACAAGGCAGTCAAGCTGAACAAGTAATATGCCGCAGCATCCCATTGCACCGGTATACGATGCGCACAGCCGCATCCTCATCCTCGGCTCGTTCCCGTCGGTCAGGTCCCGGGAGACAGGCTTCTTTTACGGTCATGAGCGCAACCGGTTCTGGAACGTGCTTTCAAGCCTGCTGAAGGAGCCGCTGCCGACGGGTATTGACGAAAAGAAACAGCTGCTGCTGAGGCACGGCATCGCCCTGTGGGACGTCATCGGCAGCTGCGACATCGTGGGCTCATCCGACGCCAAGATCACCAATGCCGTCGTGAATGACCTGTCCCCGATCCTTGAAACGGCAGACATACGCAGCATCTTCATCAACGGGTCGCAGGCATATCAGCTGTATGTCCGGTACATGCAGCCGCTGACCGGCATTCCTGCGGTCAAGCTGCCTTCGACCAGTCCCGCCAACGCCGCATGGAGCATGGAAAGGCTGCTCGGCGCATGGTCAGTCATTACAGATAATCTGAATACGGAGGAATAATTTCATGGCAAATCCCATCATCAAGATCGAAATGGAGGACGGCGGCATCATCCGTGCCGAGCTGTATCCCGAGATCGCACCCATCACCGTTGACAACTTTCTGTCCCTCGCCAAGAAGGGCTTCTATGACGGCCTGATCTTCCACCGGGTCATCGAGGGCTTCATGATCCAGGGCGGCGACCCCACCGGCACCGGTATGGGCGGCCCCGGCCACACCATCAAGGGCGAGTTCAAGCTCAACGGCATCGTCAACAACATCAAGCATGAACGCGGCGTGCTCTCCATGGCCCGCTCCATGATGCCCGACTCCGCCGGCAGCCAGTTCTTCATCATGCACAAGAACGCCCCCCATCTGGACGGCTCCTACGCCGCTTTCGGCAGAGTCATTGATGGCATCGAAGTCGTAGACAAGGTCGCAACCACCAAGACCGACTATCAGGACCGCCCCGTCAGCAAGCAGGTCATGAAGAAGGTCACCGTAGAGGAATAATCCCGCCTGCCCCCTTTCCCGAGGGGGCTTTTTGAATATTAGAAGAAACTAATCTGTCTTCTGTTGACCTTTTACCTAAGGCGTGCTACAATTGATATAATATTCTTTCTGATAATAAACACTTGCGGAGGACAAACCCGATGCCGGATATCAAACTGTTCCCGGTCGAAGTCATCAACTACGCCATCCAGCAGAACCGCATTCCGATACTGCCCCGCCTCGTGACGGAGAGCGAGCGGCTGATCAGCGGCGTCACGCT
>JAZLHZ010000315.1:0-36058 GCA_045617085.1 Clostridia bacterium
GTCGATCTGGATGGTGACGAGGGTGTCTTCCTTGCCGAATACGTTCTTGTACTGAACGTCCAGCTTGGGTCCGTAGAAAGCGGCTTCGTCGATGCCGACGGTGTACTTGATGCCCAGGTGGTCGAGGATGTTGCCCATGACGCGCTGAGCTTCTTCCCACTGCTCCTTGGTGCCCTCATACTTGTTCTTGGGGTTGGCGGGATCCCACTGGGAGAAGCGGAAGGTGCAGTCCTCCAGCAGGCCGACGGTATCCAGCATGTACTTGGCCAGCTCCAGGCAGTTCTTGAACTCCTCTTCGAGCTGATCGGGGCGCAGGATGTAGTGGCCTTCGGAAATGGTGAACTGGCGGACACGGATCAAGCCGTGCATCTCGCCGGAATCCTCGTTGCGGAACAGGGTAGAGGTCTCGGTGAGGCGCATGGGCAGGTCACGGTAGGAACGGGCTCTGTTCAGATAGACCTGATACTGGAAGGGGCAGGTCATGGGACGCAGGGCGAAGCATTCCTTGGTATAGTCGTTGGGGTCGCCAAGAACGAACATGCCGTCCAGATAGTGATCCCAGTGGCCGGAGATCTGGTACAGCTCTCTCTTTGCGACGAGGGGAGTCTTGGTGAGGATGCAGCCTCTCTTCTGCTCTTCGTCCTCGACCCAGCGCTGCAGCAGCTGAATGACACGGGCACCCTTGGGCAGCATGATGGGCAGACCCTGACCGATGCAGTCCACAGTGGTGAAGTATTCCAGCTCACGGCCGAGCTTGTTGTGGTCGCGCTTGAGCGCCTCTTCCTGACGCTTCAGATAGTCTTCCATTTCCTGTTTGTCAAAGAAGGCGGTGCCGTAGATGCGCTGGAGCATCTTGTTCTTCTCACTGCCTCTCCAGTATGCGCCGGCGACGGAGGTCAGCTTGAAGGCCTTGACCTTGCCGGTGGAGGGCAGATGGGGACCTGCGCACAGATCGGTGAAGTCGCCCTGCTTGTAGAAGGAGATGACGGCGTCCTCGGGCAGGTCGTTGATGAGCTCTACCTTGTAGGGTTCGCCCTTCTCTTCCATGAACTTGACGGCCTCGGCACGGGGCAGCTCAAAGCGCTCCAGCCGGTCGTTTTTCTTGACGATATGGGACATTTCCTTCTCGATCTCCTTCAGGATCTCGGGAGTGAAGGGCTTGTCCACGTCGAAATCATAGTAGAAGCCGTTGTCGATGGCGGGGCCGATGGCCAGCTTTGCCTCGGGCAGGATCTTCTTTACAGCCTGAGCCAGTACGTGGCTGGCGGTGTGGCGCAGTACACGGGCGCCTTCGGGATCGGCGAAGGTGAGGATCTCCAGCTCGTGATCGCCTTCGATGGCGTCAACAAGAGAAATGACCTTGCCGTCCAGCTTTGCGGCCAGAGCAGTCTTTTTGAGCTCCTGAGAAAGAGCACCGGCGATGTCCAGAGCGTTCATGCCGTCGGCAAATTCACGCTTCTCGCCCTTGAGTGTAAGAATCATGTTTGTTTTCCTCCTTAGAATAAATCGATATATAAAAACGCCCGTCCCGTGCAGGGACAGGCAGTAATTACCCGTGGTTCCACCTTGCTTGCTTCTCGTGGGAGGCGGTATCGCACCTCATGCGCAGAACGATCGGAGGGTGGTGCTCCCGTGTGCCTGTGCAAGCAGCGCTTTCAGCCGTGACGCCGCATCTCTTTTGACGGTGTGCAGGGATTGTTCCTCGTCGTTTCGATCCGATTACAAGGTATTATAGCCCCGAAAGTATTATTTTACAAGCATGAATGTGTAAAATTGCGTATCTTTCGGGAATGGTATTGACATTGTACCCGCAGCAGGGTATAATACATCCTCGGAAATGAAGTTCTTCCGTGGTTCTGCCAAAACCGCTTTTATGAGCTGATGACTTCTGCATACTACACGCAGAAGCTGTCGGCTTTTTGCGTTATCGGAGGTGTATTCCATGTTATCGTCACTTGCGCTCGTATTTCTTGTGGGACTTGCCATGGCCTCGATCGTCAAGCGGCTGAAGCTGCCGAGGATCATCGGCCTTCTGATCACCGGCGTGGTGCTGGGCCCGTATGTGCTGGATCTGCTGGACGCTTCGCTGCTGGGTATATCGTCGGAGCTTCGGCAGATGGCGCTCATCATCATCCTGATCAAGGCGGGTCTGTCACTGAATATTTCGGAACTGAAGAAGGTCGGCAGGCCTGCGGTGCTGATGTCGTTCCTGCCCGCCTGCTTTGAGATCGCGGCATGCATCGCTCTGGCACCCCTGCTGCTGCCGGGGATTACTTATACGGATGCGGCGATCATCGGCGCCGTGCTGGGTGCGGTGTCTCCGGCAGTGGTCGTGCCGAAGATGGTGCAGCTTATCGAAAGGAAATGCGGCACCGACAAGAGCATTCCCCAGCTGATCCTTGCGGGAGCCTCGCTGGACGACGTCTTCGTAATCGTGCTGTTTTCCACCTTTGTCAACATGGCGCAGGGCGGCACTGCGAATGCGCTGGATCTTGTCCGGATCCCGGTCTCCGTCGTGCTGGGCATCGCCGTCGGAGCGGCAGCCGGCATATTCCTTGCCTTCCTGTTCGAGCTGGCGCACCGGAAAGGCAAAAGCATCCGGGGCAGCTACAAGACCATCATCGTCCTCGGCACGGCATTCCTGCTGATGGCGCTGGAGACGTGGCTGGAGGGATATCTTCCGCTGTCGGGACTGCTGGCCGTCATGAGCATGGCCTGCGGCGTACAGCTGAAGTGCAGACCGAATGTCGGCAAACGTCTATCGGAGAAGTTCGGTAAGCTGTGGCTGGCGGCGGAGGTCATCCTGTTCGTGCTGGTCGGCGCTGCAGTCAACATAAGATATATGCTGCAGGCGGGCCCTGCGGCGATACTGCTGATACTGGCAGCGCTGGTGCTGCGCTCCGTCGGCGTGTGGTGCTGTCTGATCGGCACGGAGTTGAACCGGAAGGAGCGCCTGTTCTGTGTCATCGCCTATATTCCCAAGGCGACGGTGCAGGCGGCGATCGGCCCGGTGCCGCTGGCACTGGGGCTCGGCTGCGGAAACATCGTGCTCTCGGTGGCGGTGCTTTCCATCGTGATCACGGCGCCGCTGGGCGCTTTCGGCATGGATCTGACCTGCGGCAGACTCCTGAAGACCGAAAAAGCGGAGTAACAAAAACACGGCAGAGGATACTCTCCTTTGCCGTGTTCTTATATTGCGGATTACTTGACGATGTATCTCCAGCCGAAGGGATCGTCCTTGCGGCCCAGCTGCAGACCGGTGAGGGTATCATACAGCTTCTGGGATACGGGGCCGATGTTGCCGTCGCCGATGGTCATGACCTCGTCCTTATAGCGGAGCTGGCCGACTGGGGAGATGACGGCGGCAGTGCCGGAGCCGAAGACCTCTTCCAGCTTGCCGGTGCGCTGTGCTTCGAGGAGCTCGTCAGCGGAGATCTTTCTCTCCTCTACGGGCAGACCCCAATGCTTGCACATGTTGATGACGGAGTCACGGGTCACGCCGGGCAGGATGGAGCCGTTCAGCATGGGAGTGACGATCTTGCCGTCGATCTTGAAGAAGATGTTCATGGCGCCGACTTCTTCGATGTACTTGCGCTCAACACCGTCCAGCCACAGGACCTGTGCAAAGCCGGCATCGTGTGCCTTGACCTGTGCGATCAGGGAAGCGGCATAGTTGCCGCCGGTCTTGGTGAAGCCCATACCGCCTCTGACGGCACGGACGAATTCGTCCTCGATCCAGATGCCGACGGGCTTCAGGCCGCTGGCGTAGTATGCGCCGGAGGGAGAAGCGATGACGATGAACAGATAGGTCTTGGAGGGAGCTACGCCCAGGAAATCATCGGTGGCGATGATGAAGGGACGCAGATACAGGGACTCGCCCTCGCCCTTGGGGATCCAGTCGGCATCGACGCTGACCAGAGTCTCTACGGCCTGAATGAAGTCCTCCTCGGGGATGCGGGGGATCACCAGACGGTCGTTGGAGTTGTTGGCGCGGCGGGCGTTCATTTCGGGACGGAACATATAGGCCTTTGCACCCTTGGCGGCGTCCTCAGCCGTGGGAGGATAAGCCTTCATGCCTTCGAACATTTCCTGGCCATAGTGGAAAACCATGCAGGCAGGGGACAGGGACAGATTCTCGAAGGGGACGATGCGGGGATCAAACCAGCCCTTGCCCTCTTCATAGTTCATGACAAACATGTGATCGGTGAAAACATGACCGAAACCGAGCTTGGCACCGGGAGCGGGCTTAGCCTTGGGGGTAGCGGTCTTGTTGATGGAAATATTCAACATATCAGACAGCCTCCTGTGAAAATTGTATTTTACGCATGATTATACACCCCGGATATTGATTTGTCAAGTAATTATTCTTGAAAATTGAGGATTACAGCTTTTTTGTGCGCAGCCGCAGGGCATTCGTTACCACGCAGACCGAGCTTAAGCTCATCGCCAGTGCGCCCAGCATCGGCGAGAGCAGAATGCCGAAGGCGGGATACAGCACACCGGCCGCCACGGGGATGCAGACCGTATTGTAGCAGAAGGCCCAGAACAGGTTTTCCTTGATGTTTTTGATCGTCATGCGGCTCAGCCGGATGGCTTTGGCGATGTCTGCAGGGTCGCTCTTCATCAGCACGATGTCCGCCGCTTCGATGGCGATGTCGCTGCCGCTGCCGACGGCGCAGCCTGTATCCGCCACGGTCAGCGCAGGCGAATCGTTGATGCCATCGCCCACCATCATGACCTTTTCGCCCTTGGCCTTCAGCGATTCGATGACTCCGGCCTTGTCCTCGGGCAGGACTTCGGCGATGACTTCGTCGATACCCAGCTGACGTGCCACGTGGGCGGCGGTGCGCTTGTTGTCGCCGGTCAGCAGTACGGTCTTGATGTTCATGGATCGCAGCGTGCCGATGAGCTCCTTGGCTCCGCTTCGGATCGTGTCTGCGACGCAGAGCATTCCGGCGCAGCTGCCGTCGACAGCGACGAACAGCGCCGTCATGCCCTTGTCCGCCGCCGATCCGGCATTCCCCGTATGTCCGGAAATGTTGACGCCGTTTTCCTCCATCAGACGGCGGCTGCCCACGAGGATCTGCCTGCCGTCGGAGAGCAGCGCACCGATGCCGCTGCCGGTAAAATTCCGATACTCGGAAACTGTGAGAGAGGAGGAGATGCCTTTCTCGGCAGCATAATCGCATATCGCTTTTGCCAGCGGATGCGCCGAGCCGGTTTCCGCCAATGCCGCAAGGGAGATCAGTTCGTTTTCTTTGATGTCCGATTCGATCATCTGTACGGTCGGTTTGCCCTCGGTCACGGTGCCGGTTTTGTCCAGCACTGCCGTGGTGGTGAGATGCGCCTTTTCCAGCGCCTCGCCGCTTCGTATCAAAATGCCGTGCCCCGCACCCAGTCCCGTGCCGACCACCACCGCCGTGGGCGTGGCCAGTCCCATGGCGCAGGGGCAGGCGATGACCAGCACCGCCGTGGCGGCCTTGAGGATCATGGCGATGCTCTGACCGCACAGCGCCCATATGACCGCCGTAAGCAGGGCAATGCCCATGACGGCAGGCACGAACACCCCGGCGACCTTGTCCGCCAGCTTGGAGATCGGCGCCTTTTTGCCCTGCGCATCCTCCACAAAGCGGATGATCCGGGCGAGGGTAGTGTCGCTGCCGGTGCGGGTGATTTGTATTTTCAGGGCGCCGTCGGTGCTGATGCTGCCTCCGGTGACGTCGGAGCCGACAGCCTTTTCCACCGGTAGCGATTCGCCGGTCAGCATAGACTCGTCCACGGCACCGCTGCCGTCGATGACGCTGCCGTCCAGCGGGATCTTTTCGCCGGGCTTGACCAGCACCGTGTCGCCGAGTTTCAGGTCGGAGGTGGGAATGTCCACGGTGTCGCCGTTCTGCAGCAGCAGATGCGCCTCGTCCGGCGTCAGCTCCGTCAGCGCTTTGATGGCGCCGAGGGTCTTGCCCTTGCTGATGGCTTCCATGTGCTTGCCCAGCGATACCAGCGTCACCACCACGGCGGAGGATTCGAAGTACAGCCCGTGGATGAGCTCGGGATGGTCTGTCAGCAGGAACATCAGCACTGTGCTGTATATAAAGGAAACGGAGGAGCCGATGGCCACCAGCGAGTCCATGTTGGGATTCAGATGGACAAGAGATTTGAAGCCGCTGATGTAAAGGCGCCGGCCGATGAATATAATGACGGCGGCGAGAATGAACTGGATCAGCGCATGGTTTACGCAGTGGCTGTGGCTGATGATGTCCGGCAGCGGCAGCCCGTACATGCCGCCCATGGAGATCAGCATCAGCAGCGCCGAGAGTATGAGGGCAGCGATGATGGTATGTCCTTCGTGCTTCAGCGCCTTGTCCTTGTCCGTGTCGTCGGCTCGGACGGGCTTTTTTTCGGTATTCAGCGCCCGTGCGGAGAAGCCTGCTTTTTCGATCTTGGCGCAGATCTTTTCGGGACTGCACTTCGCCTCGTCATACTCTATGTCCAGCCGGTTCATCGTGAGGTTCACATCCGAGCGGACAACGCCGTCCAGCTTCCTCGTGACCCGCTCCACGGCGGCGGAGCAGGCGGCGCAGTGCATGCCGTCGATGATGTACTGTTCGTGCTTCATGGTTTATTCACCTCCCGGTGTGATGTATGTATTGGTCATATTTCTTCGATTCCCAAGCTTTTGAGGTATCGGTATGTGCCGTCATAGTATTCGGGCAGCCGGGTACTGTCTTCCCAGAAACCGGCGGCGGTTTTATTCGGATTGCCGGCAGGTACACAGATGACCATTCCCATTCTGGCTCTGGTCAGCAAGACCCGGTAGGCGTTCAGCATGTACTTACGAAGCTCCTGATTGCTTTCGGTATTGCCCGTCTGCTCGACCCATTTGGTTTGTCCGTTGAAGCGGTAATAGTGCCACTTTCCGTCTTCGCAGCGCATATCGGCATCCCACAACAGGCAGGTATAGTCCAGCTCAAGACCCTGCACCTGTATTTCCGTGGCGGCGTCCTCCAGATAGTTGGATGATCTCGTGTCCGTTTTGTCTTCAAGGAACCAGTGTACGGCGTTTTCATCGCCGGGCGCAAGAATGTGGACGGCGAGCGGTTTATACCTTGCCGATTCCTTTGTCACCAGTACGCCGGTGCGCTCGGTGCCCCGGACTTTTTCATGCAGCCATTTTTTGGCTTGTGCCATATCTCTTGTCAGCAAAATCGGGTATTTGTCCTTGATTTCAGCATAGAGGTCGGCTGCATTTCTGTCAAATGTCAGCAGCGCATGAACAAATGCCGACAGCTTTTCAGCCCGGAAAGAGCGAAGAGATACGCCGAGGTGCAGCTCTTCGGTGTAGGTTACGTTCATATTGCCCATCAGCAGCTCATTGACTTTTCCCTCGGCATATTCCTTATCCGTGAGCATGGGGGAGATATAGACCTTCCAATATGGGAACAGGTCATTCAGCGCCCGGATCCATTCCGAGATACCGGCTTCTCCGGTGTTGATCTCCTGTCCGCCGCCGACAAGGCAGACGATGGTCGCCCAGTCCTTGCGCTGGTCAAGCGACCAGATCAGGAAGGCGGCTTCGGACAGAGGAAAGTTCGGCACCTTCAGCTTGTTGCCGTAGGTTCCGCCGCGCTTGAGATAGTCAGCAAGGTGCTTATGTGTCCAGGAGCGCTGGGCTTCATCGAATATGGCGACATGTTCGACCTCACCGTAGCCGGATTCCACCAGCTTGACGGCTTTTTCAGGATCGATTTCCAGCATGCCGTTTTCCACGGGATTCTTGATTTTTGCCAGCATATTGTCCCGGTAACGGTGGATCATCTGTATCGATTTGCCGACCTCACGCCGGGAATCGGTCAGCTTTTTCTTTTCGTTTTTTTCACGGCATCTTTTGTAGTTGTCCTGTGCCAAGGCTTCGGTCAATACTGCTACAAGCGGTCCGTTGCCGGAAAGATAGACGGCGCCTTCATCTTTTACAGGCTCGTTCTGTCCCTGATAGGTCTGCTTGACGGCGACGTCCAAACCGACCAGCGTTTTTCCCGCACCGGGAACTCCGGTAACAAAACAGATGCTCTTTTCCCGATTACGCTTGCTCTTTTGAATGACATCGAGGATGCAGGCAATGGTTCTGTCGGTGGATACTTTATCGGCTTCATGCCTTGTGATGTTTTCTACGGAGTGATTCTCGTAAAGAGATCGGGCAGCTTCGATGATGGACGGTGTCGGGGCATACGGGCTGATGATCCAGTTCGGATCGACCGGTGTCTCATTCGGGAAGCTTCTCAGAACTTCCGATATCAGACGAAGCAGTCCGGATTCGCCCGTATACAAGGGATTGACGACCCGGTCATCGTATACAGACATCCAGATATCGGAAGACGAGGTTCTGTATTCGGTGGCGATAAGGATCGGGGCGATGATCCTGTCTGTACTGAATTTATGGAAATTTTTGAGATCGAGGGCATAGTCAAGAACCTGATCCACATCCGGTTCCAGTATGTGCTTTTCTCCGACCTTGAATTCCAGACAGAATACGATCCCCTGAAGGAGAAGTACCACGTCGATCCGTTTGCCCAGCCGGGGAATATCATATTCAAATATGATACGTCCGTTTGTGTTTCGGAGGGATGTCAGAACATGTTTCAGAATGGAGATTTCGGATTCCCATGCTTCAATGGTCGTTGTCTGCGTGTTTCCGTGATAACGGTCACGCAGTGTGCCCAGTAGGGAGTCTTCTTTTTCGGAAAGAAAATCCTCAAAGCTGCTGTGATACAGACAGCGGGTACTGTTGCTCATGGCGAAATCTCCTTATGAATTCGGTTTTTATTTCTTTGTGATGCTTCGAAGCTTTTCGGTGATGCCGCACAGCGCATCGACGAAGGCGTCAACTTCGTCTTCGGTGTTGTCGTCGCCGAGGGTGACCCGGATGGAGCCCTGTGCCTTCTCCTCGGGAATGCCGAGGGCGAGCAGGACGTGGCTGGTCTGGGTGCTTCCGGCGGTACAGGCCGATCCGGAGGACACGGCGAAGCCCTTTAGATCGAGGTTCAGCAGCAGCGGTTCGCCCTGCACGCCGTCGATCGAGATGCTGGAATGTCCCGGCAGGCGGTCTGCGGCTTCGGCATTGACCGTGATGCCGGGCAGCTTTTCCTTCAGTTGATTTTCTATACGGCTGCGCAGGGAAGACAGATGTGCACAGTGTGCATCGATATTGTCATAGGCCAGCTTCAGCGCCGCCGCCATGCCGACGACGGAGGCAATGTTTTCGGTACCGGCCCGCTGATAGCGCTCCTGCTCGCCGCCGTTCATGAAGCGTTCGATATGGATGCCCTTGCGGATATACAGTGCGCCGACGCCCTTGGGTGCATGGAATTTATGACCGGAGATCGAGAGCATATCACAGTCCAGCGCCTTCACGTCCAGCCGCAGCGTGCCTGCCGCCTGTACGGCGTCGGTGTGGAACAGGGCTCCGTGTTCGTGGGCGATGCGGCACAGTGCGGGGATATCCTGAATGGTGCCGGTCTCGTTGTTGGCGGTCATGATGCTCACGATACAGGTGTCGTCGTCCAGCGCATTTTCCAGCGCTTCGGGAAGCACCCTGCCGCAGGAGTCCACCGGCAGGAACGTAATGCGAAAGCCTTCCTTTTCAAGGCTTTTGCAGGTGTTCAGCAGCGCCGGATGCTCGATGGACGAGGTGATGATGTGCTTCTTTTCCGAGGCCTTTGCGGCGCCGGTGACCGCCCAGTTGTCGCTTTCGGTGCCGCCGGAGGTAAAATAGATTTCGTCACAGTCGGCATTCAGCACATTGGCCACGGTGAGCCGGGCCCTGTCGATGTGCCTGCGGGCTTCTCTTCCGAAGGAATGGATGCTGGACGGATTTCCGTAGATATCCGACAGAAAAGGCAGCATGGCGTCCAGTACGGGCTTCGTGATCCTCGTGGTCGCCGCATTGTCAAAATAAACGGCCATTGCCGTCACTTCCTTATTTTCAGTATGATTCTCTGCCGGTATTATACAACAGATGGGCGCCAATGTCAAACAGCTTCGGAATGTATCAAAAAATAACACGGTTTATCGATAAAACGACGTATAAATTTACAAAAACGCCTCGAACAGTCCATAAATATGGCGTATAATATTGTCCAAATAAAAATGGGGAGATTGTTATGCTATCTAAGTACGGAATCAAGAAGCCGGACATCCTGCTTCCGGCAGACGGCACGGACATGAGCAAATGGGCCGTCGTGGCGTGTGACCAGTTCACCGCACAGCCCGAATACTGGGAGCGTGTGACCGATACTGTCGGCGATGCTCCTTCCACGCTGAACCTCATCTGTCCCGAGGTGTGGCTGGACCGCAGCAGCGAAATACTGCCGAAGGTCAATGCCTGCATGGGCAGATATCTTGATACCGTGCTGACGAAGAGCGTGAACGGTTTTGTTCTGGTGGAGCGCACCATCAGGACCGGCAAGCGTCTGGGTCTGATGGCGTGTATCGATCTGGAGGAGTACAGCTTTGAGGTCGGCTCCAAGTCTCTGATCCGTCCCACGGAAAAGACCATCGTGGAACGCATTCCTGCCCGTGTCGCCATCCGCAAGGATGCGCCGGTGGAGCTGCCGCACGTACTGCTGCTGGTGGACGATCCGGAGCAGACGCTGATCGAGGGCATCTACGCAGAGAAGGAAAATCTCGAAAAGCTGTACGACTTTGAGCTGATGGAGAACGGCGGACACCTGAGAGGCTGGCTGCTGGACAATGATGCGGAGATCTCCCGTCTGGTGGAGGAGCCGCTGGAGAAGCTGTACAACAAGGCGGACGGCATGCTGTTTGCGGTCGGCGACGGCAACCACTCCATTGCCAGCGCCCGTCAGCACTGGCTGAACGTTAAGGCGACGCTTTCCGAAGAGGAGCAGAAGACCCATCCTGCCCGCTGGGCACTGGTGGAGATCGAGAACCTGCACGATCCGTCTCTGAAGTTTGAGCCGATCCACCGGGTCCTTTACGGAAGCGACTGCTGCAAGCTGGTCATGGAAATGCTGGGCTGGCTGGAAGTGCACGACATGGCGCTGCGGCACTGCCGTGGCGACGAGCCGATGATCACGCTGCTGGAGGACAATATCCGCTACCCGATGACCATCGACAATATGGGCGACGAGCTGCCGCTGTATATCATCCAGCAGTTCCTGGACGAGTATGTCAAGGCCAACGAGGGTGTGACCATTGACTATGTGCACGGCGAGGATGCCATCAAAGCCTGTGCCGCAAAGGGCGATCTGGCCTGCATGATGAGCGTGCTGGACAAGCATCTGCTGTTTGACAGCGTAAGAAAGAAGGGCACCCTGCCGAGAAAGGCGTTCTCGATGGGCGAGGCTGAGGAAAAGAGATACTACTGCGAGTGCAGAAAGATCAAATAAAATGAAACCGGGACTGTTGCAGTAATAGCGGCAGTCCCGGTTCCTTTATTGAGTCAGACAGATGTCGGAGGAAGGGGGTTATTTATCGGAAAGATAGGCTTTGAATTCCTGCTCCGTCATATTTGCACGTTTACATGCATCCTTCATATCGAGAATGCCGTCTTTGACCAGCGATACCAAGGTCGTGATTGCGCCTTCAATACGGCCTTCTGTTCGGCCTCTTTTTTCGGCATCCATCTGCAGCAGTTCATATGTCATGTGCTTTCGCCTCCAGTCCGCATCATGATTTGCGTAGTCAACGATTCCGTCAAGCTTTTTCACCAGCTCGGTTTTCTGTTCATCCGGCGGCTGATCGGGGTCATTGAAGTATTTCAGCAATGCCTTCAGTTCATTGCTGATGTTGCCCTTATGTCCGGCGGCATTGAAGAACAGCTTATACGATCCGTCATTCAGTCGAAGGCCGTCAAGCCGCAGGCACCGGTTCTCAAATTCATAGCAGTATTCGTCCAGACCGAAGGGATCAAAGGTACAGATGAAGATCACATACGTCGGCCGAAGCTCTTCGTAATCTCTGGCTTTTTCCAGCTGGTCACAGTCCAGTTTGGAACCGTAGTATCTAACCCGCTTGGGCAGATTGCGCTTGTTGCCCGTCTGCATCTCCACGTTGAAGACGGTCTTGCCGTCATCCAGGTAGACATCCAGACGCACATCGTGGAAGCCGGGATTGCCCTGCAGCACCTTTTGTGTCTCCGGCAGGACTTCCGCATGATCCGAAAAACGCACTTCTGCCACCGGAATATCCGGAAGCAGACATTTGATCACATCGGTGCAGATGCCAGGCTGGCGCATCACATAACCAAACATGAAATCATCGGTGATGTCTATACGCTCTCCGTAATCCCGGATTATTCTGTTTTCTTCATTCATGCATCGATACTCCCATACATATTGGACTGTATATATTATACTTCATTTTCACTGATTTTGCAATACCCGAATGACGGTGAAGCCGCAGATTTTTGTTGTAAGCATATCATTGCAGCAGCTTCAAAGACTTGAGAAGAGATCATCGGGCTTACTTGTCGAAAAGGTCGTTGAGCTGTACGGCGATCTCGATCGGCGTGTCCGGCAGATTGACCTTTTTGAGGTCGGAACAGTCACAGAAGGCCCGTTCGCCGATATATTTGACCGAGGCGGGGATCGTGACTTCTTCTACGTTTTCACAGCCGAGAAAGGCGAAGCAGTCGATGATCTCGATGCCGTCCGGAATGACATAGTGTGTCTTTTTCCGCAGCGCCAGCGAGATCAGGCGGTTGCCGCTGATGAGGAAGCCGTCCTCGGTCAGCGTGACGGTATCGTTGTCCGGAGAGACAACGACCTCCTTCAGATGTTCGCAGGCGGAAAGAAAGCCTCCGCCGATGTCGGTGAGCGTAGCGGGGATGTTGATCTTTTCCAGCTTGGAAAGGCGCAGAAAGCTGCCCCTGCCGATCTTCCGCAGTCCCTCCGGCAATACGATCTCGGTGAGAAAGGCGGATTTGGGATGGAGATAATCCGGCAGGGAATGATATCTTCCGGAGAATTCCAGCTTCCGGTAATAGATGTATTTGGATGGGGAAAGCAGCATATCCCAGACGGTATCGTGTTTCAGCCCGTCGGCGGTCAATGTGAGGATGTCCAGTATGACGGGGTTTTTCGCACTTTTGCCGAGCTGCTCCTGTTCCGCCTCGGTATAGAAAAACGCTTCGGGGGAGAAGGTCTCGATGCTCGTGGGCAGAGTGAGATTCTTGAGCGACGTCAGCCCCTTCAGTGCATAGGGAGAGAGCTTTTGATAGCCGCAGGGGATCGTCAGCGATGTTACGGCGGCATACGCATTGGGCACGGGATCCGGATGAATGGCCAGGGAGACGATCTTCTTTTTGCCGATCTTCTGCGGAAACTCGACGACGGAGTCAAAGCCCCGGTACTCGATGACGGAGTTGCCCGCAGCATTGGTGGGGAAGACCCGGCGGTACCAGCGCTCGCTGCCCGCATCCTCCAGAATATCGAGCAGTTCCTCAGTCTTGCGCTCTTCGGCTTCTTCCAACAGGTCAAAGTCGTGATCGGTGAAGGTTTCTCTTCGATAGACCAGCAGCGCCGCATGGGCGGCAGGGTTCTCCTCCTGCAAGGCGATATCCAGCAGCTCGTTGACTTCCTGAAGCGAGGGCTCGGCGGCCTTCAGCAATATGCCCAGCATATCGGTGTCCGACAGCATCGAAGGCAGGATCGTCCGCAGCCGGGTGTGCAGATGCTTTTTATAGGAGGCAAGCACCGGTCCGTCTATCGGTATGTTCCGACGGCACATGGTCACATAGCCCCGGATGAGAGCGCTGCGGCACTCGACGGGGAATGCGGTGAAGGGCGCATGGGGCGCGCAGACAGCATAGTCCGTGCAGGAGGACAGAAGCTGTTTGATCGGCGCAATGTCCTGCTTCGTGCGGACACAGGGCAGGTGTACGGTCAATGCGGGCGAACACTTATACAGCACGTTCTGCTGCATGTGAAGATCGGCGGAAAGCAGCGTGAAGCTTTTCAGCTTTTCGCAGAAGGCAAAGGCGCAGACGCCGAGAAAACGGACCGAGGCGGGAATGGTGATCTCCTCGATGCAGCTGTTTTCAAACGCATACGCCTCGATGCGGACGGTATCCTCGGGAATGGTGAACGAGGTCATTTTCGAATCGGCGTACTGACTGATGGTGATATCCGTTTTCGGCACCTCCTTCGGGCACAGAATTTTGCCGAAAAATCGTTGCAATTTGGTTTCTCTCATAGTATAATATAAAGAGGAGAAATCTGCAATACAACTAAGGAGAATTTAATCTATGAATACCATCAAGCTCAATCACGGCAACACTCTCATGGTGGCGCATCGCGGCGTCAGCGGCATCGAAAAGGAAAACACCAATGCGGCCTTCGTGGCGGCAGGCAACCGCAGCTACTTCGGCATCGAGACCGATGTGCACAGGACGCTGGACGGCAAGTTCGTCTGCATCCATGACGATCATACCAAGCGGGTCGCCATCGACGATCTGCATGTGGAGGAATCCACCTTTGACACCCTGCGCAATCTGCAGCTCTGCGACAGAAACAACGAAAAGGGCAGGACCGACCTGCGCATCCCCACACTGGCGGAATATGTGCAGATCTGCAAGAAGTACGAGAAGGTCGGCGTGCTGGAACTGAAAAACACCTTCTGCAAGGAAGACGTTATCAAGATCATCGACATCATCAAGGGCGAGGAATATCTGGACGGCATCATCTTCATTTCCTTCAGCTTTGAGAATATGCTGATCCTGAGAGAGCTGCTGCCCGAGCATCCCTGCCAGTTCCTGACGAGCGAATATACCGACGATCTGGAGGACAAGCTGGTCGCCAATCACCTCGATCTGGACGTTTATTACAAGGTGCTGACCAAGGAGCGCATGGACAGCCTCCACAGCAAGGGCATCAAGGTCAACGCTTGGACCGTGGACGACCTCGAAAACGGCGAGAAGCTGGTCGAGTGGGGCATCGAATACATCACCTCCAACATTCTGGAATAAGCGGAGAAATTCGGATGAAGATCGAGCTGGAACGGTATATCGAGGATATCGAAAACCGGTTGAACGACGAAGAAGAACAGCGCCTTTTGGACGGCTGGGAAAGCTGGTGCAGAAGGGAAAACAAAGAAGGCTTTGAAGCGGAGCTCTGCAGAAGCGTCTGCAGGTCCAAGCTGGAATGGCCGGACGTCAACATCAACGACACCATCGGCGATGACGATCTGGCGATCTACCGGGAGCTGAAGGGAGTACACGACAAGCTTTGTGCCGGAAGTCCCTATATCCACCGCATCCGGGGCAACTTCGGCGTGGGCAATGTGGCGTCCGCCTTCGGTGCGAAGCCGTTCATCATGCCTTATGCGGCCAATACCCTGCCCAATGTGCTGGCCTTGGGCGAGGAGAAATTGCTTGCATGGCTGGAAAAGCCGCTGCCTTCGGTGAATGCGGGCACGCTGGGCGATGCTTTCCGCATTTCGGAACAGTATGTCGAACTGCGGAAGCGGTATCCGAAATTTGCAAAATACGTCCGTATCGAACAGCCCGATCTGCAGGGACCGATGGACAATCTGGAGCTGCTGTACGGCAGCGACCTGTTCTATCTGTTCTACGACGAGCCGGAAACGGTGCATGCGCTGCTGAACATGGTGACGGACTTCCTGTGCAGTGTCATGGACAGGTGGCTGGAGCTGCTGCCTCAGAATCGGGGGCATGCCAACTACTTCCGCCATATCGAGGCAGGCAGCATGGCTGTCCGGGATGACAGCGCCATGAACCTGTCGCCGGATTTCTATTCGGAGTTCGTCGCTCCCTATGACGGAAGACTGCTGAAACGGTACGGCGGCATCGTGCATTTCTGCGGCAGAGGCGATCATTATATCGACCGCCTGTCCGGGCTCGAGGGCCTGAAGGGCATCAACATGAGCCAGCCGCATCTCAACGACATGGAAAAGATATTCACCTGTACCATCGACAGGGGGATCCACCTCAGCATTTCCACATCTCCGTTCAAGGTGGACGAAAAGCACCGAACCGAAAACCTGATCTTCCTCGACGGCGACGTATGGAACCGGTGAAAAAGGAGTACTGATTTATGAAAGCATGTATCATACAGCCCGAATACAGCATGGATCTGAGCCGGGCGGACGAGCTTTTTCAATGGGAGCTGGAGGCTCTTGACAAATGCGACGAGAGCATGGACCTCATCGTGCTGCCGGAATCTGCGGATATCCCGGTCTATGCCAAGGACAGAGCGGAATATCTGGAGCTTTATAAAAGGTATCTGGGCCCGCTGACGGATAAGGTGAAGGAGACTGCCGTCCGCTGTAAGGCGATGGTATTCTTCAACGGCACCGGCGAAGTGCCCACCGGCGAGCGCAACCGCACCTTCGGCTATAACAGCCGGGGCGAGCTGATCGGCGTGTACGACAAGCAGCATCTGGTGCCCAACGAGACCAACATCAGCAAGCTGGACAGCGAGTATACCTGGGACTACAATCCGCCGGTCATCATTGAGGCAGAGGGACTGCGCTTCGCATTCCTGACCTGCTACGATTTCTATTTCTATGACATATTCCCCAATATCGCCAGATACAGGCCCGATATCATCATCGGCTGCTCACATCAGCGTACCGATATGCAGGATTCGCTGGAAATGCTGACGAGATTCTGTGCCTACAACTGCAATGCGTATGTGGTGCGTGCCTCGGTCAGCATGGGAACGGACTGCGAAAAGGGCGGCTGCTCCATGATCATCGCTCCCGACGGAAAGGTGCTGGCCAACATGCACAGTGAGATCGGCATGGCCACGGCGGAATTTGATCCCCATGCCAAGTATTACAAGGCGGCAGGCTTCGGCAATCCTCCGTCCGCCCACTGGGAATATCTGGAAAAGGGACGCCGTCCCTGGAAGTACCGTCCCGCAGGCAGTGCCATCTGCCGCTATGACAAGATCATGCCCTATCCCAGGATCTGCGCACACCGGGGCTTCAACACTGTTGCCCCCGAAAACTCCATGGCGGCCTTCGGTGCGGCGGTGGCGATGGGCGCACAGGAGATCGAGTTCGATATCTGGCCGACAAAGGACGGAAAGATCGTCTCCATCCACGACAGCAATCTGGAACGGGTCTCGGACGGCACCGGCCTTGTATACGAAAAGACCTATGAGGAGCTTTTGCAGGTTGACTTTGGCAAGGGCTTTGACGGCGCATACAAGGGCATCCGCATACTCACGCTGGAGGAGATCCTGAAAAAGTTCGCCTGCCATGTGGTGATGAACATCCACCTCAAAACAAAGAATAAAGAAGACCTGTACGACGAGGAGCTGCTGAAGAAGATCATTGCCGCCATCGACGAATACGACTGCCGCAAGTGGGCGTATATCATGTGCGGCAACCGGAACGTGCTGCGCCAGATCAAAAAGCTGGACAGCGGCATCATGCTCTGTGTCGGCGCAGGCAATTCCCCGTTCACGATGGTGGAGGACGCCATCGAGATAGGCTGCGAAAAGGTGCAGCTCTTCAAGCCCGACTTCACGCAGGAGATGATCGACAAGGCGCATGCCAACGGCATCCGCTGCAATGTGTTCTGGTCCGATGATCCCGAAGAGGCGAAGAAGTTCATCGAAATGGGCATCGATACCATACTGACCAACGACTATAACCGGATCGCACAGGCGGTCATGAAATAATGAAAATTATCGGGCAGGGATGCTGCTGATGCGGAGGTACAATGGCGATTTTTGAAGGCGTCGTCAAGACGATTAGATTCCGGAACGAAGAGAACGGCTGGACAGTGGCGATGATGCTGCTGAACGACGGCGACGAAATGGACGTCGTCGGCATCATGCCGTTTGTCGTCGAGGGTGAACGGCTGAGAGTCACCGGAGAGCTGAAGGAGCATCCCAGCTACGGCTGGCAGATCCAGGAAGAATACTATGAATCGGTGCTGCCGGAGACGAAGGAGGATATCCTGATCTACCTGGAAGCGGGCATGATCAAGGGCATCGGCAAGAAGAGCGCAAAGAAATTCGTCAAGACCTTCGGCACCGAGCTGTTTCAGGTGATAGAGAACGAGCCGGAACGCCTCTGTGAGATCGAGGGCATCGGCAAAAAGAAGGCGCAGGAGATCTGCGAATCGTATCAGCAGGACAAGGATAAACAGTATATCATGACTTTCCTGCTGCGCTACGGCATTTCCGCCACCTATGCCAACCGCATCCGCAACACCTTCGGCAACAATACCATCAATGTGCTGAAGACCAATCCTTACCGGCTGGCGGACGAGGTGGACGGCATCGGCTTTAAAAAAGCGGACAGCATCGCCCTGTCGATGGACTATGACCGGGAGTCTCCCCGGCGCATCGAAAGCGGCATCCGGTACGTGCTGACAGATGCGGCGACCTCGGCGGGACATGTGTTTCTGCCCTATGACGAGCTGCTGGAGGGCGCCTGCCGCCTGCTGGAGACGCCGAGGGAGCTGACCGAGGGCAGGCTGCGGGAAATGCTGCTGGAGCGCAGGCTCACGCAGTCCGTGGTGGACGAGACCGTGGCGGTATACAAGAACGGCATGTATGAGGCCGAAAAGGAGACTGCCATGCTGCTGGGCAACCTGCTGAGCCGGGATGTCAGGCAGTTCTACACCGAGGACGACGTGCAGCGCCTGATCGACGAGTATCAGGAGGAGCAGAATGTGGAGCTCTGCGGAGAGCAGAGGGACGGCGTCGTGAAGGCCGTGACCGGCGGTGTGACCATCATTACCGGCGGTCCCGGCACCGGAAAGACCACAGGCATCCGATGTATTATCGATATCATGTCGAGGCAGGGCGAGGTGCAGCTGTGTGCGCCGACAGGCAGAGCCGCCAAGCGAATGAGCGAGGCCACCGGCTGTCCGGCGCAGACCATTCACCGGCTGCTGGAATACAGCGGCCAAACGAGGCAGTTTACGAGGAATGCAGACAAACCGCTGGATGGAAAAATGGTCATCGTGGACGAGGTGTCCATGGTGGATATTTTCCTGATGCGGAGCCTACTGTGTGCGATACGTCCCGGCATGCGGCTGGTGCTGGTCGGGGACAGCGATCAGCTGCCCAGCGTCGGCGCAGGCAATGTGCTGAAGGACATGATCTCCAGCGGCGTCGTGCCGGTGGTGCGGCTCACGCAGGTGTTCCGTCAGGCAGGCGAGAGCATGATCATTCAGAATGCGCACCGGATCAATCACGGCGAGTATCCGCTGCTGAACGGCAAGAAAACCGACTTCTTCTTTGAACGGAAGGATTCTCCCTCGGCGGCGGCTCAGTCCATCGTGCAGCTGGTGCTGACGAGGCTGCCGAACTACATGGGCTTTGACCGGATCCGGGATATCCAGGTGCTTTCTCCGACAAAGAAGACCGATCTGGGCGTGATCGCACTGAACGCCGTGCTTCAGAACGTATTGAACCCGAAGACACCGGGCAAGGGCGAGGTGTCGAGAGGCGACACGGTATTCCGTCTGGGCGACAAGGTCATGCAGATCCGCAACGACTATGACATCGAATGGACGAGAGCGGATGAAGACGGTGTCGGCGTTTTCAACGGCGACATGGGCTTCATTACTGCCGTCGACAGGCAGAAGGACGGGACGGACATCACCGTCACGTTTGACGATGACCGGGTCGCCGTGTACTCCTCCGATATGCTGATCGAGCTGGAGCTGGCGTACTGCATTTCGGTGCACAAGAGCCAGGGCAGCGAGTTCCCCGTGGTCGTGATGCCGATGTGGAATTTTCCGCCGCTGCTGATGACGAGGAACCTTCTGTATACCGCCGTGACAAGGGCGAAGAAGCTGGTGGTCATCGTGGGTTCGGAAAACGGCATACGGCGCATGACGGACAACAACTACATTTCCAAACGCTATACCGCACTGAAACAGCGGCTGACGGAGGCGGTGGAGCTGCATGGGAATTGAGAAGCTGACCCAGACGGTCGGAGCGCTCCTGTTTCCGGAAAAAGGGCGCTGCTGTGCCTGCGGAGACATTTCCGGAAGCGCAACGGAATTCCTGTGCCCCGACTGCCGCAGGCTCCTGCGGCCGAGACTGCACATATCAAGGAGCAGTGAGCCGGCGGGCTTCGGCGTGTGCAGGTTTGCCATGAAGTATTCATCGCCCGCAGGCGCGCTGGTGAAGCTCCTCAAATACGGCGGCGTGAGACGGTGCGCTCCGGAGATCGTGCATCTGATGCAGCCGGCGATCGATGACATCCCAGCGGACGGATATGACCTCATCGTGCCGGTGCCGCTGCACAGAGAGCGGGAATGGGAGCGGGGCTTTAATCAGGCGCTGCTGCTGGCAAACGGCATATCGGAAAGGACCGGTATCCCCGTCGATACATCGCTGAAGCGGCTGAGGCGCACGAGACGGCAGGCGAGGGTATCGTACGGCGGCAGAGGCGACAACGTGAAGGGCGCATTCGGGACAAAGACCGATTATTCCGGAAAGCGAATATTATTGGTCGATGACATCATAACGTCCGGAAGTACGCTGAATGCCTGTGCCGTGGTGCTGCGGGGTGCCGGAGCCGTGTGCGTTGATGCCGTCTGTGCGGCGGGTTCAATGCGCCGTGCAAGGTCTTCGGGACATAGTTATAAACACAAAAAATGAATTTTGCCAAGTTTAACAAAGAGCTATTCATATTAGCACTTGTAAATTGCGCCGAATTAGAGTATAATAACCTGCGGTTGCTGATTCAGGTCTGTGGTTGAAAGTCGATGCCAGTCGCAGGCAAAACGATCCACGTAAGCAGTGCAAAGCGCTGTGAGCATGGTGCGGTTTAGAAGTAAGTCCGTCCGGCGGTCAAGCCGAGAGGGTCAGTAGTGGGAGAACAGAATGTTCCATGAGCGAACGCTCCTGACGGCGAGTGTGGGGTCAAAGACCAGGTCAGCTGAAGGCAACCGGTTCATCATCATTATTATTACAGGGGGATATTACCATGTACGAGGACAAGACACTGAAGTGCAAGGATTGTGGTGCTGAGTTCGTTTTCACCGCAGGCGAGCAGGAATTCTACGCAGAGAAGGGCTTCCAGAATGAGCCCACCCGTTGCCGTGCATGCCGTCAGGCACGCAAGGCCAGCCGTAACAACAGCGGCGAGACTTACGAGACCGTTTGCGCTGAGTGCGGCAAGCCCACCACCGTCAACTTCATTCCCAAGACCGATCGTCCCATCTACTGCAAGGAGTGCTACGACGCACGCCGTCGCTGATTCCCGAGGTTGATTCATGAGTAAGAAAAAGCAGCTGTGCCGCAGTACAGTTGCTTTTTTGTGTAGCTTTTTTCGGGAAAAAGTCGTATAATAATGCGGGGACCGAAAATGAAGAAATACGAATATTACGGAGGGTGACAAAATGGACTTTTCAATACTCTATGCAATTCAGAATCTGCACTGTGACTGGCTCGATTCGTTCATTCTGGGCCTGACAAAGGTCATGGGCTCCTACGGCGAGTGCTGGCTGGTGATCGCCGCACTGCTGCTGTGCTTCCGGAAGACCAGAAAGACAGGCATTGCGGTGCTCCTGTCCTATGCGCTGGTGTTCGTCATCGGCCAGTACGGACTGAAGGATCTCATCGCAAGACCCAGACCCTGTCATCTCGACGAGACGGTGGAGCTGCTCATCAAGCGCCCGGGCAGCTATTCCTGCCCGTCCACGCATTCGGCATGGGCATTCGGCGCTGCGACTGCCATCTTCATGAACCATAAGAAATGGGGCATTGCCGCCATCGCTGCCGCCGCACTGATCGGCTTCAGCAGATTGTACCTGTTCGTACATTTCCCGACAGATGTGCTTCTCGGTGCCGTGATGGGCGTCCTGTGCGGTTTTGCCGGCGTGAAGCTGACGGGCCTGATGCAGAAGAAGATCAGCCCTCTTGCGAAGCTTCTGTAAGCGGCATCGCCCTGACCTTACGCAGCAGCATGAACACCACGACGACCAGCGAAAGGACGTCGGCGACAGGCTGTGCCCAGAGCAGACCGTCCACGCCCATGATGGCTTTCAGCAGGAACAGTGCGGGGATGAAGATCACGCCCTGACGGAAGACCGAAGCCAGCAGTGCCGGGGTGGCTGCGCCCATCGCCTGAAGCGTGTTCTGGCAGATGGCGAAGGCACCGATGAGCCATGCGGTGCTCATGAGGATCCTCGTGAAGTGCACGCCGCAGGTGCAGGCCTCTTCGCCGGTGAGGAATATCTTCACGATGGGCGAGGCGAACACGAAACCGAGCAGAGCGGGGATCAGACAGATACACAGCGAGAATACGATCGAGAATTTCAGACCGGCAGTGAGACGCTGCCGGTTTTTTGCACCGTAGCAGTAGCCGAAGAAGGGCTGTACGCCGCTGCCGACACCGATGCCGATCAGCGTGACGACCAAAAGCACCTTGGCGGTGACACCGTAGCCCGCAACGTACATGTCGCCGTACTGCGCCAGCTGACCGTTGGCGACGATGGAGGAAACGCTGACCAGGAGATTGGCAAGTGATGCCGAAATGCCGACGGACAGAACGCCCTTGCAGATGCCGCCCTTCATGGAGAAATGGCGGGGACTGATGCTGAGCGAGGACTTGCCGCCGAAGTAGAACAGCAGGTAATAGACGGCGCTGACCACATTGCCGATGACGGTGGCCACGGCGGCGCCGGTGATGCCCCAGTTGAAGGCAAGGATGAATATGGGGTCGAGCACCACGTTCAGAAGGTTGCCGACGACGGTGCCGGTCATGGCCTTCATGGGTTCGCCCTCGGAGCGCATCACGTTGGAGAGGCAGTTGGAAATGATGGAGAATACGCCGCAGCTGACGGTGATCATCAGATATGTGCGGGTATAATCGGCGGTGTTTTCGCTGACGCCCAGCATGACGGTGATGTCATCCATGAACAGCCACAGCACTGCCATGAACACGACGCCCACAGCCACGCCTGCCCACATACAGAAGGAACAGGCCTTTTTTGCGGTCTCGGTCTTTCCGGCGCCGAGGGCTCGGGAGATCACCGAGCAGCCGCCCACGCCGAACAGCGTGCCCAGCGACATGAAGATCATGAATACCGGCGAGGCCAACGATACGGCTGCCACCTGCAGGTCATCATGGGTGAGGCCGATGAAGAAGGTGTCCGCCAGATTGTAGACCATGACCATGATCATGGCGATCAGTGCGGGCAGACTGTTTTTGATGACGATCTTTGAAATGGGATCATTGGCGAAGGATTGGGTCGAGTTCTTTTTTCCGTGTTCCATGGGGTGGGTTCTCCTTTACTGTTCGTTTTTCTTGAGCTTTTCAGCTTCGTCAAGAAGACGGCGGCAATAGTCTTCAAATTTGATCTGCTCGTCTGCACTCAGACAGGAAAGTACGCCGGAAAACCACTTCTCGTGAAGATCGGCGATGTCGGAAATGGCCTTTTTTCCTTCCTCGGTCAGCGTCAGCAGCTTCTTGCGCCGATCATCGGCGCAGGTCTCCCGCTGCAGGATGCCCTTGCTTTCCAGCGACTGCAGCGCCTTCGTGACGGTGGTTTTGTCGATGCCCAATTCCTGACCGGCCTCGTCCTGCGAACAGCACGCATGACCGAAGATGTAGGAACAGAGTTTACACTCGGTGTCGCTCAGCCCCGTGGGACGGGTCTTTCGATGGCTGAAATCGTTTCCCAGACGGAACAGAAGATTCAGCAGCTGATAGTTCATGACAGTTCCTCCCTTGATGATATTAGTTGAATTTTCAACTAACAGTATACACGAAAACCGCTGCTCTGTCAACCTCGGAGTACAGATTTCCTTTCGGGAAATGTTGTTTTTTTCGTTGAAAAATGGTATAATGAGAAAAAAAGACACGGAGGCGGAGACGATGTACGGAAGTATCGTGAAATGGTCTGTCAGCGGTGCGCTTGCCGAAAGAATATGCAGGAATCGGGACCGTTTTGGCGGCGAGAACTATACGCCGGAGGATGTGCGCAGGCTGGACGATTATGAATGGCCCGGCGATTTCCGGGGAAGGCTCCTGCTGGCGGAGGCATGTCACTATGCCTATGACAAAAGCAACGGGAAGCGGTTCTTTGCCCTGCTGGAGGATACGCTGACGAATTACGAGATCCCGTACCGTCCGGAAAACGAGACCGTGAACGAGCAGGCGCTTTCGGGCTTCAGCTGGCTGATGCGCGGCATCGTGCTTTCCGCAGAACTCACAAAGGACGAACGTGCGTCGGCATTTGCAAAGAAGCTGTTCGAGATGGTATATCTGCCCTGTGCGCCGTGGCTGCCGTGCTATCCGCTGACGAGGGAGAAGAAGGACGAGGGCGAAGCGATGGGCTCCATCAATATGAGCTATCCCCACTGGCTGGTGTCTACGGACATCGGCTGCGTGTTCATCTCGATGGACGGCTTGAGCGCCTATTATGCTCTGACGGGGGATGCACGGGCGATGGAGCTTCTGAACGTGCTGACGGAGCTGTTTGAAAAGGCAGATCCTTTGGCGGCGAGGATGCAGACTCACGCCACTCTGTCCGGCACGAGGGCGATGCTGCGGATGTACGGCCTCACCGGGGAGGAAAGGTACCTGCGCCCGGCTGAGCAGCGGTTCGTTCTGTATCTGTCCAGGGGCATGTCCAGGACCTACTCCAACTACAACTGGTTTCTGCGTCCCGACTGGAGCGAGCCCTGCGCCATCGTGGATGCGTTCATGGTCGCCGTGCAGCTGTTCCGGGCGACGGATGCCTCCGGATTTCTGGACATTGCCGAAAAGACGCTGTATAACGGATTGCTGGCTTCACAGCGGGAAAACGGCGGCTTCGGCTGCGATTCCTGTGTGCGGGAGGAGGAACCGAACCTGTACGTAGCGGCGGAGGGCCTGTACGAAGCCCACTGGTGCTGTACGATGCGGGGCACCGAGGGCCTGACTTATGCGGCGGCGAATGCAGTGCTGGAGGAGGACGACAATGTGCTGATCGCCCTGCCGATGGATGGGAGATATGAAACCTCGTTTGCGGATATCGAGATCGCAGGCGGCTATCCCTTTGACGGCGGAGAGCTGAGGATCAAAGTTGCCAATGTGAAAAAGCCCTTTCCGCTGTACATCCATACCTTCCTCGGTATTAAACTCGTTGCCAATATCGATTCGGAAGGCGAATATCCTTTTAACCTTCCGGAGGACGAAGGCTCGGACGGTGTGCGCATGAAATACGGCGTCATCACCGATGCCTGCGGCAGACGCATTACGGACAGGTTCCGCCTGCCGAAGCAGGAGCTTCTCAAGACAAAAATGCAGATACTTTTTCATTGACACGGATCGATGAATATGTTAAAATAGCGTCAGAATCAAACATACAGGGGGGTAATACAATATGTTCAGTTATTCGATCATGCCGGTAGAGATGACCAGGCCGGATGAGGTTTGCAGGGATATCATCAACCAGTACGATACCGGTGTTGCCGACTGTGCACTGCTGTGCATGACGCTGGTGCCCGAGGGCAATCCGCCGATCGACAAGGCGGGCATGTACTGCGAGGTATTCGATGACATGAAGAAGCGCCTCGACGACAGACCGCTGGGCATTCTGGTGCAGGCATCCATCGGTCACGGCTACAAGCTCAATGCCGCCAACCCCTTCCAGCGCTATATCAGCCTCAACAGCGGCGAGGAGACTTATACCGTCTGCCCCTACGACGAGGGCTTCCGCAAGCATATCAAGAGCGTGATGAGCGTGCTGACGAAGCACAAGCCCGAGGTCATCATGGTGGACGACGACTTCCGACTGATCCACCGGGCGGGCAAGGGCTGCGCCTGCCCCCTGCACATGGCGGCATTCAATAAGAAGGCCGGTACCAACATGACCAGAGAAGAGCTCTGGAAGCATACGCAGGGCAGGAGCGAAGAGGACAGACGCTATACCGCCATCTTCGTCGAAACTCAGAAGGAGTCCCTGCTGGGCGCCGCACAGGCGATGCGTGAGGGCATCGACAGTGTGGATCCCAAGATGCAGGGCATTTACTGCTGCTGTGGCGGTGAGTTCGGCGGCGAGATCGCCAAGGTGCTGGCAGGCAAGGGCAATCCCGTGGTCGTGCGTGTCAACAACGGCATGTATACCGCCGCCGGTGCAAGGAACCTCTCCGGCAGCATGTACCGTGCAGCCGCACAGATCGCCTCCATGGGCGACGGCATCGATGCGTATCTTGCCGAGACCGACACATGTCCCCAGAACCGCTATTCCACGGCGGCACAGTCGCTGAACGCCCACTACACCGGTACCATTCTGGAGGGTGCCTCCGGCGCCAAGCACTGGATCACGAGACTCCATGCTTACGAGCCCGACAGCGGCATTGCCTACCGAAAGAAGCTTGCAAAGTATCACGGCATGCACGAGAAGCTGATGCAGATCGTCCCCACGCTCAAGTGGCAGGGCTGCCGCATCCCCGTGACCTCCACTCCGCTGTTCGGCTTTGCCGGAACGCCCGATCTGGGTCAGACCAACGGCTGGCTGGGCTGTGTGCTGGAGCGTCTGGGACTGCCACTGTACTTCTCCTCTCAGAATACCGGCGCCGCCTTCCTGGACGGCCCCGTGGACGAGCGCTATACCGATGATGAATTGATCGACATGCTGAAGGGCCCCGTGTTCCTCGCCTCCGACACGGCGCAGAATCTGGTCAAACGGGGTCTGAAGGAATATCTCGGTGTGGACGTAAAGGACTGGAACGGTCTGCGCACCAGCGGCGAGGACATGTATGTCAACGGCAACCATATCAGTACACAGGTGGGCGTCAAGGAGCTCATCCCGCTGGATGATTCCGTAAAGGCCGATTCCATGGTCTATCATCTGCCGGACGGCAAGACCCACGTGCCGCTGTTTCCCGGCGCCACGATCTGTAAGAACAGGCTGGGCGGCACCGCCTTCGTATTCAGCGGCACGCCTCAGGCGAAGTTCAACTATCAGGAAGCCTTCTCGTTCCTGTGCGAGACCAGAAAGAAACAGATCGTCAACATGCTCAAGAGCGTGAACTGCCTGCCCGTCTACTATCCCGGCGATGCGGACATGTACATGAAGGCCGCCGACATGCCGGACGGTTCGCTGTTCGTGGCGATGTTCGACCTGTGCCTGGACAAGATCGAGGATGTGGAGCTGGTCATTGAGCGCAGCGTCACGAAGATCGAACGCATGCTGCCCGACGGAACCATGAAGGAGGTCGCCTTTACGAAGGACGGAGACAAGTATACTCTCGCCACCGATGCCGAGACGCTGGAGCCCGTGATCCTGTTTGTGAGGTAAGTTTTTATGAGTGAGACGAACAACAGGCAGTTTGTGAAAATGCTGCTGACGCTGATGCTGCCGATCGTGCTGCAGAACATCATCAGCTCGGTAGTCAATACGGCGGACGTGCTGATGCTTTCGGGCGTCACGCAGAATGCCCTCAGCGCCACCTCGCTGGCCGGGCAGATCTCCTCGCTGACCATGATATGCTTCCACGGCTTCGGCGTGGGCGTATCGATCCTGACGGCGCAGTATTGGGGCCGGGGCGACATTTCCGTCATCAAAAAGACGCAGGGTATAGCTCTGCGGTATTCGCTGATCGTAGCGTTCGTGTTCTTTGCCGCAGCGGAAATTGCGCCCGAATGGTGCATGAGTCTGTATACCAATATTCCCGAACTCAAGACGCTGGGCGGCGTGTATCTGCGGGTCGTGGCACTGAGCTGGCTGCTGCTGGCGGTAACGCAGGTCATCCTGTCGTCACTCAAATCCATGGAGCAGACCAAGCTGTGCATGTACATCACGGTGGGTTGTCTTCTGTGCAACGTGCTGTTCAATGCGCTGGCGATCTATGTGCTGTTCCCCGGCAACGAGACGATGACCGTGGCGGGCGTAGCCGGTGCAACGGTGCTGTCCCGTGTGGTGGAGCTGGTGCTGTGTCTGGTGGTGCTGAAAAAGGGCAAGGGCGTTCCCGCAGCGCCGAAGGATATTCTGTGCCGGGAAAAGTGGCTCATCAAGGACTATTGGAAGTGCTCGCTGCCGATGCTGCTGAATCTGATCAGCTGGGGCGGCGGTTCCACCGTCATGACCGGCATCATGGGCCGCATGAGCAGCGACATCGTGGCGGCTAACTCGCTGGCGGTATCCCTGCGCGGCCTCGTGACCGTGGCCTGCAGCGGTATGGGCGCAGCGGGAAGCATCCTGCTGGGCAAATCCCTGGGCAAGGGCGATTTTGTCGAGGCCAAGTACATCGGCAAGCGCATGTATCTGTGGTCTCTGCTGCTGGGCGCTGCCGCAAGCCTTCTGCTGCTGTGCCTGCGGGTGCCGTGCCTCGCCATCTCCTCGCTGGAGGAATCCGCACAGGAAATGTTCGGCACGATGCTGCTGATGAATACGCTGTTCGTGGTCGGCATGAGCTTCAACTCCTGCATGGTCACCGGTGTGTTCTGCGCCGGCGGCGATACCCGGTTCGGCCTGATCAACGATACCTTCACGATGTGGGGCGTGATCCTGCCGCTGGGCTATCTGGGCACCTTTGTGTTCCACTGGCCGCCGATGCTGGTGTATTTCGTGTTCTGTATGGATGAGCTGGTCAAGGTCCCGGCGGTATCGATACGGTTCTTCAAGTACAAGTGGCTGAAGAAGCTCACGAGAGAAGCGGACGAGAGAAAGTAAGAGAAATCAATGATTGCGAAAGAACGGCGGAGCGGTGATGCTCTGCCGTTCTTTCTGTACGTCACCACGGGAATATCGGTAAAATAGTGGGACGATGTCCCATCCTTTTCGTCAAAATGTCCGAAAAATGAGAGATACTTGACAAAAGTGCGGGAAAGTGGTATAATATGACAAGAAACTAAATCGGCAACTATGTGCGGAGGTTCAATTCCATGAAACAAAGCTTTCGGAACAGGCATGTGATGATCCTGGGCATGGCAAGGAGCGGCATTGCGGCGGCCAAGCTGCTGAGCGACGACGGCGCCTTCGTCCGGATCAATGACCTGAAAACAGAGGAACAGCTCTCCGAGGCGATCAGGCCGCTGAAGGGAATCGATAATATCGAATGGCGGCTGGGTGAGAAGGCAGAGGATGTACTGGACGGCATCGATGTACTGGTGATAAGCCCCGGCGTGCCGATCGAAAGCAGCGTGGTAAAGACCGCCCGTGACAAGGGAATCGAGGTCATCGGCGAGCTGGAGCTGAGCTACCGCATGAGCGAGGGCTGGCTGGTCTGCATCACCGGAACCAACGGCAAGACGACCACCACGACGCTGACCGGCGAGATCTTCAAAGCAGCCGGAAAAAAGACCTATGTGGTGGGCAATATCGGCTATCCCTATGCAGCGGTGGCAGGCGAAGCAAAGCAGGGTGATGTGATCGTCTGCGAGGCTTCCTCGTTCCAGATGGAGAGCGTGGATCAGTTCCGCCCCAACGTGTCCTGCATCACCAACATCCGTGAGGATCATCTGAACCGGCATCATACGATGGAATGCTATGCGCAGACCAAGGCGCATATCTTCCGCCGTCAGGACGAAAACGACGTTCTGGTGCTGAACTATAACGACGAATACCTGAGAAATCTGGCTGAAACCGCAAAAGCGACCGTGGTCTGGTTCGGAAACGACCGGAAGAACAGCACTGTGCCGCCCTTCGGCGCATTTGAGCTGGACGGCAGCATCGTTTACGGCACGAAGGAAAAGCATGAGGTCGTCTGCGGCACCGATGAGCTGCTGATCCCCGGCCCGCACAATCTGGAAAACACGATGGCGGCGGTGGCAATGAGCATGGCGTCCGGCGTGAGCGCACAGGCAGCGGCGGCGGCCATCCGCAGCTTCAAGGGCGTGGAGCACCGGGTTGAGTTCGTCCGGGAGCTGGCAGGCGTGCGGTTCGTGGACGACTCCGAGGGCACCAATGCGGATTCCACGCAGAAGGCTGTGGAGACCATGACGGCGCCGTCGGTGCTGATCCTGGGCGGCTCGGACAAGAAAAACGACTTTACCGAGCTGTGCAAAGGCATCAAGGACAGCCCGTATATCGATTCCGTGGTGCTGATCGGTCAGACCGCAGCGCAGTTCGACGAGACGCTGAAGAAGGTCGGCTTTACGGGAAGCATCTATAATCTGGGTACGGATTTCGAGGGCGCCATCAAGAAGGCGTTTGCACTGTGCCCCAAGGGAGGAAGCGTGCTGCTGTCGCCCGCCTGCGCCAGCTTTGACATGTTCCGCAACTGTGAGGAAAGGGGAGATATTTTCAAAGACATTGTGAACAGGTTGACCGTGGACGATATCAGGGATATCCGATAAAACACAACGCAATCAAACAAACTCATGAAACTCAGTCGCAAGACTTAGCCGAAAAAAACTCAGTCGCAAGACTTAGCCGAAAAAAGGAAGAAAACCATGAACGACAGGCTGAAGAATCGAATTGTAACCGGAGTCTGTTTTCTGATGCTGCTTTCCCTCGTGGCGGTGCTGCTGTTCAAGCCCGGCGGAAAGGTACGGACGATCTACGTGACCGGTGCGGAGAAGTATTCCGCGGAGGAGGTCGCAGGCTTTGCCGGGATCAATACCGGTGTTGATATCAAATCTGTCAGCGAACAGAATGTCAAAAAGATGCTTTCCAAGATCGATGATATCGAGTTTATCGATCTGGAGATTCGGGAACCCGATACGGTGATCCTCGAGATCCGGGAACGCGAGGTGCGGGCAGTGGTCAACTGCTCGGGCGTGTACCTGCTGATCGACGAATACGGCTATATCCTGGGCCGTGAAGCCGAAAGGCCGGAGATGGGCGCCATCTACGTCAGCGGCATCGACTTAGGGCTCAAGTCCGGCGGAAAGATGATCGAATCCAACAGCGGTACGCAGTTGGACACCATGCAGGAGCTGCTGAGCCTGCTGAAGGACAGCACCATTGATGCAGACGTCGAAGAGATCAACCTCAATGATATGCGCAACATCTATCTGCTGATGCGCAGCGGCCTCAAGGTGATGCTGGGCGATGCTTCGGAGCTGGATATCAAGCTGCTCCACGCCGAGGCGATGCTGTCGCTTCTTACCAGAGACGGCGTCAGGATCGGCATGGTGGACGTGTCTACGTCGGTCAATGCGGTATATTCGGCAGTATAAAACGGTACTTTGGTCTGTAATTATTTTAAAAGTGTGAAAAAACTCAAAAAAACTCTTTTCTTTTTTGTTGTAGTGTAGTACAATAGAAATGAGAGAGTTTTTTCTTTTGATAAGAGACGAATGAACGGCAAAAAACTCTCCGTTTCAGGCAGAAGCTTTCAGTTACGAGGTATATATGAAAAACAGCGAGAAGACAACGGCGGTCATAGAGTTCGGCACCTCCAAGGTCATCGTCATGGTGGCACAGTCCACGGCGAAGCGGATTGGCTCGGACTACTTTGAGATCATCGGTGCCGGCATCGTTCCCTATGACGGCTTTGAAGAGCGCAGCTGGCTCAACCGGAAGGCGCTGGACGGCGTCATCGAAGAGGCGATCAAGACCGCACAGACGGATGCAAAGGTCATTATCGACAGCATATATGTCGGCGTGCCCGGCGACTTTATTCACGTATCGTCACAGGAGCACGGCATCCGGCTGACCGATGAAAACGGCAAGGCACTGATCGTCGAAAAGGATATTGCCAGATTCATGGACGAGGCGGCGGAAAAGCTGGACCTTGCGAATGAGGGCGGCCATGTGCTGCACCGCAGTCCCGCCTGGTACCGCATCGACAACGGCAAGCGCACGATGATGGTGGTCAACAGCCGGGGCAAGGATCTGACCGGCGAGATATCCTTCATTCAGGCGGATCCCGATTTTGCGGAAGAAATACGAAGCATACTTTCCAAGCTGGGCATTCAGGTGGAGGCGTTTCTGTCTCCGTCTCTGGGCATGTCCCAGTATCTGATCGACTTTGCCGAGCGGGACAGACATCCCTGCGTGCTGATCGATACCGGCTATCGCAGCTGTGAGATCTCCGTCTGCGAGGGCGATGCGATCACGGCGCATATCATGCTGCCCATCGGCGGCTGCGACATCACGGATCATATCGTCGACGAATTCGGCATCGACCGCAGCAGCGCCGAGCGGATCAAGCGGGAATGCAAGCTGAATCCCGAGGACTACGAAAAGGCGGCGGCACCCTCCGTGCTGATGCCCGGCGGACACATGGCGCAGCTGGACAAGGGCGATGTGCATGAGGTCATTGACGAGAAGATGAAGGAGATCGCCGACTACATCCGTCAGGCCTTTGACTATATTGACGGCGGTCTGGATGCTTCCGCAAAGGTGTATATGACCGGCGGCGGCGTCTGCCCGATGAACGGTGCGGCGGCATACTTTGCAAGAGAGCTGGACCGGCCTGTCAAGCTGGTCAAGCCCAAGGGCTGCACCAATTACGAGGACTACGAGTATTCCTCCGCCGTAGGTCTGGTGGACATGGTGTTCAACATTCTGGACGGCATAGAGGATATGGAGAGTTCGGAAACTGCGGAAAGCGGCGAGCCCGACCGTGAGGATGAAGACAACGGGGCCGCCGATGAGAAGCGGAAAACCGGAAAAACGGCAAAAAAAGCGCCGAAAAAGGACATAAAGCCCGGCTTCAAGTCCCTGTTCGGTTGAGAACAGACGAAACATAAAAAGAGAATCAAAAAGAGAATTATTCGAAAGAAGCACTAAAGGAGGCTGTTCCCGTGATGGAATTTGAACTGAATGACGAGCGTGTAAACAATGCCGCAATAAAGGTGATCGGTGTAGGCGGCGGCGGCGGAAACGCCATCAACAACATGGTCGAGGCTGAGGTCGGCGGCGTGGACTTCATCGCCATCAATACCGATGCGCAGGCACTGGGCGACAACAAAGCCGATACCAAGCTGCAGATCGGCGCCAAGCTGACCAAGGGTCTGGGCTGCGGTGCAGATCCCTCCATCGGCGAGCAGGCTGCCACCGAGAGCGAAGAGGATATCAAGAATCTGGTCAAGGAAGCTGATATGGCCTTCATTACCTGCGGCATGGGCGGCGGCACCGGTACCGGTGCGGCTCCCGTCGTGGCAAAGATCGCCAAGGACTGCGGCGTGCTGACCGTCGGCGTCGTTACCAAGCCCTTCTTCTTTGAGGGAAGACAGCGCCTGCGCAAGGCAGAGGCAGGCATTTCCAAGCTGTGCGACAGCGTGGATACCCTGATCGTCATCCCCAACGACAAGATCCTTCAGAACAAAAACGTCAGCAAGACCACCAAGATGAAGGATGCGCTGAAGGAAGCAGACAGCATGCTCCGTCAGGGTATTCAGGGCGTTTCCAGCCTCATCACCGAGTCTGCGCTGATCAATCTGGACTTTGCCGACGTGCGTGCCGTCATGAAGAACGGCGGTATGGCGCACATGGGCATCGGCTACGGCACCGGCGAGAACAGAGCCACCGACGCTGCCAAGGAAGCCATGAACAGCCCCATGCTGGAGACCTCCATCGAGGGCGCCATGGGCGTGATCATCAATATCACCGGCGGCGACGACATCACCATGTTCGAGGTCAATGAGGCCGCCACGCTGATCGAGAACGAAGTCAACGAGGATGCAAACATCATCTTCGGCGCAGGCATCGATCCCGAGCTGGGCGATACCATCCGTGTCACCGTGATCGCCACCGGTTTCGGCAGCATGAAGAAGGCACAGCCCGAAGAGAAGTTCGAGACCCCCGTTGAGGAAAAGGCACAGCCCGCCGGCCGTCCCGATGCGGATGACGACGAGGACTATGAGCCCAAGTCCGCCAAGACCGAGGTCGTGACCTTTGATGACGACAGCACCTTCGTAAAGCCCGAAAGGTACGAGAAGCGCTCCATCTACGCCGCCCGTCCCGAGAAGGAAGAGGTCGAGGCAGAGGAAGAGGAGATCGAAGAGGAGCCCAAGCAGAGCCCCCGCAAGAGCCGCTTCTTTGACGACGATCCCTTTGCAGGCGACGATGTCAAGAAGGAAGAGGCTCCCGTAAAGAGGGGCATCAAGTCCGATGTGCCTCCCTTCATCAGGAGAAAGTCCAAGTAATAAAGTAAGAAAACCGACGGAGATCAATTTCCTCCGTCGGTTTTTTTATCGGTCTTTTTGGAAAAGGCATATTATGAAAAGAAAAAAGACAGCCATGAAAGCTGTCTTTTTTGAGGGGTGAGTAGTGGGACTCGAACCCACGGTCTCCAGGGCCACAACCTAGCGCTCTAACCAACTGAGCCACACCCACCAAACAACAAGAGAAATGATACCACAATCCGGCGCAAAAGTCAAGCACTTAACCAATATTTTATGCTGAGCGGCTTTCATACGAATTAACGAAAGCTTTATCTGATAGGGGTATAAAAAACAACGGAAATACACTATAATATGTGTGTATTTTGATGATAACCCGAGTTGAGAGCAGGAAACGACCTGCTCTCAACTATATATATACAAAGTTATTGAGGCAGAGCATGAAGTACACGATCAACGAATACATCATTCCCACCGCCGACAAGCTGGCAAAGAGCATGGAGCTGGAGCTGGTGGATGCGGAGCTGGTGAAGGAAAACACCGGCAAATTCCTGCGCTTCTACATCGACAAAGAGGACCAGGAGGGCGGCATCGATCTGGATGCGCTGGAAAAGTTCCATCGGGCGGTACTGCCGCTGATGGAGAACGTCGAATACGACTATATGGAGGTCTGTTCTCCGGGTCTGGACCGTCCGCTGAAGAAGCCAGCGGATTATGAGCGGGCGCAGGGGCTTACCGTGGAGATCAAGCTGTACCGCCAGATCAACGGCATGAAGTCCTGCACCGGTACGCTGGTGGGGCTGATCGACGGCAATGTGGTGCTGGAGGTCGGTGAGGAGCAGCTTTCCTTCCCGCTGAAGAGCGTTGCACTGGCAACGCCGGTGGTCGAGATCGACGAGAACGAGATCGATGCGGCGCTGGACGGCGTGGCGGATGAGGAAGAAGACAGCGGCTATGAGAACGGACTCCTCGGCAGCGAGGACGAAGCAGATGACTCTGCAGATGCGGCGCTGGACGAGATCCTTTCAAAAGACAACCAGTAACGTCAACATAAGAGAAATACGATATAAAGAATCGGAGGAAACGAAAAAATGGCAGGTAAGAAGAAGACGGCGGTCAAGAAGACTGTCGATGAAGCCCAGCTGCATGCGGCGGAGTTCCTTGAGGCAGTAAAGCAGATGGCAAACGACCACAAGATCAATCCCGATCAGCTGTTTGCCGCTATGGAGTCCGCACTGGTATCCGCCTACAAGAAGCACTGCGCCGGCAGCAATAAGTGTTCCGTCCGTGTTTCCATCGACAGGGAAAACGGCACCATGGCAGTATACGTCAGCAAGAAGGTCGTGAGCGAGGTCGTCGATCCCGAGAGCGAGGTCAGCCTGGAAGAGGCCCGCAGCGTCAATGCAAGGTATGAGCTGGGTGACCTGATGGAGCAGTCCATCGCCCTCAACAAATTCATCCGTATCGCTGCCCAGTCCGCAAGAAACGTCGTGACCCAGGAGATCCGCAAGGCCGACAGCGACCGCACCTATACCGCCATGAGCGAGAAGGAAAACGAGATCCTGACCGCTATGGTCGTGCGCCAGGAGGGCGAGGATGTGTACGTCGAGCTGGGCAATGCGGAAGGCCTGCTGGTCGCCGCAGAGCAGATGCCCGGTGAGGAGCTGAAGCCCAACGACCGCATCAAGGTCTATGTGCTGGAGGTCCGCAAGGGCGGCAAGGGCGCCCAGATCCTGGTCTCCAGAACCCATTCCGGCCTCGTCAAGCGCCTGTTCGAGAACGAGGTTCCCGAGCTGCAGGACGGCACCGTGCAGATCAAGGCCATCGCCAGAGACCCCGGCAGCTGCACCAAGATGGCCGTATTCACCACCGACAAGTACATCGATCCGCTGGGCGCCTGCATCGGCCCCCACGGAATGAGAATCGAAAACGTCATTTCCGAGCTCAAGTTTGAAAAGATCGAAGTTATCCAGTGGTCCGGCAACGTGGAGGAGTTCATCGGCAACGCCCTGTCTCCTGCCCGTGTGTCGTCCGTCACGCTGGATAAGGCCTCCAAGAAGTCGGATCGTAGCCATGTCGTTCTGTGAGCCAAGGA
>JAZLHZ010000316.1:0-4721 GCA_045617085.1 Clostridia bacterium
CATTATTGGAGAGAATCACATCGCTGTTGAAACTGACGCTCATTACCTCGGGTGCTGGAGGCGTATTAACGATAACAGAAGCACTTGCAAGTGCAGAATATGTCTTGTTATCAGCAGATGCCTTAAAATACATTGTTCTGTTACCGGCACCATTAAAGATATAATTAACCTTCCATGTGCGAGTCATACCATTATCAGTATAATCACTCGTCCAGATCTTGTATACAGTCTTTCCGGTGGAATCGCACATTGCTATATACTTTGCGGAAACAGGAGTCGTCACGGTAATAGGAACAGGTACGCCAATAGTAGCGGAATAACCAAACTCTACACTGTAGATTTGTGCTTCTTTGCTTACCGTCACGTTGGCGCTGACAAGTGAACTGTAAGATTTATTATCTGCTGATGCCTTGAAGTACATTGTTCGTACACCAGCTCCGGAGAATGCATAATTCAATTTCCATGTCCTTGTTATTCCGCTATCTGTGTAGCCACTGTTCCAAGTCTTGTATATCGTCTTTCCAGTCGAATCACACATTGCAACATACTTAACAGAAACAGGAGTAGTTACGGTAATATTTACAGGTATCCCGACAATAGCAAAAGAATCCATCTTCACACTGTTGATCTGCGCTTCCTTGCTTACCGTCACATTGGCGCTGACAAGTGAACTATATGACTTATTATCTGCTGATGCCTTGAAGTACATTGTTCGTACACCAGCTCCGGAGAATGCATAATTCAATTTCCATGTCCTTGTTATTCCGTTATCTGTATAACCGCTATTCCATATCTTGTATATAGTCGTTCCTGTGGGATCACACATTGCTATATACTTTGCAGAAACAGGGGTCGTTACAGAAATGTAGACAGACATGCCGACAGTAGCAGAGGAGTCAAACTTGACACTATTGATCTGTGCTTCCTTACTTACCGTCACGTTAGCGCTAACAAGAGCGCTGTAGGTCTTGTTAGCAGCTGATGCCTTGAAGTACATCGTACGAACACCGGCTCCGGAGAATGAATAATTCACCTTCCAAGTACGAACACTGCCATTGTCGGTATAGCCGCTTGACCACATCTTATATACAGTCTTTCCCGTACTGTCGCACATGGCAACGTATTTGGCTGTTAAAGGGGTTGTTATAGTGATACCGACCGCCTTGTTGATGATTGTGGATGAATCAAATTTTACAGAATTAATCTTTGCTGGTTCATCTTTAATTACAGTCACCTTAGCAACAACCCCACTGTCATAAGTGTTGTTGTCAGCAGAAGCCTTGAATGTCAGACTGCGGTTGCCTGCGCCGCTGAAGGTATAGCTAAGCTTCCACGTGCGTACATAACCATCATCAGTGTATCCGCTGCTCCACGTCTTAACAGCAGAACCATTTTCGGCATACATCCGCACATATTTGGCAGCTGTATTAGTTTTCACCACAATGTCTGCTGATTTTCCAATCTTCGCATAAGACGAGAACTTAGCACTGATAGTCTTGGGACTAGTCCCCATTATTTGATATGGAATACCGAATATTTCACAGTATTCATATGCAATGCTTCCCTTTTCAACATAAGCTGTCAGTTTATTACAACCTCCAAAAGCGTAATCACTAATACTCGTCACACTATTCGGTATTGTTATGCTCTCTAAGTTGACACAGTTACTGAACACCGAATTCCCAATGCTTGTCACACTGTTTGGTATTGAGATGCTCTCTAAGCTACTGCAGTTACTGAATGCAAAATCTCCAATGTTTGTCACACTGTTTGGTATGATTATGCTTTTTAAATTTTCGCAGAAACCAAATGCTCCTCCGCCAATACTCGTCACGCTGTTTGGTATTATTATACTTGTTATACTATTGCAATTCCCAAACGCTCCCTGCCCAATTCCTTTCACTTCGTTCGGTATCACAACTTTTCCGCCTTTGCCATCATAACTAATCAGAACACTATTTTCGTTAATTGTAAAATCTCCAGCACCAATCATCTTATACTTGATGTTATTCTCATCGCAATATTTTTGTGCATAGCTTCCTTTGTCAACTGATATTATTGCTGAGCAACCACTAAATGCATCATTACCAATACTTGTTACACTGGAAGGAATTGTGAGATTCAATAAACTGTAACATTCACAAAAGGCGATAGCTCCTATTGATCTTAGGCTGCTCGGAATTGATATACTTTTCAAATTCACACAAAAATCAAACGCCCAGTCTCCTATACTGATAACACCATTAGGAATTACTACGCTCTCCAAATTGTCACAGTATTCAAAAGCACAGTTACCAATACGCATTACAGTATTCGGAATAGTTACTTTTTTTATCGAAGAACACTCACAGAATGCATAATTTCCTATATTTTTTACTCCATTGGGAATACTGACTTCAGAAGATGAACCATAATACTTTACCAGTGTACCATTTTGGATATCAAAATCACTGCTGTCTGCCTGAGCTGATATTGAAAACAGTAGAATCACCAGTAATGCCAGTCCCAGAACCAGTATCATTATCTTCTTCATAAATCATACCCTCCTAATATTTATCCTATATTATTTGTAAATAATATACCATTAATATATGGCAAAAACAAAAGTAAGCAGTTAAGATTTCGCCATTTTGTATTAATATTTTTTCATCAGTCAACTCAGAAAATCATTCCACCCGATATTTTGCCGTTTGACGCTTGCTATCCGCCCCGTAATATGCTATAATATCCTCATCAACCCAAAAGGAGTGTATCAATCATGACAAGAGCCGAACTGGCCAAACAGGCGTTTGAAGAGTGCTGCTCCGCCGATGCGGGCGTCCGCTGCGGCGTGAAGCGGGGCTTCCCCTTCTGGAATGTGGAATCCACGATGTTCATGTACGTACCTGCCTTCCATTTCACTGCGGTGCGCTGCTGCGAGAAGTACCGCTACGATGCGGAGGATGAGCAGGGCGTTATCCATTCCTTCACGGCGGACGACTGCTGTGTGAAGCTGACCCCCATCTGGCGGGAGCTGCCCGAAGGCGTAGTCAAGCTGAAGGTCACGGCGCTGAATCCCGACGGCAGCGACTATGCGCTCGTCGGCGCCCGGACGTTCTTCAAGTCCGCCTCGTTCCCGGAGGTCACGCCGCCCAAGGCGAAGGGCTACAAGGAATGCGCCATCAAGGCATATCAGTATGCGATGGAGCAGCCTTTCATCCAGCACTGGCTGAAGTACGGCACGCCCGACCCGGCATATGACCTCAACACCTATCCCTGCAAGATGATCGGCGCACTGGTCCACGCCATGCTCTCCTATGCAAGACTCTGCCCCGAAGCGGCAAAGGATGCCCTGAAGGTCGCCGTCAACGCTGCCGACTACCTCATCAGCATCACGCCCCGAGGCGATGCGGCACTGGCAGACCTGCCGCCCACGTACTATCTGGACTTCTGTCCCGATCCCGAGAAGTACGGCGTCATCACACCCAACTGGCACGCTGCCGAGGCGCACATGGGCACGAACATGATGATCTATCCCGCCGGAGCCGCCTGCATGTATATGGCACTGGAAAACGCCACCGGCGACAAGAAGTACTTTGACGAAGCACAGAAAATAGCCAACTACTACGCCGACACCGTGCTGGAAAACGGCAGCTGGTATCTGGTGCGCTCCACCGAGACCGGCGAGCCCCTCAACACCAACTGCATCTCTCCCCTCTCCAACTGCGTGCCCATGTGCACCGGTATGTACAGGCGCACCGGCGATGAGAAGTGGAAGAAGCTGGCGGACAATGCGGTGCAGTACGTCATCCGCAACCAGATGGGCACCTACAACTGGGAAGGCCAGTTCGAGGACAGCCCGCTTTCCGCCAACTATATTAATCTGACCCACTACGGCGCCGTATCGCTGGCCAAGTACTACGCCCGCTACCATGCAGATGAGCCCGAATGCATCGAGCTGGCCAAGGAGCTCATGCGCTTCGTTGAGGACCAGTTCGTCATCTGGAACCGTCCGTATCCCTGGAATCATCATGCGCCCGACGACGGCACGCCCTATGACACCTCCATTTGGCATACCCCCGCAGGTCTGGAGCAGTACGGCTGGTACGTGCCCATCGATGCCTCCACCGCCACGATCCTCTCCGGATTCCTCGCCCTGTACAAGGCCGGCTGCGGCAGTCTGTACCTTGCCAAGGCAAAGGCGCTCTGCGACCAGCTCACCATCGTCCAGCATGAAAACGGCCAGATCCCGACCCACTGGATGAATACCGAGGACGCCGAAAAGAACTTCTGGTTCAACTGCATGTTCGAGAGCTGCGAGACCCTCGAAGCCATGGCCGAATACGAGGACGTCGAGCCCTGAAAAACAGTGATCAGTTTCAGTTAGTTAAATAAACAGATAAAGGCAGAACAAAATGTCTTTATCTGTTTTATTATCCCGTGTACCGAAGGCACGCTTCATCCATAGTGAAATGCGTTGACATATTTCGGTTTATCTGCTATAATCCACATAAATGAAACGGTAGGAGGAACTTTCCATGTACGACCTGGCATACCTGACCGATCATTACGACGAGAAGATCAAGCGCATCAAAGAAATCAATGCTCCGCTCAATTTCGTGTTCATCACCGACATGCACAACCGTTTGAACATGACCGGTACGCGCGGCAAAGGCCCGTATGAGCTGGCAACCAACGCCATCCGCTCTATTCAGTACATTCTGGATCGCTGCCCTGAAATC
>JAZLHZ010000317.1:0-28182 GCA_045617085.1 Clostridia bacterium
TTTCTGGCAAACACAATGTCGTAGACAGATAGCTGATGCATCTCCTGCGGATGGCCATGAACGATACCTATGAAACGTACGGTATTGTATGTACAGAACATATTCTGAAGCGCATTTACAGATATTCTTACGCAATACTCAAATGCGGCCGCATGGTCGTCATAGGAGAATATATCTATCATGGTGCCGGAGACTGTGCCCAGTATCCCAATTCTTTCACGACCATCGTAGATGATTCTCTTCATTATGTCCTTATAGACCGATGTTTTTATATCTGCATACATGATATCCTGCTATCTTTCTTCCTGATCCATATTGCCCTCCCTCTTGAATAAAAGAGGAAGGGCAAGGTCTCAGTAATTAAAACTTAGTTATTTATACTCATAGTCAGAGCAATATGAGGAACCTTTCGTGGGACAATTGTTATAGTTGCACCACGGCTTACCATCATCACGGCCGTCATCGAAGTGGATACAAGAGCCGCAGGACCCACCGCTGCACAGGATGCCGTTCAGTCTGACTTCGCGGCTGCCTTCCAGTATCAGCTTGTCCTCTTCCTTCATGTTGCCGCTGCACAGCGGCTTCTCGGTGATGTCGATCTGCTCGAAGATTTCGTTGTTTTCCATAGACAAACTCCTTTTCGTCACTGAATGATATTGGTTATCGTACAGTACCAGAAGATAAGGACATGCAGCGGAATACAGTGTTGACAAATGATGAGATATTGATGAATATTACCAGCCCATGCAGAGGCAGACGACCTGCCAGACAAGCTTACCGCCGATCATGACGAGAGATGCGATCTCGATACCGCTCAATGCGCTCATCTCCTTTCGGATAATGTCCGCAATACCTTATCTCCTGATCACGCCATTATTATAGCAAATTACGCATGTAATAATAAATGCATGAAGGTAGAGTCGTTAAGTGGAGAATTGATCCACTTTTACTTGACAAAAACAGAGTACTGCGCTACTATATACATATCCTGTTTTTTCTATAGGAGAAATAAAATGATAAAATTCCATTCTGGCAGTCACTGCACCCTCATGCCCTCCCTGCTGAATATTCTGCGGGAAAACAAGGACGGCTGTATCGTGCTGGTTCCCGAACAGTTCACGCTCACCGCCGAGAAGCTGATCTACAGCGCACTGGAACTCAGCGGCTCCTTTGACATACAGGTCATGTCGCCGCACCGCCTCTGCACGAGGATATTTGACGAGACCGGCATGCCGGGCGGTCTCCTGATCGACGACCGGGGAAGAGTCATGCTGCTGCATCGGGCGGCGAGAGAGCTGAAAGAAGCCTTGGGCTGGTACCGGGGCTCCGAAAGCTCCTCCGGCTTTATCATGCTGGCAGCCGAACAGATCAAGGAGTTCAAGCAGTCCGGAACGACCGTCTCACAAATGCGTCAGATCGCCGCACTGATGCCCGAGGGCGCCCTCAAAAGCAAGCTGACAGACGTATGCCTGCTGTGGGAAAAGTACAACGAATATATGGACAGCGGACTTCGGGATGCCGAAGACAATTTTTCCCTTGCCATCCGCAGGCTGCCGGACGCAGGTTTTCTGAAGGATCTCACCATCGCCGTATACGGCTATGACGTGCTGCCGCCGTATCTTGCGTCGCTGCTGATCGCCCTGGCCGCACAGCGTGAGGTCAATATCCTGCTGCCGCTGGAGCTGGGCTCCCACGATCCGGGCTATGACCCGATCTATGACGCCTATATCCAGACGCAAAAGCTGGCCGCACTCAATTCCGTCCGCTGCATCACCGTACAGACCGAGGAAGGAACAGCCTGTTCTGCCGACGATCTGGACTTCTTACGAAAGCACATTACCGCCGCAGACAGGGCCGAATATCCGTCTGTTCCGAAGCATATCCGCCTGCTGAGCGCATCCTCTCCGTTTGAGGAAATGTGCGCCGCCTTTGCGCTGATCCGTGACCGGGTCATGAAGGGAAAGCTCCGCTACCGGGACTGCGTCATCGTGTGCTCCGATCTATCGATGTATTCCGCACCGCTGCAGCGGGCAGCGGAGCTGTATTCGGTGCCGCTGTTCCTCTCCGAGGGCAGAAGCGCCGACCGCAACGCCATTTCCCGTTTCCTCATTCAAACACTGAAGCTGATCTCCTCCGGCTATGCCGCAGACGACATGGAGCAGCTGCTCGGCACCGGCTACTGCCCTGTCACCGATGAAGACTGTGAAACGCTGCTCACCTGTATGCGGGAGCAGAACCTGCGGGGCAGTCTGTGGAAAAAGCCGCTGTACCGGGGCAAGGACACCGAAGCCAACGAAAAGGCGGAGCCGCTCCGTCAGCAGCTCATCACGCCTATCGACACGCTGGAAAAGGCATTGAAGGACGCCGACAGCTTCAAGGATCAGCTGACGGCGATATGGAGCTATCTGGAAGAGGTCAACGCCTATCCGACCCTGCAAAGGTATCAGCAGTTCTGCGCCGATTCCGGCTTCACCGAAGCCGCCAACGAAAACGCCCAGGTCTGGAACCGGCTGTGCTCCACGATGGATCAGCTGTGGCTGCTGATGGATGACACCAAACTGGCGCCGCTCGAGATCGCCCAGCTGCTGGACGAGGCTCTCGCCGCATCGGATATCCGTCCGCTGCCGCAGTCGCAGGACGCCGTTACCGCCGGAGAGACCGGTGCACTGAAGGAGGGCGGCAAGGGCATACTGATCGTTGCAGGATGTGTCAGCATCAACGAAACCGCCGGCGGCGGACTGTTTGACCTCACCGAGCGGGACATCCTCGCCAAGGACAACGGCATCTGGCTGACGCCCGGCGAAAAATACCGCACGGAGCTGGACGAGCTGGCTCTCTCCTCCGCACTGGCGCCCGCCTCGGGAGCCGTGATATTCAGCTGCTGCACCTCGGACGCCTTCGGAAAAGCGCTGCATCCCAATGCGGTCATCACCCGGCTGAAGGAGCTTTTCCCCGAACTGAAGGAGCCTTCGAAGGAAAAACTCGAAGCTCTGCTGCTGAATGCCCCGAACGCGGCTTACCAGATGATCGGCAGCTGCCTTTCCTCCGGAGAAATGACCGCCGATACGAACCGGGCGCTGTCCGCACTGATGCGGACACAGGGCATGGAAGTGCGGCTGGACCGCCTGAAGAGCGCCGCAGTATATAAGAACAGATCCGAAAACATCGGCGGTTACTATGCGGGCAAGCTGTATTCCGGCCCGACCTCCGTCAGCGTGACGAGGCTGGAGAGCTTTGCCTCCTGCCCGTTCAAGCACTTTATCCGCTACGGACTGCGGCCGCAGGAAAAAATGACCTACGATTTCGAGTCCGATGCCGAAGGCACATTCTACCACGATGCGCTGGAGCGGTTCGTCCGTGAAAACAACGAACAGTTAGCCTCCCTCACCGAGGAGCAGGCGCAGGAGAAGATGGATGCACTCAGCGAGAGTCTCATTGCTCCGCTGATGGACGGCCCGCTCGGTGACCGGGCAGAGCTGCTGGCCAAGAGCCTCAGCATGCGCCGCATTGCAAGACGGGGCGCAAGGATGATCGTAAAGCACCTGAAGGACAGCCATTTCAAGCCCTGCGGCGTTGAAATGGACTTCGGAGCAGGCAAGCCGGTGCTCACACTGGACACCGCCGCCGGAAGCGTGGCGCTGCAGGGACGCATCGACCGGGTGGACAGCTACAACGACGGCGAAAACACGTGGCTGCGGATCATTGACTACAAGAGCGGCTCCACCAAGCTGAATATAGTCAAGCTGTATTACGGCCTTCAGCTGCAGCTTATCATCTATATAGCGGCAGCCATAGGCGAGATGGGCGATTCTCTGCCCGCAGGCGCCTTCTATTTCCACGTTTCCGACCCGCTGATCAAGAGCGATGCAACAGACGAGGAGACCGTGGAGGAAGTCCGTTCGGGCGAGCTGCGGCTCAGCGGCCTGTATATCAAAAACGGCAATGTATTGAGGGCCATGTCGCCGCAGGTGGATAAGGTCGTCACCCTTAAATTCAATAAGGACGGCGAGCTCTCTTCCAATTACAAGGCGCTGGAGGAGGAGGATTTCTCCGATCTGATGGAGTATGCCCTGCGCTGCGCCGCCAAACTGACCCGGCGGATCACGGAAGGGGACACGGACATCACGCCGATCCGCCTTTCCGGATGGAGCCCCTGCGACTGGTGCGATTACAGCGCCGTCTGCCAGCGGGACAAGCTGCTCGGCGGTATGCCCAGAACACCGGAAAACGCACCCAAGGAAAAGGAAGTCCTTGAACGGATCAAATCCGCAAAATGACAATTTGAGCAAAAAAAGCGACGAAACAGACGATACCACTTGCGTCCGCTTCGCCGCTTTGTTATAATAGAGCCATCAAAAAAGAAAGGAGCTCTTCCAAATGAAAAAGAGCCGTCTCATCACCGCCGCCGTCATCGTCGCCGTCGCACTTGTTGCCGTATTGATACTCGGCAATGTCTGCACGGTGAAGGTACCCACCGGCTACACCGCCATCGTCACCACCTTCGGTAAGGTTGAAAACTACACCTACGAAGCGGGCTTCCACTTCAAGACCCCCTTCCAGCAGGTCGTGCTGATGGATAACCGTATCCAGAAGGTCGCCTTCCAGACACAGGCCTTCTCCAGTGACATCCAGCAGGTCGACATCGTCGGTTCCATCAACTTCAGCATCGACAAGCAGACCGCCATGAACCTGTACAGCACCATAGGCACCTCCTACTATGACAATCTGGTCAACCCCCGCCTGCTGGAGACCATCAAGAGCGTCACTAGCGCCTATACCGCCGAGGAGCTGATCGGGAAGCGTGAGGAGCTCTCCGAAACCATCATCTCCGAGCTGCGGGAGGAAATGTCCAACTACGGCATCAACATCGCCTCCGTCAATATCGAGGACATCGACTTCACCGACGCCTTTACCGACGCCATCGAAGCCAAGCAGGTAGCTACCCAGAAAGCCCTTCAGGCCAAGGTCGAGCAGGATCAGAAGACCATGGAGGCGCAGGCCGAAGTGGAACGTAACCGCATCCAGGCCGAAGCAGAGGCCGAAGTCGCCAAGATCAAAGCAGAAGCCGAAGCCGACGTTGCAAAGATACAGGCCGACGCCGACATGTACGCCGGTGAAAAGGAAGCCGAGAAGAACGAAAAACTGGCCGGATCTGTCACCGATGAGCTGGTGCGCTACTACATCGCCCAGCAGTGGGACGGCAAGCTCCCCGAAATCATGACCGGCGGCAGCGAAAACATGATGCTGGATATCACCGACATCACCGACTAATCAAGGAGAAATCTGTATGGCAAAATATGAATGCACGGTTCCCGGACGTCTGCAAGACCTGCTGGTGCATATCCAGCACGGGATCCTCGACGGCAGCATCAGCGCCTCCCTTGAGGACGGCACCGACTACAGCTGCGGCGGAACAAGAGTCTGTGTCCGGGTATTCGAGCGGTACTCCTATCTGGGCAAGAACCGGGTCTCCCTTACCGTCACGCTGATCCAGCACGAAAATGACCCGGTCTATGTCTGCGGTATCACCTCCGGCGGCAGTCAGGGCATGTTCCTCAAGATCAACACCTTCGGCGAGGAAGCATTCCTTGACAAGCTGAGAGAATTGCTGTAAGGATCAGCAATGTACAATTAAAAACTCTGCGAAGCAGAAATCACCTGCCGCAGTCAAATACACTCCTATCTCTCAGTTGAAGAAAGCCTAAAGTGAGCAGTTATGAGACAGATTTCAACTGCTCACTTCTTCTTTTTCACAGATTATGCACAGGCATTCACCGAGGATATTTTCCTGTTTCGGTATGTCCAAAAGTATGTTTTATGGCAGTTACTACCTATTTATATGTGTTTTTGATTTTATTTACGATCACAGATAGTTTTCCACACTCTTAACAGGTGCTTGTGTATAACTTTTATTCACAGTCTGTGGGTACTCCGGACTTTCCGGAAGTTTTTCCCGGGCATCACGCCTGTATTTTCATTTTCCGGAAGCTTCCGTCAGATTCGTCTGTTCCGGCTTCGACAGGTTATTCACCGATTTCCGAAAGCCTGCACAGACGATACACAGCTCCGTACACCGCATCATCCACAGGTTTGATTTCAAAAATCTCGCATATTCTCAATTATTCTTTATTTTTCTCTTATTTTCAGAAGTTGTCCACATATTCACAGCCCCTACTGCTACTACGACGAATTAAATATATACAACAACTACCCTTGACGGTAATGAAGAAAAAGACGAACATTTTTGTGACTTATCCCATTTTTATTCCCTTTTTCTCCTTTTTTATATAAACCACGTGGAAAACATAACATTGAAGGGGTATAATAATCCTCATAATTATACAGCAGGAGGATATAGATATGAACAGAGTCTACAACTTCGCCGCAGGTCCCGCGATCATGCCCGAGTACGCCCTGAAAAAGGCTGCCGAAGAAATGCTGAATTTCGGCGGCACCGGAATGTCCGTTATGGAGATGAGCCACCGCTCCAAAATGTATCTTCCTATCTATCAGCATACCGTTGACCTCATCAGAGAGCTGATGGAGGTTCCCGAGAACTATGACGTGCTGCTGCTGCAGGGCGGCGCCACCACCCAGTTTGCCGCCGTTCCCATGAACCTGATGAAGAAGGGCTCTGCAGACTACATCGATTCCGGCAACTTTGCCCACGGCGCACTCGTCGAGGCGCAGAAGTACGGCAAGGTCAATGTCGTTGCCTCCTCCCGTGAAGAAAACTATACCCATATCCCCGTCTGGAAGGCCGAGGATTTTGACAAGGATGCCGACTACGTCTATATCACCACCAACAACACCATTTTCGGCACCCGCTATTATCAGCTGCCCGAAACCGGCAATGTGCCGCTGGTAGCCGATATGTCCTCCAACATTCTTTCCGAAAAGTATGACATCACCAAGTTCGGCGTTGCCTATGCCGGCGCCCAGAAGAACATCGGCCCCGCAGGCCTGACCATCGTCATCGTCCGTCACGACCTGACCGGCAGCGTGCTCCCCTGCACGCCCAAGCTGCTGGACTGGGGCGCTCAGGCAAAGAACGACTCCATGATCAACACTCCACCTACCTACAGCATCTATATGGCCGGTCTGTGCCTGGAGTGGCTCAAGGATCTGGGCGGCGTCGAGGCCATCGAAAAGATCAATATCGAAAAGTCCAACCTGCTCTATGACTTCATCGACAACAGCAAGCTGTTCAAGGGCAATGCCGAGAAGCAGAGCCGTTCCCGCATGAACGTCACCTTCGTGACCGGCGATCCCGATCTGGATGCCAAGTTCGTATCCGAGGCTGCCAAGCAGGGTCTGGTCAATCTGAAGGGTCACCGCCTCGTCGGCGGCATCCGTGCCAGCATCTAAAACGCAATGCCCGTGGAAGGCGTGCAGGCACTGGTGGACTTCATGAAGAAGTTCGAGCTTGAAAACAAGTAATCGAGAATAAGTGAGAGAGGGAAAATACTATGATCAATATCAAGACACTGAACGACATTTCCCCCGTCTATGCCAACGTGCTGCCCGCAGCCGATTACACCGTCGGCCGTGATGTGGAAGAGCCCGATGCCATCATCGTGCGTTCCGCAGACATGCACGCCATGGAAGTCCCCGAGACCCTGCTGGCTGTCGGCAGAGCCGGTGCGGGCTTCAACAATATCCCCGTAGATGACATGGCCAAGAAGGGCATCGTTGTGTTCAATACCCCCGGCGCCAACGCCAATGCGGTCAAGGAGCTGGCCATTGCAGCACTGCTGCTGGGCTCTCGTGACATCGTGGGCGGCATCGAATGGTGCTACTCCCTCAAGGGCAAGGGCGCAGAGGTCGCCAAGCTCGTTGAAAAAGGCAAGAATCAGTTCGTCGGTCCCGAGCTGTACGGCAAGACCATCGGCGTTATGGGTCTGGGCGGCGTCGGCGGCCTGGTCGCCAACATCGGCCACGATCTGGGCATGAAGGTGCTGGGCTATGACCCCTACATCTCCGTTGACAACGCATGGAAGCTGAGCAGAAAGATCATCCACGTCAAGAGCCTGGACGAGTTGCTCCCCGAGTGCGACTATCTCTCCATCCATGTACCGCTGATGGATTCCACCAGAGGCAGCGTGAATGCAGATACCTTTGCCAAGATGAAGAACGGCGCCGTACTGCTGAACCTGGCAAGAGGCGAGCTGGTCAATAATGCCGACCTGTTCAAGGCACTGGAAAGCGGCAAGCTGCGCCGCTACGTCACCGACTTCCCCTGCGACGAGCTCATCGGCGCAAAGAACGTCGTCTGCATCCCCCATCTGGGCGCTTCCACTCCCGAGAGCGAGGATAACTGCGTGGATATGGTCAGCCGTCAGATCAAGGACTATCTCCTGACCGGCACCATCAAGAACTCCGTCAATTATCCCGCCTGCGAGCTGGCTCCCTCCTTCAAGTACCGTGTCGCCGTCATGCACGCCAATGTGCCCAACACCGTCGGTCAGATCACCGCAGTGCTGGCCGAGGCCGGCGCCAACATCGAGTCCATGGTGAATAAGTCCAAGGGCGCTTTCGCCTATACCGTGCTGGATATGGACGATCCCATCGGCGAAGAGGCCATCGAAAAGCTCAATGCCCTCGAACCCGTATACAGAGTAAGATATATCGTCTGATAAAAAGTCAAAATCAAAAAGCCTTCCCGCATCGTTGATGTAGGGAAGGCTTTTCTCGTAATAAAACAGAAAGTGAGGAGTGCGGAGTGAGGAGTGCGGCGGCTGCGCCGCCGAAAACTCTGCGGAACAGAAATCAACTGCTGCAGTCAAATAAACTCTATACTAAAAGTGATTCCCGATGATCTTGGAAAGCACTTAATTGCTAATTCGGCAGCAGTATTTCCTCCAGTGCCTTTTCGGAGACAGACTTTCCCGTAAAATACCCCCTGTTTTACGGGAAAGGTCAAGCAATTACGGGAAAAATACGGAAGTTAGGAGTGTGGAGTGGGGAGTGTGGAGTGCGGCGGCTGCCCCCCCGAAAACTCTGCAAAGCAGAAATCAACTGCCGCAGGCAAATAAACTCTCAACTGAATAACTGAAAGTGCTTTCCGATGATCTTGGAAAGCACTTAATTGCTAATTCGGAAGAAGTATCTCCTCCAGCGCCTTTTCGGAGATGATGCGGTATGCGCCCCGGATGGTGCACTGCAGCGGTTCCTCGGGCCGGTGGAACTGTACGCCCGTCAGGTCGCTCAGTCCCTTGGCAAACGACGGAAGCAGTGCGCCGCCGCCGGTCAGCATGATGCCGCTTTCGCCGGCCTCTGCCGCCAGCCCTTCGGGAAGCGAGGAGAGGAGCGAGGCGACCATCTGCCGGGCGATGGCGGTGATGTAGGTGAAGGAGGTGAAGATATCCTCACTGGAGACCGTCTGCCGCACCGGGAATCCGGTCTTCGTGCTGATGCCCTCGGCTTCGGCAGTGAGCCTGGAAGAGGGCATGGACGTCAGTATGACGTGCTTCAGGTTTTCGGCTTCGGCGTTTCCGATTTTGAGATTGCACTTTTCCAGCACCTGACGGCGGATCTCGTCGTTGAGTGAATCCGTGCCGTAGGGAATGTGGTGCTCTTTGACGACGCTGCCGTAAGCCAGTACGTATCCGTCCATGGAACAGGCACCCACGTCCAGCAGCACCGTGGCTTCCGGCTTCATGACCGGACATCTGGCGCCCAGCGCCGCCGTGATCCCGGCGGAGAGGAAAGTCACCTTTCCGGCGCCCAGCTCGTCACAGCGGGCGGAAATGAACTCCTTTGCCGAGTCGGTCAGTCCCGTATCGACGATAAGGATGTCGGGCTTCGTCAGCTTGACGGAGACGCCCGTAAATGGCTTCAGGAGCCTCGTGAGCCATTCGCTGCACAAATCCCTGCAGACGATGCTTCCGTGCTCTACGGGGTATTTTATGCGGATGGCGGCGGGCACACGGCCGGTCATTTCTTCCGCTGCACCGCCGATGGCGATCAGCTTGTCCTCCCGGTAGGCTCCGGCAGAGGAGGTGTCCAGCTTGATGCCTTCTTTTCTTGATGCAAGCCGCACACGGCGGCTGCTGATTTCTATTGCAGCTTCGTACATGAATTTACCTCGAAAAGGATTATCGTTTTTTGCCGATCACAAAGCAGAGCAGCATGGCGAACAGGTCGGTGCACACCACGCAGGCGCCGGTGGGCAGATCGAACAGGAAGGAAAGGGCGAATCCCACCGCAAAGCAGATCACCGAGATCAGCGCCGACAGGATGACCATGCCCTTGAAGCCCGCACCCAGCCGCCTTGCGCCGAGCGCAGGGAAAATGATGAGGGAAGAGATCAGCATCGAGCCCATCATCCGCATGCCCAGCACCACCGAGACGGCGGTCAGGAAGGCGATGATGAACAGGTACAGCGTCACATTGATGCCGCAGGCCCGGGAGAAGCCCTCGTCATAGCTCACCGCAAACAGGCGGTTGAACAGCACGATAAAGAGGATGATGACGGCGCAGGAAAGCAGAATGCTCAGGAGCATGTCGTTTCCCGAGACCGAGAGTATGCTGCCGAACATGTAGCTCTTGACGTCGATGTTGGCGCCGCTCGAAAGGGAGGTCAGCATCACGCCGACGGAAAGCGCCGCCGTGGCCATTACGCCGATGGCAACATCGCCGCTGCCCTTCTGGCTGATGACCATGACGATGAATGAGGCGGCTACGACCATCGGGATGGCCAGCGCCATGGGACTGATGCCGATGCAGACCGCCAGCGCAGAGGCGCAGAAGCCCACCTCGCCCAGTCCGTGGCCGATTAGCGTGCAGCGCTTCAGTACCAGGATCACGCCCAGCAGCGAGGCGCACAGCGAGATCAATACGCCCACCGTGAACGCCCGGTACATGAAGGGATAGTGCATTGCATTGAAGAATTCAGTCAAAGCTTACACCTCTTCGGGAAATGTCTTCTTGTAGATGCGGAAGAAATAGAACAGCTCTGCGGCTGCCGTCAGCGTCCACGAGAAGCAGTAAAGGAGATAAATGGAAGGGATCGTCTGGAAATATTCAAACACCGTATAGATCCATGCCACACGGAATACACACGAGCCCATGATGACGATGACTGTCGGAACGGCGGTTTTGCCTAAGCCACGGGAAGCGGCAATGGTGTTGTCCATCGGCGAGGAGATGCAGTAGGACAGTCCCATGATCAGCACACGGATCCTGCCCGCCTCGATGACCTCGGGATCGGTGGTGAACAGCGAAAGGAACGGACCGGAAAACAGCACCAGCAGAACGCCCATGACAAGCCCGACGGCGAAGGAGTATGCCGTGCTGATGCGGAAGCTGCGTATCACACGCTCCTTGTTTCCGGCGCCCCAGTTCTGCGCCATGAAGCTGGTGCAGGCGACGTAGAACGCCGCCATCATCGTATAGACCAGCGTGTCGGCGTTGGCGGCTGCGGAGTTGCCCTCGACGATTACGGCGGGGAAACGGTTGACTGCCGCCTGGATGAACAGGTTGGCGATGGAGAATATCGCATTCTGGAAGCCTGCGGACATACCCAGCAGCGCTACGGCTCTGATCTTTTCCGCATTCACGCAGAAGTCCTTGAAATCCAGTCCGAGCTTCAGAGAATCGGAGGAGCGTACCACCAGCACCATGACCAGTATGGCGGAAAGGTACTGGGAAACGATCGTGGCCAGCGCCACACCGGCGACACCCAGCTTCATCAGAATGACGAAGATGAGATTCAGGATCACGTTGAGGATGCCCGACAGCGTCAGGATCACCAGCGGCTTTTTCGTATCGCCTGCGGCACTCAGTACGCCGCTGCCGAAGTTGTAAAGTCCCATGGCGGGCATGCCCAGCGCACAGATGCGCACATACAGCAGCGATCCTTCTATCAATTCGTCCTTGGTGCCCATCAGCGTGAGCAGGGGCCGGCAGCTGAGGATGCAAAGAAGCATCAGCAGTACGGCGGCACCCAGCGCAAATACAAGGGACGAATTGACACATTCTTTTACGTCTTTATACTGCCTTGCTCCCAGACACCGTGCCGTCAGCGCATTGACGCCGCTGCCGATGCCGATAAGGAAGCCGCTGAACACGCTGATGAACAAGGTGGTGGAGCCGACACTGCCCAGCGCCGAAGCGCCGGCAAAGCGGCCCACGACCGCCACATCCGACATGTTGAACAACACCTGCAGCACATTGGAGAACATCAGCGGCGCAGAGAAGCGCAGGATGTCCCGGCGCAGATCGCCCTCGGTCAGGGAAAGAGGCTCTTTTGAAAAGTTCATGCTTTTATCTTACCCTTCTGCATATTGTCTGATCCATTCGTCGGCAGTGCCGGTAAATTCCACGCTCCGGCCGAGGCGGATCACCCGGTCAGCATACTGACGAACATAATCCATGTCGTGAGTAGAGATCAGAAGGGTGAGCCCCAATTCCTTTTTCAGATTGGCAAACAGCTCGTACAGCTCCTTTGTGATCTGCGGGTCCAGGGCGGAGCAGGGCTCGTCCAGTATCAGAAGCGCAGGCTTGGCGGCAAGCGCTCTTGCAAGGAGCACCCGCTGCTGCTGGCCGCCGGACAGCGAGGCGATGCGGCTGCCTGCCAGCGATTCGATATGAAGCAGCTTCATCGCATGAGCGGCGTTTTCCCGATCCTTTTTTGTATAAAAGAGGCCGGACTTCTTTTTCTGCGTGCCGCTCAGCACGATCTCCTTTACCGTGGCGGGAAACTCCCGGTCTACGGTGTGGATCTGGGCAAGATACGACACGGTGCAGTCCTTCGCCTTCTCGATGCTGCCGTTCCACTGCGGGATCAGCGAGAGCATGCCCTTCAGCAGCGTGCTCTTGCCGGAGCCGTTGGGCCCCACGAGGCAGAGCGTTTCGCCGCGGTACAGCGAAAAGGACACATTTTCCACGACGGCATGTCCGTCATAGCCGAGTGTGAGGTTCTTCACCTCGGCAAGTATATTTTCAGTCAATAGAAATCGTCCTCTCCGTCGGTATAGATAAATTCATTCAGCTTGTCACGGCAGGCGGCGTAGTCGGGAACGATGACGCTCATGCCGGAAACGGTCTTGGCCTGATAGGCTCCGTCAAACGGTATGGTCAGATGGTCGATCTCGGTATCCTTCAGCAGGTACATTACGGGGAAAAGGCTCACCACGTCGCTGAGGGTCAGGTTGGTATTGACCCGGTTGATGGCGTCGGCGGCGATCTTCGTCAGCTCCGTCAGCGGCATTTCCTTGATGACGTCAAATATCATCGCCAGTACCTCCTGCTGCCGTTCGGTGCGCTTAAAGTCGGAATCGATCTTCCGATAGCGGGCAAACGCCATCACCTGCGTGCCGTTGAGATGCTGATAGCCGGTGGAGGTCAGAAGATTTTCGTTGTTGGGACGATTGAACTGGTAGTTATAGGCGTCGATCACGCCGTTGATCGCATAGAGCTGCTTATCGCTCTCCACGTCGATGTCCAGTCCGCCGATGGCGTCCACCAGCTCCACCAGAAGCCGCAGATCCACCGTCACGTATTCGTCGATATTCAGGCCGAAATTCTGCTCAATGGTGCGCAGCAGAAGCTCCTCGCCGCCGAATACCGTGGGCGTGTTCAGCCGGTTGTTGCCGAAGTTCGGAATGCTGACATACAGATCACGCATCAGCGAGGTGAGCTTCAGCCGGTAATTCTTGATGTCGATGGTCAATATCACCATCGTGTCGGAACGGGACTTCGATTCGCCGGGCCGGGCGTCCATGCCGCAGATCAGGATGTTGCGGATGCCGTCCACGGTCTGTATCGGGTCGATCTCACCGATGCCGATCAGCAGATCCGCCACTTCCTTGTCCAGCTGCGCAATGATCTCCGCATCCAGCATCGCATCGTCATCAATGAAATACTCGCCCTCCGGCCGGGCAGGCGCAGGCTCTGTCGTCTCTTCCGGAACCGGCGTGGCCGTGCCGGTCGGGATCGGCTTTGCCGTAGGCGCAACGGTGGGCGTAGGTGTGGCAGTCGGTGTCGCTGTCGGCGTAGCTGTGGGTGTGGCAGTCGGTGCCAACGTAGGTGTAGCTGTGGGCGTGGCTGTCGGTGCCACCGTAGGTGTTGCGGTCGGCGTTGTCGTCGGTACGGCAGTGGGAGCCGGCGTTACCAGCGGAGCACCGGTGCGCTTGGCCATGGGGTTGGCCGGAGCTGCTGCCAGAGCGGAGGTGCTCAGAAGGATACATATGAGAAGAACGGAGATGATTTTCTTCATTTTTTTTCTTTTTCCTCGATCAGCTTATTGGTTGATGCCGTAATCGGCGGCACAGAGCGCCGCATAGTCGCCGATGCTCTCACCGAGGGCGGCGGGCACCACTTTGACGGCGGCATACGAACAGGGCAGACATTCCCGACGCATGACCCGTTCCATTTCGGGACGCAGCAGGTCCTCGCATCTGGTAAATACCGATCCGATGACGATCCTGTCGGGATTCAGAATGTCGGTGAGCAGGGATAGTCCCTCGCCCAACTTCTCGCCGCAGAGGTCAAACACCTTTTTGGCAGTGACGTCGCCGTTTTTGGCGGCAAAGGCGATCTTTTTCGTGGTGATTTTATCCAGTCCCTCGTCCAGGTAAGCGGGCGTGATGCCGTTCTGCACTGCCTCTTTGGCGAGCAGGATGCCGATCTGTGCGATGCCGCTGCCGGAACAGTAGCCTTCAAATGAACCGGCCTTGCCGTAGCCGGAAGGACCGAAGGCGGTGAGGCGGATGTGTCCGGCCTCGCCGGCATTGCCGTTGGCGCCCCGGATCAGCCGGTTGTCCAGTATGAGCCCTGCGCCCAGTCCCGTGCCGAAGGTGAGGAACACGACGTTTTTTGCGCCCTTTCCGGCGCCCCAGCGCCATTCGGCCAGCGCACAGGCGTTGGCGTCGTTTTCAAGGAAGCAGGGAACGCCGAGCCTTTCTCTGCCCATGGCGGTCAGGGGCACATTGTCCCAGGTCGGAAGGTTCGGAGGGCACATGACGATACCCTTTTCGGAATCCAGCGGGCCGCCGCAGCTGAAGCCGCAGGCGGAGACGGGGATGCCCTTCGTCATCTCGGCGGCGAGGGAAAAGAGCCTGTCCGTGACCTCGTGCCAGTCGGGCACGGTGGCGAACTCCTTCCGGTCGAGGATCTGTATCTCGGAGTTATTTTCACAGCCGACGGATACGGCGCACTTGGTGCCTCCGATGTCACAGCCGATACAGTACATACGCACACTCCCCATCCTATCAATTCTCTACTATTATACCATTTGAAAAGCCGTTCTTCAACGCAGTTTGCGGCATTTTTGTGTTTAAGAACGGACAATTGAGCAAATGTTCATAAATCAATTAGCAATTAGCAATGTGCAATTAGCAATTAAAGGTTGAAAAATCGATCAGGGTATGATATAATACAGACAATATGGGTTATTATGTACATTTTGAAGGGAGATCAATAAAATGGCACACGATAAGATGTATCTGCTCGGTTTCGACTTTGGTGCATCCAGCGGCAGAGCCATGCTGGGAACCTATGACGGCGAGAAGCTGGAGCTGGAAGAGATCCACCGCTTCTCCAACGATCCCGTGATGCTGAACGGCAAATTCGTATGGGACGTACAGCGCCTGTTCTTCGAGATGAAGGCGGGTCTTCTGAAGGCCGTCAAGATGGGCATCAAGCTGGACGGCATAGGCATCGATACATGGGGCGTGGATTTCGGCCTGCTGGACAAGAACGGCCAGCTCCTCGGCATCCCCACACATTACCGTGATCACCGCACCGACGACATGATGGAAAAGGCATTCCAAACCGTGCCCAAGGAGGAGATCTTCAGGGAGACCGGCCTTGCCTTCATGCAGTTCAATACCCTGTATCAGCTGCTGGCGATGAAGGAAGCCGGAGACCCCACCCTTGACATGGCGAAGACCATGCTGTTCATGCCCGACCTGCTGGCTTATTTTCTCACCGGCGAGATGGCGACCGAATACACCATCGCCTCCACCAGCCAGATGATCAATCCCCATACCCGTGACTGGGCATACTCCATGATTGAGAAGTTCGGCCTGCCCACCGGCATGCTGACCAAGATCCAGCCCGCAGGCACCGTAAGAGGCGTACTGCTGAAGGAGATCGCCGACGAGATCGGCATGGAGCAGGTGCCCGTCATCGCCATCGGCTCTCACGATACCGCATCCGCCGTGGCTGCCGTGCCCGCAAGAGAGGATTCCTCTTTTGCCTATATCAGCAGCGGAACCTGGTCTCTGCTGGGAGCTGAGATCACCGAGCCCCTGAGCGACGTGGCGGTCATGAAGGCCAACTATACCAACGAGGGCGGCATCAACGGCACCACCCGTCTGCTCAAGAACATCATGGGCCTGTGGATCATTCAGGAGTGCAAGCGTGAATGGGACCGCCGTGCCGACGCCGTGGACTTTGCCGGACTCGTCAAGCTGGCAGAGCAGGCGCCCGCCTTCAAGGCCGTGATCGACGTGGATGATCCCCGCTTCCTGGCACCCGGAGACATGCCCGCCCGCATCCAGCAGTACTGCCGTGAGACCAACCAGCCCGTTCCCGAGGGCAGAGGCGAGATCTCCCGTGTGATCTACGAGTCTCTGGCGCTCAAGTACCGCTGGGCCATCGAGCGGCTGGAGGAAGACCTGCTGCATAAGAAGATCGACGTGCTGCACATCGTCGGCGGCGGCAGCAAGAACGTAATGCTCAACAGGATGACCGCCTGTGCCATCAACCGTCCCGTGATCGCCGGCCCCGGCGAGGGCACCGTCATCGGCAACCTGCTGGTGCAGGCCATGGCATTGGGTAAGATCGAAGGCCTGCCTCAGCTGCGCAAGGTCGTTGCCGCTTCGTTTGAAAATGTCGAGTACCTGCCCGAGGGCGATGCCAAGGCATGGGACGAGGCATATGCAAGGCTGATGAAGCTGGCAAAATAACGGATGAACAGGGAAATGTTTGAACACGGCCAGCTCCCGGGTTCTCTGGAGCTGGCGTTTGTCGGCGATACGCTGTGGGATCTGATGGTCCGCACGAGACTGGTGAAGAAGGGCGGCAGCATGAAACAGCTCAACCGCTCGGCAACACAAAATGTCTGTGCAAAGGCGCAGAGCGAGGCTCTGGCAAGGATCGAGCCGCTTCTGACCGAGGAAGAAAACGACATCGTGAAGCGGGCCCGCAACGCCCATCAGAACCCCACGAAGAATGCCGACCCCGCAGATTATCACCGTGCCACGGCACTGGAAGCGCTGGTGGGTTATCTGTACCTTTCGGGAGAGACTGAAAGAATGCAGCAACTCATGCAGACTGCCCTGCCGGAAGATGAGGAGAAGAAATAATGCCTGCAGTAGAACCGAAAGTGATCCTGATACGATATACTCCCGCCCCTGAAGAGCTGGTGGCGCTGGCTGCCAAGCTGTGCTATTCCGAATCGGACATGGAAGAGCTGGAAAAGGGCGTAGAGGAGCATGACCAGACGAAGTTTCTCAAGCGGCTCAGCGATATGGGACATTTCTCCCCGGTGGAGCATGCGTCCTTCACCTTCGGCATCGAGGGCGTGAGCCGCAGTCTGCTGGCGCAGATCACCCGCCACCGCATCGCCAGCTTCTCCGTCCAGTCCCAGCGGTATGTGGCGCTGGGCGACGAGGAGCACGGCTTTGACTACATCGTTCCGCCGAGGATCAAAGAGCTGGGCGACGAGGCAGTTGAGGAATACAAAAAGCAGATGGATACCATGAATGTGTGGTATCAGAACTGGCGCCAGCGCCTCGGCACCGGCGAAAGCAGCAATGAGGATGCCCGTTTCGTGCTGCCCAATGCCTGCGCCACCCGCATGATCGTCACGATGAACGCAAGAGAGCTGCTCCATTTCTTCTCGCTGCGCTGCTGCAACCGGGCCCAGTGGGAGATACGAAGCGTGGCATGGCAGATGCTGGAGCTGGCATATAAGGCCGCTCCCTCGCTGATGGAAAAGGCAGGTCCCTCCTGTCTTTGCGGCGTTTGCCCCGAGGGCAAGAAGAGCTGCGGCAAAAGGGAAGAAGTAAAAAAGAAATTCGAAACTATGATTTCCGGAGGAAAAGAATAATATGCCCTACGACAAAAAGCCCAATTACGAAAAGAAATATGACCGGGATTTCCCCGAAAGACGTCCCTATGAGGGAAAAGACGTGCGCTTCCCTGAGAGAAAGCACTATGACGACAGACCCCCGAAGCATTACGACGACAGACCCCCGAAGCACTACGACGACAGACCGCCGAAGCACTATGACGATCGTCCGCCGAGGCATTACGACGACCGTCCCCCCAAGCACTTTGATGACAGACCGCCGAGGCGTTATGACGACCGTCCGCCGAGGCGCTTTGACGACAGACCCGCACGTCCGCCCAGAGCAATAGAGGATCGCCCGCCGATGCCCGAAAGAAGGCATTATGATGACCGCATTCCGATGCCCGAGCGCAGACATTTTGAAGACAGGATCCCCGCTCCCCGCCGTTTTGATGAGGATCTTCCGATGAACCGTCCGGAGAATGAGGAGCCCGAAAACATCCTCGCCGGAAGAAATCCCATCCGTGAGGCGCTGAAGGCCGGAAGAAGCCTGGAAAAGCTGCTGGTGCTGAAGGGCGAGCTGTCCGGCTCCGCCAGAGAGATCGTCGCCAAGGCTCACGAGGCCGGGATCGTCGTGCAGGAGGTCGAGAAGAGCCGCCTGGACGAGATATATCCCTCCCATCAGGGTATGATCGCCTTTACCTCCGGCGCAGAGTATTCCACGCTGGATGAAGTGTTTGCCGATGCCGAGGAGAAGGGCGAGGCTCCCTTTATCATCATTCTGGACGGCATCACCGATCCCCACAATCTGGGCGCCATCATTCGCAGCGCCGAATGTGTGGGCGCACACGGCGTCATCATTCCCGAGCGCCGCTCCGTCGGTCTCACGCCCGCCGCCGTCAAGGCTTCCGCAGGCGCCTGCGAGTATATGAAGACTGTCAAGGTCGGCAACATCAACCGCACCATCGACGAGCTGAAGGAGCGGGGCGTATGGATCGCCGGCGCATCCATGGACGGCGACAGTGCCTTTAAAGCAGACCTCACCGGACCGCTGGCGCTGGTCGTCGGCGCAGAAGGCGACGGTATCAGCGAGCTGACGATGAAGAAGTGCGACCTGAAGCTGAGCCTGCCCATGAAGGGACATATCGATTCACTCAACGCCTCCGTGGCTGCCGGTGTTCTCATGTATGCCGTGATGAACGCCAGAAACAAGTGATATGCATACCCGGAAGCGAATGCTGATCGTTGACGGCTATAATGTCATCGGCGCATGGAACGAGCCGGGAAATATCCCGCTGACGGATGCGAGAGAGAAGCTGATCAACCGGCTGCACGATTATGCGGGCTCCTCCGGTCAGAAGGTGGTGCTGGTGTTCGACGCCTACCAGTCCGACCGGCTGCAGCGCACCGAGGAGGAAATGGGTCCGCTGACGGTAGTATACACCCGCAAGGGCGAGATCGCCGACAGCTACATCGAGCGCCTGTGTGATGAGCTGGCAAAGGATGTGGAGCTGGGCAGACTGGAGCTGCGGGTCGCCACCTCCGACAGCACCGAGCAGACGGTGGTGTTCGGCAGAGGCGCCGTGCGGATCAGCTCAAGAGAACTGATCTTCGAGATGAACCAGCATAAAAAGAGCAGCTCCGGCTATACCGAGGCGAGAAGGGGCAGAACCACGATCATGGATCACCTGCCCGAGGATGTACGGAAGAAAATCGAAGCGATGACGGGAAAGAAGAGTACGGGGAAGGATTCATGACAAAAGAGGAATATTCAACACTGACCGACGAAGAACTTTGCATGGAAGTGTCCCGGGGCGACGGCGAGGCGATGGAGTATCTCCTGAACAAATACAAGAACCTCGTCAAGAGCCGGGCACACGGATATTTTCTGGTGGGCGCAGACAAGGAGGATATCACGCAGGAGGGCATGATCGGCCTGTATAAGGCGATCCGTGATTTCAAGCCCGACAAGCAGGCCTCCTTTCTGGGCTTTGCCGAGGTGTGTATCTCCCGGCAGATGCTCAGCGCCATCCGCACCGCCACAAGGCAGAAGCACATTCCGCTGAACTCCTATATCTCCATCAACAAGCCCCTGTTTGACGACGGCGAGCAGACGCTGATGGACATCATGGTGTCCGACGAGATCGGTCCCGAGGAGGCCAGCGTTACCGGAGAGAGCGCATCGCAGCTGAGAAACCGGCTGTATGAGCAGCTTACCGAGTTTGAAGCGGCATGTCTGGACTGCTATCTGGAGGGGTATACCTATGAGCAGATCGCAGCCAGGCTCTCCGGCCACTTCAAGGGCGTGGACAATGCGCTGCAAAGAGTGCGCAGAAAGCTGCAGAAGCTGCTGGACGCAAGAAAGAACGGAGAACTCAACGATTCGTTCCTTCCGAAAAAATAACAAACGATTGGTGAGGCTTTATAAGAGTCCTTCCCCTCATCAGAGGGGAAGGTGCCGAGCGATAGCGAGGCGGATGGGGCTGATAAAGCTCTGAAAGTGGCGCTTTCGCCAACTGCATTACTTTATCGGCCCTACCCACCGCCTACGGCGGTCCCCCCTTCCCAGTGAGCTGGGAAGGGACTAAAAAGCGTCAAAAATTAACGTGTGATACTGTTGACAAAGGGCACGGGATGTAGTATAATAACTCCTGTTGCTGGATGAACAGCAGTATGTCGCGGGGTAGAGCAGTCCGGTAGCTCGTCGGGCTCATAACCCGGAGGTCGAAGGTTCAAATCCTTCCCCCGCAACCACATGGCGGAGTAGCTCAGTTGGCCAGAGCATTCGGTTCATACCCGGAGTGTCAGCGGTTCGAATCCACTCTCCGCTATCAGAGTAAAGAAACAAGCTGAAGTCATCCGTACTTTAGCTTGTTTTCTTTATCCCGTGCAACAAATAACACAGAAATTAGGGATTGAGTTTTGAAGTTTGTAACTTACGACCGACACAACCGTATCTTTTGACTGACTTCAAGCTGGCAACAGAGATTTGTTACCGGCGTTTATGTGTTATAATAAAGCATTTTTTCTGACATGAAGCTTACTCTTGCAAAGCACGCCGGCTTCTGCTTCGGTGTGAAGCGGGCAGTCAGCAGTGCCTACGATGTCGTCAATCAGCAGCACGAACAGGTCTACATGCTGGGTCCGGTGATCCACAACCCGGCAGTGGTGGACGAGCTGAGGGCGATGGGCGCAAAGCTTGTTGAGTCTACGGCGCAGATCCCCGACGGTGCCTGTGCAATCCTGCGGGCGCACGGCGAGGGCAAAGCGGTGCATGACGAGCTGGAAAAAAGAAATATCCGCATCACGGACACGGTCTGTCCCTTCGTAAAGCGCATTCACGAGCTGGTGGAAAGCGCCTCGAAGGAAGGCAGATTCGTCTATGTCATCGGCGACGGCACGCATCCCGAGGTGCGGGGCATTCTCGGCTGGTGCAAAGGTGTTGCGGTGGGCACGGAGGAAGAGATCGAAGCGATCCGCCTGCAGGGCGTGCCGGACAACTCCGTGGCGGTGGCGCAGACCACCATTTCAAGAGAGCAGTTTGACCGTATCTCCGGACTGCTGAAGGAAATGAACCCCACGATAGAGATACAAAATACGATATGCAGTACCACATCCCTTCGCCAGCAGGAAGCGCAGGAGCTTGCCCGGCAGTGCGACGTGATGCTGGTGATCGGCAGCAGAAGCAGCTCCAACACGATGAAGCTGGCGAACCTGTGCCGGATGTACTGCGAAAAAACATATTTGGCTGAGACCGTGCGGGATGTGCAGCGCATAAAATTTCACCCCACGGATCACATAGGCATTACGGCCGGTGCGTCAACACCGGAAATGCCATACAAGGAGGTTGTAACACTCATGGAAAACAGCATTCAGGAAGTTCTTCAGGACAACGCCACCATGGCCGATTTTGAAAAGACTATGGTTCAGCTTCGCCCCGGTCAGGTTGTAACCGGCACCGTGATCCAGATCACCGCCGATGAGGTTTGTGTAAACGTTGGCTACAAGTCCGACGGTCTGGTCAAGAAGGAAGACCTCGTAAACACCGACGTCAAGGTCGGCGACGAGATCGAAGTCGAAGTCGTTAAGGTCAACGACGGCGAAGGCAATGTTCTTCTCTCCCAGCGCAACATCATCGACCGTAAGACTTGGGAAGAGCTCGTAGCTGCCAAGGACAACGAAGAGTACGTTACCGGCAAGGGCGTTAAGGTTGTCAAGGGCGGCCTGCTGGCTGAGGTCAAGGGCGTTACCGCCTTCATCCCCGCATCTCTGGTAGCCAACAACTACGTTGAGAAGCTGGATGACATGGTCGGCCAGGAAATGACCCTGAAGATCATTGAGACCGATTCCACCAAGAAGCGCATCGTTGCTTCCCGCAAGGCTGTGCTGCAGGCTGAGGCCAACGCCAAGAAGGCCGAAGTATGGGCAGGCCTCGAAGTCGGCCAGATCGTTACCGGCACTGTCGTACGTCTGCAGCCCTTCGGCGCATTCGTTGACATCGGCGGCGTGGACGGACTTATCCATGTTTCCCAGCTGTCCAACAAGATGATCGCCAAGCCCGAGGATGTCGTTTCCATCGGTCAGGAAGTACAGGCCAAGATCACCTCTCTGGACGAAGAGAAGGGCCGCATCGCTCTGTCCATCAAGGCACTCATGCCCCGTCCCTGGGACTATGCTGCCGAGAAGTATCCCGTCGGCTCCATCGTTGAGGGCAAGGTCGTCCGCATCATGAGCTACGGCGCATTCGTAGAGCTCGAGCCCAGACTCGACGGTATGGTACATATCTCCCATTGCGCTCCCCGCCGCATCGAGAAGGTCGAGGATGTCGTGAAGGTTGACGATATCGTCCGCGTAAAGATTCTGGACGTCAACACCGAGAAGAAGCGCATCAGCCTGAGCATCCGCGAAGCCATCGAAGAGGATGCCATGGACGACAGCGATCTCGATCTGCCCGAGACCGAGGCCTGATCAACAGATAAATAAAGAATCTCACCGATAATCTTCGGATTCTCGGTGAGACTTTTTTATGTCGGAAACTGAATGTGAATGGTTTCGTTATACTATCTTTTCCTTTCTTCTCTTGACAAGGTAACAGCAGACCGATATAATAGGGAGCGTAACAAATGTTGAAAGGAATTGTTGTGTATGATCCCCGCTTTGATCCTGTTTGCCGCAACGTATGTGCTGATGCTGGTTTTCAGCAAGTACCGCCCCTATATTGCTCTGGGGTCTGCCCTGATATTCATTGTCAGCGGCATGCTTCCCATAAGTAAAGTCCTCGGCAGCATCGACTACAACGTGCTTCTGATGATTGCAGGAACCATGGGCATCGTCGCCCTGTTTATCGAGAGCAAGATGCCGGAGCTGCTGGCAGACCTGCTGATGGAAAAGGTGTCCTCGGTACAGTGGGCAGCTGTGGCTCTCTCGATGTTTGCAGGCGTTATATCTGCCTTTGTCGATAATGTCGCCACCGTACTGATGGTGGCTCCCGTTGCTATTGAGATATGCAAAAAGCTGAAGACCAATCCTGTACCGTTTATCATCGGCATCGCCGTGTCGTCCAACCTGCAGGGCGCAGCGACACTGGTCGGCGATACCACCGCCATCATGCTGGGTTCCGCACTGGACATGAGCTTCATGGACTTCTTCTGGTATAAGGGAAGACTGTGCATGTTCTTCGTGGTGGAATTGGGCGCTGTGCTGGCAGCCGCCATCCTGTACTTTATCTTCCGCAAGGAAAAGGCTCCCGTCCCGAAGACCGGCGTGCGCACCAAGGTCACGAACTACGTGCCTTCCGTGCTGCTGCTGGGCACCATCGTGCTGCTGATCGCCGCTTCCTTTATTCCCAATAAACCCGACATCACCAACGGCCTCATCTGCTGCGTACTGATGGTCATCGGCATCATCGTCAACTTCGTGCAGAAGAAAAAAGTCTCCGCCCTTGTCGCTCCGCTGAAGGAGATCGACTTTGAGACCATCGGCCTGCTGGTCGGCCTGTTCCTGATGATCGGCGGAATTACCGAGCAGGGCGTCATCGATGCGGCGGCCAACCTGCTGGCACAGGCAGGCGGCGGAAACATCTTCCTGCTGTATACCGCCATCGTGTGGGCATCCGTGCTGATCTCCGCATTTATCGATAATATTCCCTACGTCGCCACGATGATCCCCGTTATTGCGGGTATCGCCACGGCGCTGGGTATCGATCCCACGCTGCTGTACTTCGGAATGCTGTCCGGCGCTACCCTCGGCGGCAACTGCACGCCCATCGGCGCTTCTGCCAACATCACCGGCATCGGCATCCTGCGCAGGGAAGGCTATACCGTGAAGAACAGCGACTTCTTCAAGATCGGCATTCCGTTCACTCTTGCCGCCATCATTCCCGCATATATCTACATCTGGTTCGCCTACGGTATCTGATGGAATATGTGACAATACTTAAGAAATGAGGAGAAACAACATGAAAACATACAAGTGTCTCGTGTGTGGTAAGGTATTCGAGGTGGAGGACGGCGTGGAGCCTGTCTGCCCCCTGTGCAAGGCGAAGGGTGATAAGCTGCAGCTGATCGAGGAGAAGAAGGACAATCCCTACGCCGGGACCCAGACCGAAAAGAATCTCGAAGCCGCCTTTGCCGGCGAGTCTCAGGCTCGAAATAAGTATACCTACTTTGCCTCCAAGGCGAAGAAGGAAGGCTTTGAGCAGATCGCAGCCATGTTCCTGAAGACTGCCGACAACGAGAAGGAGCATGCAAAGCTCTGGTTCAAGGAATTGAACGGCATCGGCAGCACCGCCGAGAATCTGGCTGCCGCTGCGGACGGCGAAAACTATGAATGGATTGATATGTACGAGGGCTTTGCCAAGACCGCAGAGGCCGAAGGCTTCAAAGAACTGGCTGCCAAGTTCCGCGCTGTTGCCCTGATCGAGAAGCACCATGAAGAGCGCTACCGTGCACTGCTGCACAATGTGGAGGCTCAGGAGGTCTTCGCCAAGAGCGAGGTCAAGGTGTGGGAGTGCCGCAACTGCGGCCACATCATCGTCGGCACGCAGGCTCCCGAGATCTGCCCCGTCTGCGCACATCCTCAGGCATACTTCGAGATCAATGCCGAGAATTACTGATCGATAATGAAAAGAGCATCCCTCAAAAAACGGGGGATGCCCTTTTTTCTGTGCCCGGAAAACCGCCTCATCCGAAAATACTAAAACAAAACTGCCGAAATTACTAAAATGAAAGTGCCGAAAATACTAAAATAAAGTTTCATATGTGTTCTTAATAAATAAAAGCATACGAAACAGTTTTTTCGTGTTTCTACTGCTTTACTTTATCGGCCGAAACCAACTCGCTACGCTCGTTCCCTCTGATGAGGGAAGGGACTTTTTTAATATTATATAACAATTGCCGACGGCGATGCCGTCGGCTAACTGTTCACTGCACATTGCTCACTGTTAACTGTGCATCAGAGGTCCTGATTGATCTCGATCTGCTCGCCGGTGGCGCTGACTACCTTGAAGTAGCGGCAGCCTCTCTCCCAACGGGAGGGAATGCTCTCGATGCCCTTGGTGCAGACGGTGAGTCCGGCGTCGACACAGGCCTTGTAGTCGGCTTCGATGTCGGTGGAATTGAGGGCGATGTGATCGACCTTGCCCTGCAGCATGGGATCCAGCTCGGCCTTCTGGGAGATCTCATAGGTCACGGGGCCGTTGGTGACGAACCAGGTATAGAAATCGCCGCGGGAGCTCTTGAACTTGCCCTTGAGGGTAAAGCCCAGCTTCTCCATGTACCAGGTGGCATCCTTTTCGGAATCGATGCTCTGCAGACCGATGTGGTCCAGTTTTCTGCCTTCAAACATTGTTGTATACCTCCGATATATTTATTTGAGGGAATCGAGCAGCTCCTGTGCCTGTGCCTTGGTGGTGGTGCACAGGGCGGAGTAGTTGCCCTCATTGAGTGCGGTGTTCAGGTATTCCTTTGCCTTGGCGCTGTCGCCCTTCTCGTTTGCGAGGACGGCGAGGTAGTACAGGGTATCCACCTGCTTGGGCTTGGCCTCGTGTGCCTTGGTGAAGTATTCCAGTGCTTTTTCCTTATCGCCCATGGCCAGGTTCAGCTGACCCAGATTGTCGAGGATGACCGCATCCTCATTGTCATAATCCAGAGCCTGCGCATTGAACTCCACGGCCTCGGTGAAGTCGCCGGTCTGCTTGGCCTTTTCGATCAGGATATAGCCCAGCGAACCGTACAGCATGCCGGTCTTGCTTTCGCTCAGGGCGATCTTGAGCTGCTCAATGGCGGAATCCAGATTGCCTAACTTCCACTGGCAGATGGCGTAATTGATGCGCAGCTGGCTCTTCTCCTGCTTGGTGATGCCGGGGGCTTTTTCGGCCTTGAGGAACAGCGCCTTGGCCTCGTCAAAGCGGAAGAAGCGCAGCAGCAGCACGCCGTAAGCCATCATGAATACGGGCTTGACGTTCTTTTCCTGCATGGCTTTCTCGTAGAGCGCCAGTGCTTCCTCGTGCTTGGCTTTGGCTTCTGCCGACTTGCCCTGATCGTAGAGCACGTTTCCCATACGGTGCAGGTTATAAGCCTTTTTGGCGGTACCTGCGAAGATATCAAGTATGCCCATTTGTGTTTGTCCTCCTGTGCAGGATCGACGTGAGCCGCTGCCTGCGCTTTTCCAGCTCGGTCAGCTCCTCGTCCCCTGCTTCCTTCATTGCGGTAAGCGTATAGTCAAGGGCCCTTTCGGGGTCTCTTTTTTTGTGCTCGTACAGCTTGGCCAGCTCCGTACAGGCAAATACCGTCAATTGATGCCGCCGCAACATGTCCTGCCAGACCTCTTCCGCCTCGTCGAGACGGTTTTGCCGCTTCAGCATCAGTGAAAGCTCGTGCTTGGCCTGTGCACTGTTCTTGTTTTCGCGGAGATTCGTGACCGTCTTGGCGGCAACGGTCTTTGATGCGCTGCGGAAGCACTCTTCGGCAGCCTCGGTCTCGCCTTCCTTTTGCAGCGTCCGTCCGGCACTGTATACGTCCAGAAGGCTCAGCTGCTCCGTGGGCTCGGCAAAGGCGTCGTGGATGATCACCAGCAGCGTCATCAGCGACACGATGTCCTGACGGTTGTGTTTGACGATATCCTCCAGCAGCGCCATGTCCTTCGTCTTCTGAAACTCGAAATACCGGCCGGGCACCTCGCTGCCGGGAAGATCGTTGTCCCGGTAGATGTCCATGACCGTCTGCTCGATATGCGACAGCGAGCAGTGCTTGAGCCGCAGCTTCCACAGCCTGCGGGCGGGCTTCAGCAGATCGATATGCTCCTTGCCGTCGGTGCAGGCCTCCATGCGGTTGAACAGGAGCCTGTCGTGCAGCAGCGGCACGTCAAAGGCGGCGCCGTTGAAGGTGACCAGCGTTTTGGCTTCGGAAATGAGCCGGGCGCATTTGGACAACAGCTCCGGCTCTGCGGCGAAGCTTTCCATCAGATACTGATAGACCTTGAATTTCCCGTTTTCGATGCGGCCCAGCCCCACCAGAAACGCCGTGGTGCCTGCGCCGCCGGAAAGCCCGGTGGTCTCGGTATCCAGGAACAGCAGCTTCTCCGGCTCCAACATGCCGTCATAGCCCAGACGATGCAGTCCCTTTTCCGAGAGTGCATACAGTCCCTCGTCCAAACGGGTCTGCGAGACGTATTCGAACACCTTCGGCAGGGGAGCGTCCTCATGTTTTTTTCCCTGCAGTGCCGCAAGGCGGGCCTTCAGGTCGAGCATGGCGTCAGAGCCTCTTTTCGGCTTCTTCCATGATGGCGGCGGTGGCACTGACACCGAAGCGGTCGGCACCGGCCTCCAGATTCTTCAGTACCGCATCCAGCGTGCGCATGCCGCCGGCGGCCTTGACATGGACCTTTTCGGAAACGGACTGACGCATCAGCTTCACGTCCTCGGGCGTGGCGCCGTGGGTGCCGTAGCCGGTGGAGGTCTTGACGAAATCGGCGCCTGCCTTCTCGGCGAGCTTGCAGACGGTGACCTTCTCGTCATCGGTGAGGTAGCATGCCTCGATGATGACCTTCAGGATGGCGCCGCCCTCGTGAGCGGCCTTTGCGACTTCGGCAATGTCGTTTTCAACATAGGCGGTGTCTCCGCTCTTCAGCTTGCCCACGTTGATGACCATGTCCAGCTCCAG
>JAZLHZ010000318.1:0-4988 GCA_045617085.1 Clostridia bacterium
CAGGCGGAGGTCACGAAATCGGCCAGCTCGCCCACGCCCAGCGAAGAGGAATGGAACAGGCCGATGATGTCCTTGATGGCGAGAATGATCAGCGACGGTACGATGCCCAGCGAGAAGCCGCCCAGGATCACAGGCAGAGAAGAAAAGTCCAGCTTGTAGATCGGCGGGATGATCGGGATGCCGGGAATAAAGTAAAGCACCGAGGCGACCGCCGCCAGTACGCCGATGCGGGTGATGGTTTTTGTTTTTTTCGGTCCGGTAAGGTTCATGACAGTCCTCCGTATATATTAAGTCGCATACATTATAGCACAAATAAAAGCGAATTGCATTCATATTACAGTCTTTTAACGCAGCAAACGGCAGAGAAAATAATGAACTTCTTATTTGCAGGTTTGCCGGAAATATGATATAATGGATAAAAGGTGAGGTGAGGACGATGGACGAAAGGGAAATGAAGCGCAGAGAGATCGCCGAGGAGATATTTTCGGTGACGAATACCGAGCTGATGATGAAGCTGAGGTTTCTCGACAGGGCGATCTATGCGCTGAAGCCGTTCATGTATACCGAGGAAGAAATGGGACTTGTGGTGAGCGACGACTTTCTGAAAGCGTATCCCATCGCCACCGAGGGCGTCCGGGTGGTGTATGCGCCCGACCTGCTCTTTTCAAAATACAGAAAGGACAGTCAGTACCTGAAAGATGCGTATCTTCATCTGGTGCTGCACTGCATTTTCCGGCACATGCTGGTCACGCCGATGATCGATCGGCTGCTGTGGGACGTGAGCTGCGACATTGCCGTGGCGGACATCATGGAGCAGCTGATTCCCGAAAGCATGACAAAGGCGCAGACCGATTGCCTGAATACGATCCGTGCCAAGGCGGATCCGCCCACGGCGGAAAAGCTGTACGCATATCTTACCGAAAAAAAGCCCGGCGCTGCGGAGCTGGAAAAGTACATCCGCCTGTTTGCCCGGGACGATCATGAGCTGTGGTATATCGTTTCGGCGGTATTGGAGGCGGGAGACGGCAGCAATTCCGGCGTCGGCGATCTGGCGGATTCCTCCGCCTTCGGGAATGTGCAGGCCAGAGCGGAGCTGGCCGAGCGCTGGGAGGACATCGCCCGGCATATCCAGACCGATATGGAGACATTTTCCGGCCATATCGGCAATCTGCCCGGCAATTTTCTGGCAAAGCTTGGCGAGCTGAACCGGGAGAAATACGACTATTCTGCGTTCCTGCGCCGGTTTGCAGCTACCTGTGAGGTGATGCATCCCGATCCGGACGAGTTTGACTACATCGCCTACACCTACGGAATGGAGACCTACGGCGACATGCCGCTGATCGAGCCGCTGGAATACCGGGACGACAAGCGGATCAAGGAGCTGGCCATTGCCATCGATACCTCCGGTTCGACATTCGGGCTCAGCAGCAGGGCGCTTGTGCAGCGGTTCGTGCAGAAGACCTACAATATCCTCAAGCAGGCGGAGACGTTTTCCGAGCGGTTCGTGCTGCACATCATTCAGTGTGATGCCGCCGTGCAGCAGGATACCGTGATACGGACGCAGCAGGAGTTTGACGCTTTTTTGAAAAATCTGGAGCTTCGGGGCGGCGGCGGCACCGATTTCCGTCCGGTGTTTGAATATGTGAACAAGCTGATCGCAGAAAAGAAGTTTGTCAATCTCCGGGGACTGATCTATTTTACGGACGGCTACGGCAGGTTCCCGGGACAGCCGCCGGTCTATCAGACGGCGTTCGCCTTTGTGGAAAACGATAAGGCAGGGCAGGCGAAAGTGCCTTCATGGGCGATCAAGCTGGTGCTGGACAGGGATGAACTGTGTAAATAAGCAAAAGGAGTGATGCGGATATGAACATATTGCAGGCCAAGACCGAGATCATCAATACGATACGGGCGTACCGGACGAAGAATGAGTTCGGCAATCCCGTGATCTCCAAGCAGCGCCGGCGTCCGATCTTCCTGTTGGGCGTGCCGGGCGTGGGCAAGACCGACATCGTTCAGCAGGTCGCAGACGAATTGCAGCTCCCGCTGGTCAGCTATTCGATGACCCATCATACCCGCCAGAGCGTACTGGGTCTGCCCTACATCAAGGAAGAGGAATTTGACGGAAAGACCTTCCGCATGACGGAGTACACGATGAGCGAGATCATCGCCAGCATCTATCACAAGATGGAGCAGACCGGGGAAAAGGAGGGCATCCTGTTCCTGGACGAGATCAACTGCGTTTCCGAAACGCTGGCTCCGGCGATGCTGCAGTTTCTCCAGTACAAGACGTTCGGCCAGCATGAGGTGCCGGACGGCTGGATCATCGTGACGGCGGGCAACCCCATCGAGTTCAACAAGTCGGTCAAGGAGTTCGACATTGCCACGATGGACCGCCTGAAGCGCATCGAGGTGGAGGCGGACTACGGCGTATGGAGGGACTATGCGCTGAATGCGAAGGTGCATCCGGCGATAGTGGCGTATCTGGATTCGTATCCGGGAGATTTCCTTTCCATCGAGACCACGGTGGACGGCAAGTATTTTGCCACGCCCAGAGGCTGGATGGACATGAGCGACATCCTGCGGCTCTACGAGAAAAACGACATTCCGGCGACCTATGACCTCATGATCCAGTACATCCAGAGCCCGACCATCGCAAGGCGTTTTTGCACATATTATGACCTGTTCATCAAGTACCGCAGACGTTATGCCGTATCGGACATTCTGGACGGCAGGGCGAATGCCTCGGTTCTCGAGAAGGCGGCAAAAGCCAAGACCGATGAAAAGCTGAGCCTCACGGCGCTGCTGTTTGAATCGCTGACGGAGGATATCGATCCGGTGGTGGAGAAGCATGCCTGCCTGCAAAGCGTCAATGCGTCGATCCGGGATATCCGTGTGGCGGCGGTCACCTCGCACCGCAGTGTGGCCTCGCTCATCAAGGATGAGACGGACAGGCTCAACAGGCAGTTGAAAAAGGGTCTTGACGGAAATATGCTTTCCTCGGAAAACGGCGACATGCTGCGCAGGGCGCTGGCGTTCTATGCCGAGATTTTGCCCGAAGCCGAGCTGGCTGAGAGCGAAAAGGCCGCCTCCGAGGCGCTGAAGGCGGCATATGAGAACGAAAAGAACAAGCTCAAAAAGCAGGCGGAGATCGCCAAGCAGCGCTGTACCAATGTCATCCGCTTCGTCAGCGAAGCCTTCGGAAAGGGCGGCGAGCTGTCGGTGCTGATCACCAACCTTACCGCAGCCGCCAATGCCGCCCGCTTTATGCAGGCCTACGGCTGTGACGAGTACTATCAGTATGTCAGGGATATGCTGATCAGCACGAGACAGATGGAGATCATGAAGAAGCTGGAGGCTTTGGAGTGAGCAGTTGGATAATTAGCAATGTGCAATCAGCAATTACCGGAAGTCGATTATACGGCGGGCAGGCTGATAAAGCTATGCAGATGGGAAAAACTTCCAAACTCTGCGAAGCAGAAAACAACTGCCGCAGGCAAATCAACTATCAATTCAGCAACTCGGCACCAATAGAAAAGGCGGGAGACAAGCTCCCGCCTCGTGATCGGTTTTTTTATTTGTGAAAACAGTATATAACTGAATACTGACTCCTGTTCACTGCCAACCGATTTATTACTTGTCGCTGAGCAGCTTTGCGGCGGAATCGAGATCGCCGGCGAGGGAATCAACGTCCTTGGCGGACATATCCTTCAGCATATCCTTCAGCTCTTCGCCCATCTGGGCAACGAGCTTGTTGTATACTTCAACGCCCTTAGGCAGCACGGTGATGAAAACAACGCGTCTGTCGGTGGTGTTGTGGGCACGCTCTACCAGACCTGCATCGGTCAGATGGTCAATAATGGGAGTGATGTTGGGCTTGGCGATGCCGAAGCTCTTGGAGAGCTTGGAAACGGTAACGGTCTCGTAGCGGACCAGATAAGCCAGCACCTGGATATGAGAGGGGGACAGCACGGCGTCACACTTTACGTGAAGACCACTGACGAGCTTCTTAAAGCTGGGATAGAGGGCGAGCACGCTGGTGGCGATGCTTTCGCAATTGCTTTCACGATTGAGTTCCTTTGCAGAATGATTCATTTTAACACTAATCTCCTTTTCTTTTTCTCGTAATCAAACGGGTTTTATTATACAACAAACATTATCTTGAGTGGTTATCGATATGTAAAATAAATGAGAATACTTTTTTGCCGATTGGAATATTTATGTAAAGCCATGCTATTTTCCCGTCTGTTAAAATAAAATGCAGGTGCAACCAAGTACGGGTCGTCTGCGTCTAATCAGATAATTCAAGCTGAAACCATATCGGGGGGATACGGAATATGAATACCAGAAAACGCTTTTTCGCATTTGTTTCGCTGCTGACGGTGACGGCACTGCTGCTGACCGGCTGCGGCGCAAAGGTGGATACCCGGGACGATCCGCTCTCCGGCTATTCCGCCAAGGAGATCCTGCCCTTTGCCACGAGGGAAGTCGTCGAAACGCCGACGCCCACTCCTTCGCCCACGGGCACGATCACGCAGGTGACCCAGCAGTGGCAGGTCACGGCGACGCCCGCCGCAACGCCTCAGGCGACGGCTGTGCTCAGGACGTATACCCGCATCGAGACCGGCGATTCCGGCGAGGATGTGCTGGAGCTGCAGCGCAGGCTGATCGAGCTGGGCTATCTGACCGGTACGCCCGACGGCACCTTCGGCGCCCAGACCCAGACGGCGGTGCGCCTGTTCCAGAAGGCGCTGGGTGTTTCTCAGACGGGCATTGCCAATGTCTCGCTTCAGGAGAAGCTTTACGCCTCCAATGCACCCAGATATACCGCTTCCGTGACTCCCACGCCTGCCGTCAATCAGAACGGCAGCGGCGTGGTCGTTGTCAACGGCTATTCCACCCTGGTCCGGGGCGATTCCGGCGATGCTGTGGCGGCACTTCAGAGAAGACTTCAGGAGCTGGGCTTCCTGAAGAGCACTGCCGACGGCAAG
>JAZLHZ010000319.1:0-1645 GCA_045617085.1 Clostridia bacterium
CCCTTGGGGGTGTCTTCGATGATATAGCCCTTTTCGAGGACGAGGTTGCGGATGCGGTCGGCCTCGGCAAAATCCTTGTTCTTCTTGGCGGCGGTGCGCTGATCGACCAGCTCCTGAATGTCCTCGGGCGTGGTATTGACTTCCTTGCGCAGCAGACCCAGCACGTCGGTCATGATCTTGAGGTTGGCAAGACCCTTTTCGATGGCGGCCTTGGAGGGATGGTTATTGGCGGCGAGTACGGTGTTCATGTCGCGCACATACTCGAAGATGGCGCCCAGTGCATCGGCGGTGTTGAGGTCATCGTTCATGGCTTCGTCGAACTTGGCGATGGCTTCTTCGCCCCGCTTGACGAAGGCTTCCTCGGCCTCGGTCATGGGCTTGTCCTCGGCGGACTCCAGCAGGAAGGCGGCGTTGTTGCGGGCGGTATACATTCTCTCCAGCGAGGTCTTGGCCTGATCGATCAGTACACGGCTGAAGTTGATGGGGCTGCGGTAGTGGGCGCTCAGCATGAACATGCGGACGACCTCCAGATCGTAGTCCTTGGCGATGTCACGGACGGTGAAGAAGTTGCCCAGCGACTTGCTCATCTTCTGGTTGTCCACGTTGATGTGGCCGTTGTGCATCCAGTAGTTGGCAAAGGTCTTGCCGGTAGCGCCCTCGCTCTGGGCGATCTCGTTTTCATGATGGGGGAAGATCAGGTCGACGCCGCCGCAGTGGATGTCGATGGTCTCGCCCAGATACTTCATGCTCATGGCGGAGCACTCGATGTGCCAGCCGGGTCTGCCCATGCCCCAGGGGCTCTTCCATGCGGGCTCGCCGGGCTTCTGTGCCTTCCACAGGGCGAAGTCCATGGGATTGCGCTTGTTGGTCTCGGTATCGAGGCGGTTGCTGGCGCCTTCTTCCAGATCGTCCAGATTCTGGCCGGTCAGCTTGCCGTAATTGGCACGGTAGGCCTGCGTGTCAAAGTATACGTCGCCGTCGGAGGCATAGGCAAGGCCCTTGTTCTCCAGCGTCTTGACCAGCTTGATGATCTCGCCGATATGGCGGGTGGCTCTGGGATGCACGTCCGCAGGCTCAACGCCCAGCGCACCGGCGTCCTCGAAATATGCCTTGATGAAGCGGTCACCCAGCTCTTCGACAGTGATGCCTTCCTGATTGGCACGCTTGATCATCTTGTCATCGATGTCGGTGAAGTTCTGAACGAAGGTCACCTCGTAGCCCACGTGCTTGAGGAAGCGGCGCAGGGTGTCGAACATAATGAAGGGACGGGCATTGCCGATGTGGAAATAGTCATATACGGTGGGGCCGCAGGAGTAGATGCCGACCTTGCCCTCGTGGACGGGGACGAACTCTTCCTTGCGGCGGGTCATGGTGTTGTAGATCTTCATGGTGTGTTATCCTCTCTTTTATGATTTACAGTTTGCAGTCGGCAGTGAGCAGGAATAGGACGATCAATCAATTGCTGATTGCACATTGCTAATTAATAACTGCACACTATATAAAAAGGCACTGCCTCCCATTCAGAGACGCAGTGCGCGGTTCCACTCCGATTGAATACACAAAAATATGTATTCCCCTTGATATGCGATAACGGGCAGACCCGGCAGTACATTTGCTTACTGCGGCTCGGGGGCGCACTTCACAT
>JAZLHZ010000320.1:0-15530 GCA_045617085.1 Clostridia bacterium
AGCTTCTCGGCTACCGCACTCCGGATGAACTGTTCGAAGCGGAACTCGACCGCATTTACACCGCATGAGGAAGTCACGCCGCCGGATTTTTTTTTTCGCTCGTCGCCTCGCTCCTCCCTCCAAGGAAAAACCGCTCTATCCGTGAATCTTTCGTGAACTATTGCAACTTGCTATTGCAATTTGAGAAGACCTTTTTTATAAAAACACGCCGCATAAAACAACGGCGCATCATCTTTATATACCTGTTAACCATTCACCTGTTTGTATCCACTTACACTATCCACCAACAATGTCAGCAGTTCCGATCTGAATTCATCATAGTGATCCGGTTTTTCGCTACCCATGGCATCCAACTGAAAACCATCATCAAACCAGAAACACAGTTGGAACCATTCACTATTGTTGTAATCCTCGGAAGCTTCATCATAGCCAAACCACCGTATGATCTCATATTTATCAAGCAAGGTTTCAATTCCCTCATAACTGATCAAACCACTCGGCACATCCGAATCAATACCGTATTGCCCCTGTTCAATGAATTCTCCGCTTTCTGATTGAATACTCACTTCATAGTAATCACTGCCGTCATCACGATGATAAGAAAAGAATTCATATCTGTCATCGCCGGAGGAACCGTTTTGTATGAACGTCACAATGAATCCATCCAATTGCCCGTTGATACCAGCTTCTATGATGGAACCTAATCTTTCCTTTCTTGCTGCCTCAGCGTAAGGTTCAAACAGTTCCTTTATACTATCATCAAACTCACTATAGCCTTCCGGATATGCATTGGACCCGTAAGCATTTATGCTGCACCCGTCAGCATAATTGACTGTCAAGGAGAATCCGTCGCCATCCAATACATCCTCATCAGTCTCCGAAAAGCCGTCCCAATCTGAGATTGTACTGCATATTTGTTCCAGCTTCTCCATAGCTTCCGGATCGATAGACGTTATCATGGGGTTATCGATACCGTAGTAATCATCATATTGAAGTTTTCCGTCCTCTATAAGATAGTAATAGGAACCCTCGCCAAATGAATTATTGTATGAATAATAAAAATATTCAATACTCGGCTGCGGCTTAGCCGGTACTGTGCAGTCAAAATTGACCAGCAACAGTACCGACATAATAATGTACAGGATATTCAACAGGTTCATAGCATAAACGTATGGAAACCACTATTTACATAGGTGTTTATATTACCAAATACCACATGTGCTCTGCAGCCGAAAGGTACGTCCAGCTGCATGTGTGTCTTTTCATAACGTTTTACAATTCTTACAGCTACATTCCCCTTCACGGTATCGACCACGGCTTGTACAGACTGCAATTTCTCGGGAATATACGGCCGAACTTCAAACTCCGTCCAACCGGGAGCAGTGGGCTTAATACCGGCCAGATAGGCATACATCCAATAATCGACAGCACCATACATCGGATGGTTATGAGAATTCATGCCGGCATCCTTCATGAGCTCGAAACGTTCCCAGATTGTAGTAGCCTCCTGCTGCAGCATGAAGCCGAAAGAAGGGCAGGTCTCTTTGGTAATCAACTTGTAAGCATCTTCAATGTAACCGTATTTTGCCAACACATCCATCATATACCGTGTACATAGGTTACCTGTCGTGAAATCATAGTTCCGGATAACCAGATCGTCACGCAATACTTTGGCTGCTTTTGCCTCATCCCCTTCGGGAACAATACCCAACCACAAGGCAAACGCCTGACAAGCCTCAGATGCAGTGGCAAATGTTGCTTTCTCAGGATCATACCACTTCTTCAGTATTGCATTTTTGATCTTCACTGCCAAAGCACTGTACTTATCTGCTTTTTCAGTCAGACCAATGTACTTTGCCATTTTTGTCAGCAAAACACAGTTATAGTAGGAAAAACCGGTAGACATGAAGATACCTGGGGTTACAATAGATACGGCACCCGGACCGCCGTCAGCGTGATTCTTGCAGGCATATAGAGGAGCCGCCCAGTCGCCGTAGTAGGTATAATTCACAATATATCTGTCAACGTCGTTCTCATCCGCATTGCCCTGATCATTCAGTTCCCATGCGCCACCATCATTCTTCACCTTATCATTTGACAGATTACCACTGTGCAAAAGGAGGCAGTTCTCCCAAGCTTCAAAAGCAGAATAGTACTTTCTTATTGATGCACTGTCATCACAATGTATCATCAGTTGATACCCTGCAACAAGGAATGAAGAACATACAGGATCAGCAGGCTGGCCGCCAAACACATAAGGAGCCGTGCAGGTAATGGCGCCGGTATCATCTTGGATATCAATCAGATCCTCGATGACCTTCTTGAACATGGTACCGATGCGGAAATTATACGGAGTCTCCTCAAAACGAACCGTTGCATCATTCATCCAACCCATACGCTCATCACGCTGCGGACAATCGGTCAGAATGGAATGCATGTTCGCCCGCTCTGTAGCAACACAGGCGTTATGGATGGCAGTAATCAAAGGATTACCGCAGCGGAAGCTGGAGCAGGTATCGAGCTGAGTTCGGATAGCTACTGCCCGCACACTGTTCATGATGTCAATATCTTCAGCGCCATCAATACGGGCGTAGCGGAACCCGTGATAGGTATATTTCGGATAGAACTCAACATCATCACCACAGCATACATATATGTCATTCGCCTCGGCATGACGCAGCGTATCGGTAAACAGATCGCCGTCTTCCGTCAATTCTTCACTATGACGAATACTAATCGTCTGTCCCTTAACGGTATTACCAAGGTCGTAAAGTTTCAGCACGCCGGCGATATTTTTTCCGAAGTCGATCACAATACCGCCGTTCTTATGCCAGTATGCGACAGGAGCAAGATATTCACAAGCACCGACATAAGGGATCAACATCGGACGCATAATTCCGCCGGGAGCTGCCTTGATAACGACAGGCTTCATGTCGGTAAAGTCTTCGATATTTGCATCGTACTTCGTACCGTCAAAAACGGAAGCCGTTGTGCAGGATCCTCGACCGGCCAACCAGGATTCATCTGTGTAAACCCATTCGTCCGTGCCGTCCATGTAATTCAGGTGCAGCATAGCGGTCAGCATGGTATCTCCGGCGAAGGACATCTGACGCTTCATATGTTTGGCGATCTTCGGGTTATACCGCCAGCCGGGAGCAACTATGGCTTGCAGTTTTACTTCTTCTCCGTCGAAGAAGAAGTCTGTAACATCATTGAATACATACTGACACTGCTTTGAATAGTCTACGAAAGCCGGGTCAAGCAGTCTTTTGTCGGTAACACTGAAGTCATCAATCAGGAATTCACAGTAGCCTATGCCGCAGTGGTAAAGATATGCAGTCTGTACTTCTTTTTTCACTGAGAGTGACTTTTCAAAATATATCACCTGACCATCCTGTTTGTCTTCAGTTCCGATCCAGGGTGCTTTCCAATCAATTTCCGCATCAATGAACTCCGCGGTACATTCGGCAGTTTCGCCGTTATTGTCTCTGACAATCAGCTTGAGTGTTAACAGTACGCCCTGCGGAAGCTTATTGCCGTCATACTCGCATTTCTGTACAGCATCATCAATGACTTTTTCCCAAAGACAAGTCTCGCCGTTGTAGATGCCCACTTCGCATTCTGTCTGTTGTGCATTTTCCTTATCCGATTCGGCAGCCCAACTGATGAAAGGCTTACCGGTAGACAGAAATGAACCGGTAGAAGTAAGCTCTGTATTGCCGTATTCATTTCCGTCAATAAACAATTTGCTGATTCTCAGCACGAATCAGTCATCTCCCTTCAACTGGAAGCGAAGATCATCCTTCTTTTCAAGAGTCAGATCATAGTCTCCCAGATGTTCCATTTTGAAACCGTTCTTTTTGTAAGTCTCATAATCGAATGCTTCAAGCTCATCAATCGCAAGCTTGTGGAACTCATAGAAATTGTGCCACCATTCGTATCCGGTGCCCAAGGAAGCACCAAGATATGCATCCGCAATATCACAAGCCATAGCAGGCGCCACATAGAATGCGCCCATGGCCAACACGTTGACACCATTGCCTGTAATAGCTCTCAATGCTGCGGGAACGGATTCTACAACGCCTGCATGTACATGAGGGCACTTGCTTGCTGCAATATGGATACCCATTCCGGTGCCGCAGAAGATCAGTGCACGTTCAAATTCGCCTTCGGAGATCATAGCACCAACACGCAAACCTACACGGTGAAACATATTCTCAGTATCATCTACATTCGGATCGGTCACGCCGACATCGGTAATTGTCCAACCCTTCGCACGCAGATGCTCACATACGGCTTCCTTCAACGGATAACCCGCAAAATCTGCACCTACCAGAAGCTGTTTGTCCTTGATCGTCTTCATAGTAATAGTCCTCCATTACTTGTTATTTAGCCTTTGACGGCATTGTATACCTTCAGAAAATTGTTCGTAAGAATGGTATCACAACCCATTTCCACATATTTCTTTGCTTCATCCGAATCATCAGCATAGAACATATTGCACAATATGCCATTTTCATGTGCCCTTTTAATCAGATCCGGCAGATAGTCCGGGCCAAAGCACTTAAAATGAGGCTTATATATCTGTATCTTGGTGCAATGATACTTAAGCGCCTTATCAACAAGGTCATATACCGGTCTGCCGTTTCGTTCATCTGCGCCGGCACAACGCGCAATATCCGGTGCAAGCCGTTCAAGTGCCTCCAGTATTGACGGACTGCCACTCATGAAATATACATACTTCTCGCAACCATATTTCTTTATCAGTTCAATGATGCTGATAAGTGTTTTGTCTGGAAGCGGATTCCAGTCATCTCTTGCTTTGACATGGACATTCATTATGGTATGTCTGCCGAATTTGCTTAGAATATCTTCAAAAGTTGCAATCTTCAAACCGGCAAATTTCTCTCCGCCTTCTTGACTTCCGAAATCAAGCGTCAGCAGTTCTGCATAGCTATGTTCATCAACAAAGCCCGTACCGGAAGAAATACGTTCCAGCTTCGCATCATGACAGGATACAATAACCCCATCAGTAGTAGCCCACAGATCCAGCTCTATTTCCTCTGCACCGAGCGCAATGGCAGCACCATAAGCCGGCATTGTGTTTTCCGGTGCCACGGTACTGAAGCCTCTATGTGCACACACCCTGGGATACGGCATTTTCTCCTCATCGAGGCATATAAAAGAGTTTTGATAATCTTCCATTACATGTTCCTCCTTTTCTTAATATATTATAACATGGATTTCAACCGATGTCAACCCGCACGAATTGAGATTTATTTGTACTGCAGTCTTGCAAGCTTTCGGTGAATATGGTATAATGAGAAAAACTGCATTGGAGGAATAATCATGGATAACAAAGTCGTTCTTGTACTTGTCGACGGTATGCGCCCTGACGGTATGCTGGGCTGCGGTAATCCTTTTGCAAAGAAGTTTCCCACTCTTTCAGCTCATGCACTTGATGCACAGACAGTGATGCCTTCTGTTACGCTGCCTTGTCATATGTCTCTGTTCCACAGCGTTGATCCCGACAGACATGGTATTGTTACCAACACCTATACGCCACAGGTTCGTCCCATTGAAGGACTTTTTGATCGGTTGGACAGATTTGAAAAGAAGTGTGCCTTCTTTAATACCTGGGAGGAGCTCAGAGATCTGTCCCGCCCTGATCATCTGCACACCTATATGTGCTTCAACCAGCACAAACAGGAGGACACAGATACCAAGATCACCGATGCCGCTATCAAATACTTGGTCAGCGAACAGCCTGATTTCATGTTTGTCTATCTCGGAGAAACCGATGAGCTCGGCGGTCATTCCTGCGGCTGGATGAGTGAACAGTATATGAAGAGCGTCTCCAAAGCATGGGATTGTATCGAGCGGATTTATCATGCTCTTCCTGAGGGATATACCCTGATCACTACTGCAGATCACGGCGGACATGACAGAGGACACGGCAGTAACATGCCTGAAGATATGACAATTCCGATCTGTTTCTATGGTCCTGCCTTTGCAGCGGATACCGAAATAAAGAATGTCTCCATAAAGGATATTGCTCCAACAATTGCAAAACTTCTGGGCGTTCCTAATGCTAAGGAATGGGAAGGAAAGGCGCTCTGCTGACATAAACAAAATGAACAGGAGTTCAAATGGTTTCTGAATACTATATAAGTGCAAGAAAAATGGGAATCAGAGCCTACAATCAGGCACTGGCTCAGAATAAATCCCCCTATCTGCCCTCTCTGGATGAAGAAGTCGAAGGGCTTAATTCGCTTGCAAAAATACCTCTTGGCATCATCAAAATACCCATCGATCGTATCAAAGGAACACTGACCGGCGGACGATCTTCTGCATTCGCCTGCAACTTCATGCCGTTGCTCGACATCAATACCGAATTTTCCGAAAAATGGTCTCAGTTATACCGCAGTGTATCCGAAAACGGTGTGCGTCAGCCTGTCACCGCTGTGGAATACATGGGATACTACTATCTCATCGAAGGAAACAAACGGGTCAGTGTAATGAAGTGCCTGGATGCGGTATATATAGAGGGTGATGTCACAAGGTATATGCCCCGCAGGACAAACGAATTGGCGAACATTGTCTATTACGAGTCCCTTGATTTTCAAAGTGACAGCGGGATCTACGAAATCTACCTGACAGAACCCGGATATTATACCAGACTGATAGAGTTGACCGGACATAAAAAAGGGGAAAAATGGGATATTGATTCCGCATTGGATCTTCGTTCTGCGTACATGTATTTTGCAAATGCCTACAAGTCCGTTATCACCTCTTCACTGGCCATGAACTGTGCAGACGCTTTCGTTGTATATCTCATTGCTTTCGGTTACGATAAAGTGAAGATAAAAACGAACTCCGAATTGAAAGCTGATCTTCGTCTGATGCGGAGTGAGTTTGAACGCGGCAGCAACAATGACAATGTCAGTCTGATGTTGGATCGGGAAGAGCTGCCCGCGCAAAGCCTGTTTTCACACCTGTTCCGCCCATCAAAGATCAAGGCTGCTTTCCTCTATACCCGGCCTCCGGAGGAATCCGGTTGGAATTACTGGCATGAATTGGGCCGTCTCAACGCCGGCGAAGGTCTGGACACACAATTGGAAACAAGTGCCCATATCATTTCGTCCCGTACAGAGTTTGAAGAGGCAATCGAAAACCTGATCAAGGACGGAAACAGGGTGATATTTGCCACCTCACCCGTTATGCTTAATTCCTGTATCCGTCCCTCTTTGGAATATCCGGATGTCAAGCTTCTGTGCTGTTCCAATCTTAGTGCTTATCATAACGTCAGGACTTATTATTTACGACTCTATGAGGCTAAATTCATTACCGGTCTTGTTGCCGGAATGATGACACAAAACAACAAAATCGGTTATATAGCAGATTATCCTATCTACGGAACACCGTCTGCCATAAACGCTTTTGCAATAGGTGCTCGCATGGCAAATCCCAAGGCTGTTATCAAACTTGCCTGGTCGACAAGCAAAGATTTTGATCCCGATCACCCCTTCTCAGATGAGTCTGTCCGTATTATCTCAAACCGTGACATTAATGCTCCATGCCATTCCTCTAATGAATACGGTCTGTATTCCATTAATGAAGACAAGAACATCATAAACCTTGCAATGCCGCTGCTCGACTGGGGCAAGTTCTATCAAACTATGATTCGCAATGTACTTTCCGGCTCCTTTGACGGAGAAATCAGAGCAGATTCGGCAATGAATTATTGGTGGGGAATGTCCTCCGGCGCATTAGATGTACTATTGTCTTCCCGATTTGATCCAATCTCCGCACGATTGATCAATCATATGAAAGACTCAATACGTCAGGAAATCCTCACACCATTTGAGGGTTCGATCAAGGATCAGACGGGAAAATTACGCTGTGAGCTTGAGCAGAAAATGACACCTGCCGAAATACTCTGTATGGACTACCTCGTTGACAATATTGAAGGCAGCATTCCGTCAATCGATATGCTGACTGATACAGCAAAGCCTATTGTCAAACTACAGGGACTCCACGGAGAACTGCGTCCCGATATATCCGATATCAGCTGGATCAACAACGAACTGGGGTGAATAAACATGAAGATACTCGCCATTGCCGACGAACCGGACAAACGGCTGTGGGACTATCTGGACAGGAGGCTATTAGAGGATGTAGACCTCATTCTCTCCTGTGGTGATCTTCCGGCAGATTATCTTGGTTTCATCTCCTGTTTTACCAAAGCTCCTATCCTATACGTTCACGGAAATCACGATACCAAACTTTTGGCAAATCCCCCCGGCGGATGTGACTGTATTGACGGCGACCTTGTTGTCATCAACGGAATACGCATATTGGGTCTGGGAGGCTCCATGCGCTACAAGGGCGGTGAGTGTATGTACAATGAAAAAGAAATGAGCAAGCGGATCCGCAAGCTCTGGTTCAAGTTGTTCAAATACAAAGGGTTTGACATACTCCTCGCCCATGCACCTGCAAGAGATCACGGCGATCAAAGTGATCTGGCACATTGGGGATTCCGGTGCTTTCTCAAACTGATCGATAAGTATCACCCGAAATATCTGATCCACGGACACATCCATCAATCTTACAATCCCAATTTCAAACGGGAAACAGAATACAACGGTACGAGGATTATCAACGCATATCAAAAAGTATATATTGATATATGAAGGAGTATACGGAATGAAAAAAGGATTTGTCGATCTCAATGAAGCTGTTAAAGGCGTATTGATTGATGCAAAATACGCGGGCTATGACAATTTCATCGGTCGACCGGTTACAGGTTACAATGCTTCAAAGGTCGTTGGAAGCATTGAACTGGCACAAGCACTATGCATTGCCCGAGATATTGCAGTAAATATGAATCTGAAATTGCTGCTGTATGATGCCTATCGCCCTGCGAAAGCCGTACAGGACTTTATGAATTGGTGTGCTGCCGAAGAAGACAACAAAACAAAGGCACATCACTATCCCAACCATGATAAAACCGAACTGGTACCGCTGGGCTATATTTCAGCCCATTCCGGTCACAGCCGAGCCGGGACAATCGATCTGACCTTATGTACGGAAAGCGGCATTCCTCTCGATATGGGCGGCTGGTTTGACCTGATGGATATACGTTCCCATCACGGATATTCCGGTTGCACACAGGAGCAGACAAAAAACCGGCTGCTCCTGAAAACAATCATGGAGCAGTCGGGGTTCGGCAGCTACAAAAATGAATGGTGGCATTATCGGCTCTCTAACGAGCCCTATCCGGATACCTATTTCGATTTCGATATTGATTGACCGTCATACCTTCTCACAAGGCGATTGAACATCTCAATCGCCTTGTTTTCTTCATTCTCATAAAAAACCTGCATAAGAGTAAGTCCCTGGGGCGGTGCAGTTATTCCAAGCTGCAGACGATCATTAGTGTCTATTGCCCTTTTGATGGCGCCTTCTTCTATCTTCCCGTTACCGACCTGACAGAGTGTACCCGCCAGAATACGGACCATGTTATAGAGGAAACCGTTCCCGTATACCAGCAGTGCGATCTCATCGTCATTCCGGACACATCGGCAGGCATATATCGTCCGCACGGTATCCTTGACCGCGGAGCCGCTGGCTGCAAATGCAGCAAAGTCATGCGTTCCGACCATACACTGCGCTTCTCGGTCCATCCTGTCAATATCAATCGGATACATTTCATGACTGTGTGTACGCCGGAGTAACGCACTGGCATGACGGCTGTTATAGATCATGTACCGATAGATCTTTCCCTTGGCACAAAACCGGGAATGGAAATTATCATCCACTGCAACGGAATCTCGGATCCGGATATCCCACGGCAGCATGGTGTTCAATGCGAACTGGAACTTGTCATCCGGTATCGGACTGTTTGCATCAAAGTGAGCCACCTGCCCGAAAGCGTGTACACCTGCGTCGGTACGGCTTGCTCCGGTCAAAGTCACCTTTTCATGCAGCAGCTTTGCAAGTGCTTCTTCTGTTTTCTGCTGTACAGTCATGGCATTTTCCTGACGCTGCCACCCTGCATAATCCGTGCCATCATATTCTATTGTCAGCTTGATTCGTCTCATATCACTCTCCGGCATCGTCATACAAGCGCAATGATGACGATCAAAACCAGTACACAAACAGTTGCCTGAAGATCAAGCTTAGAATATATCAACTGTTTCATACGTGTTCTCCCGTTTCCGCCCCGATAGCATCTGGCCTCCATTGCCATCGCCAATTCATCCGCCCGACGAAAAGCACCGACAAACAAAGGAATCAACAGCGGAAGCAAAGCCTTGGCACGTTTAATAAGTCCCCCCGAGGAAAAATCAGCGCCTCTTGCCTGCTGAGCCTTCATGATCTTATCAGTTTCCTCCATGAGAGTCGGAATAAACCGCAATGCAATAGACATCATCATTGCCATCTCGTGAGATGGGAAATGCAGTTTCTCCAAAGGCTTTGTCAACGCTTCAAGCCCGTCAGTCAAAGCTATGGACGAAGTGGTCAATGTAAGCAGCTGCGTTACAGCTACCAACAATATCAGGCGTAATGCCATTTTTGTAGCTGAAAGAATTCCCACATCAGTTATGGAAATAAACTTCCAATTGAAAACTACGTTCCCACCACCGGTAAAAAACACGTTCAGCAAAAAAGTGAACACCACAATAAACAGAATGGGTTTCAGACCCCTTACAACATATTTGATATTGATCTTTGACAGGTATATGACAGCCAGCACAAAAGCATACAGTGCAGTATAACCAATGACGCTGTGGGCAACAAATACTGCCACGATCAATGCTATTGTCAGCAACAGTTTTGTTCTTGGGTCAAGTCGATGGACAAATGAATTACCAGGGAAAAACTGTCCGATTGTCAACTGCATTCGTTCATTTGCCCCCCCTTCAGATTCCGGATTACAGCATCTGCCACAGTCTCCAACGTATATGCATTCTTCGGAATTTTATATCCAATCTTCCTCAATTCAGATGCAAGCACAGCACAAGGAGGCAACTCCAAGCCTGCATTTCTGAAAACTTCTTCATTCTCAAAAGCATCCTCTGTTGGTGCATCCAGCACAAGCCGCGAATGATCCATCACCAAAATCCTTGTGCACAACCTCGATACATCTGTCATGCTGTGCGATACCATGATTACCGTGGCGCCGGATTCATGAATGCGCTTGATCAGCTGCATGATCTCGTCACGGCCTCTTGGATCCAATCCGGCTGTCGGCTCATCAAGTATGATAGTCGACGGGCGCATGGAAAGAACACCTGCAATGGCTACGCGTCTCTTTTGACCGCCGGAAAGTTCAAACGGTGACTTTTCAAAAAGGTCTTCTCCGATACCGACATCATGCAGGGCTATTATACTGTTTTTCTTTGCTTCTTCTTCTGACATGCCTGCATTCAAAGCACCGAACATAACATCCTTCAGTACAGTTTCTTCAAACAACTGGTATTCGGGATACTGAAATACAAGCCCGACACGTCTGCAAACGTCTCTGAGCATTGTCTCTTTTTCGCCGAGTTTCATACCGTCTACCGTGATGCTGCCGGACTCAGTTTTTAGCAAGCCGTTCAAATGCATAACCAATGTGGATTTTCCGCTGCCCGTATGTCCGATCAAACCGATGAAATCACCATCATTGATCCGCAGCGATATATCATCAAGCGCCTTTTTTTCAAACGGCGTACCCGGCATGTAGATATGGGTCAGATTATTTACTTCTATTGCCATGACTTATTGCTCCGTTTTCTGCTCGAGCAGTACCTTCAGTGCCTCTGTCATTTCTTTTTCGTTCATTATATCAGTGGCTATTTCAATTCCGTTATCTTTTAATGTTTTTGCTAAGGCTGTCATTTCCGGAACATCAAGACCACAGGCATTCACTTTTTCTGTTTGAGTGAATATCTGTCTCGGACTTCCCTCCATAACAACACTGCCCTTATCCATAACAATAATGCGATCCGCCTGTGCAGCTTCTTCCATAAAATGTGTAATCCAAATAATTGTAATGCCGTCTTCTTTATTCAGTTTATGAGCAATCGCATTGATCTCTTTTCTGCCAACAGGATCAAGCATGGCCGTAGATTCATCAAACACGATAATCTTCGGCTTCATTGCTACTACCCCTGCAATGGCAATTCTCTGCTTCTGTCCGCCTGAAAGCATGTGCGGTGCCGAGGCTGCATATTCGCTCATGTTGACAGCGTTCAGTGCGTCCTTTACCCGTTCTCTTATTTCAAAAGGTTCGACACCGAGGTTCTCCAAACCAAAAGCAACATCCTCCTCAACGATCGTTGCCACCAGTTGATTATCCGGGTTCTGAAACACCATGCCGCAGGAAGAACGAATCTTCCATGCATTCTCCGGATCATCTTCACTGTTTGTGTCGCAGCAGCAAATACGCACTTTGCCCCCGGTTGGGAGATACAAGGCATTTATCATTTTTGCAAGCGTCGATTTACCGCTGCCGTTAATTCCGAGAATGGCCAGGAATTCTCCATGTTCAACATTCAACGTCACATTATTCACTGCATCGGTTTCCGAATCGGCATATTTGTAGGAAGCATTATCAATCTCTATGATGCTCATACGTCTCTCCGAATATAGAATATTTGAATTCAATGATATTGTACCATATTTTCGTTAATTCCTATACTTATATTTTTTGCGTTTATATCGTCTATTTCGTGATTTTTTTGTGTTCATAGGCTACAAACGGCATTTGAATAAATGCAAATTACGAATATTACGTATATCATTGCTTGAAGTTTGTAGTTTTTTTCTGCAAGTTTTTCCCACTCTTGTTTTATATCATCATTTTATTATGCTTGCTTTTTTACATCATCACGTTTATTATGCATGCTTTTGACTTGACATATTGTTTGTTATGTGGTAATATTATAGTACACTGCTTGAGATGATATAATCATTGTTAGTAGTAAATCATTAATTGGAAAGGTTGCGGATAGAATGGAAAACAAGAAAGAACACAAAGCAAGTCGGAGTGAGTGGAGAAAAGCAAATGCCGATAAATTGCAGATATATCACAGGGAATGGCAACGGAGAAACGCTGATAAGGTGAAAGAGTATAACAGGCGTTACTGGATGAAGAAGCTCAAAACAGAACAGAACAAAAACATTGAACGAGGTGGTAAGGATGAAATACAGGACTGATAAGGAAAAGCTCGAAGCGTTTGAGAGGGTTCGTGGATATAACCGCCAGTACGCAGTAAAACGCAGGAAAGAACACCCAGAAAAAGTGGCTCAAAGCATGATAAGGTATTGGAGCAAGCAAGCGGAACAGGCAGCAGCAGGAAAGGAAAACGACAATGAAACTAAGTGAGATGGAAAAGTTTGAAATGGATAGGAAGAAGCCTTATCTACCAGCAAAACGTTTAGCGGCGGTTTCGGGTGTTGGTGATGCGCTGATAAGGCAATGGCTGAAAGACGGCAAATTATCATACATCCAAGACGGTAGCAAGTGTCTAATTGATACAGGAAAATTTTACGATTATTTGAAGTCATTGCAAGTTGTAAGAGGTGTTAGGCATGGAACGGAAACAGAGTAAACGGTATTATTGGATAAAGGTTTGTGAGGGGTTTCTTCACAGTGATGCTGTATCTTATGTGATGAACATGAAACATGGGCATGATTACGTATTGCTGTATATGTATATTCTTGACGCATATAAAAACAGTGGTGATGGTATTCTTGTTAAGCATATTGAGAATAAAATCATCGCATGTACGGCAAACGACATTCAGCAAAAGTGCAAGTTCTTTCCATTAGGCATTGTTAAAGCGGCAATTGAAGTATACAAGGATGTTGGTTTGTTTTACGAGACGGACGAGAAACATTATCTTGCTATCACTGATTTTGATAATTGGGTAGGTTCAAAAGATGTTGACTCTGACAGAAGAAACGTTAGCCGACATAAAAAAACAGTGAAACAAGCGGACAAAGTCCAGACAATGTCCGGACAATGTCACAGCAAGATACAAGAGATAAGATACAAGATACAAGAGATACAGATATTACAAGCGTTAGTGGTGATAATAAAAAATCATCATCAAGTACCACTAACAATAAATATATCAAACCCTCTGATAAGTTAGCTACATGGAATAAACACAGGCTTGTTAAAGGATATATCAGCTATTTCGGAGATGCAATGTCACAGGAAATTGTGAGCCTTATTAACGAGTATATGTCAATCATGGATATTGGGTGTATACATTATGCTCTTGAATTGACACAACATAGTTCCGATGTACATAAGCCTTTTACCTATTGCAAATGCATTCTGCAAAACTGGAAAGCTAAGAACATCCAAGGAATAGCGGCGGCAATGGAATACACGAACAAACACATGTATGCGCAACAGAGGTGATATGTATGACAAACGTCAGAGGTAAAACGGAACTGATATTTGACGGCAGTATGGTGACTGTAAGGACGAAAGATCGAGACTTAAAAGAAAAGCTGGATGACTTCTGCAACGTCTATCCGAGTTTATATCAACACGTTCAAAATGAGGATAGTGACTATTACATACTTCCAGAGCGTGACGTATACTTGAAGCTCATTCATCGATAACGGAAAGGCTCATGTTGCATTGCGTCCAACATTGGACTGATTGCGCAATTTTGCGCAGTCGCATTAATTCCAGCTTCTATGCGTTGGGCGTTGGACGTGAAGCCCTATATGTTTATCGTCCGAAGTGCTACACACTCACAGCACCTATATCCAGCATCAATTTCAACACGAAAAACAGGCATTGTGAAATGTGTGGAGAAATACAGCAAATAGCCCTCGTTGGAGCGGTTGCAATTATACCCTTGTTGTGTATAGGGTAAATGTGTTTCGCCTCGATAATATTAGTTCCAGCTTCAATTTCATCCACAAAAAACAGGCATTGTGAAATGTGTGGAGAAATACAGCACACAACCCATGTTGGAGAGGTTGCAATTATACCCTTGTTGTGTATAGGGTATAGGGCTATGTGTCGAGATGCACAGCAAATACAAGGGAGAAAATGACCAAAACAGGCATTGCAGAAATAAACATAAATGGAGTTGAGGAAAATGGCAAAGAAAGCATTCATGGATGGTCAGAAGAAAGACAGGATATTACTTGCATTACTGGAAAGTCGCAACATGACCGAGGCGGCAGAAAATGCGGGTATTAGCCGCCACACACTTTATAATTATATACACACAGATGCAGCTTTCGCAGATGCCTTTAAGCAATTAAGGAATCGAACATTAACCGAACATATCGAGGATATCGAGGCAGACAAGGCACAGGCAAAGGCAACAATAAGGGCTATAATGCTGGATGATGAACAGCCAGCCGCAGTGCGGTTAAAGGCGGCACAATCGCTTCTTGACGGCAGTCAGTCACTGCTTGACAAAGTGGATAAGATGCTAACAGACAGCATCACGGCACATAGCAACATTTACAGCATGACGCACGGCACAAGCGGCACGGAACATCT
>JAZLHZ010000321.1:0-20781 GCA_045617085.1 Clostridia bacterium
ACGCCCGGCAGAGAGCTTCTGAAGTAGCCGATCATCTCTTTCAGATCGCCTTCATAGTTGGTCATGTCGGTGACGTTCTCGCCCAACTGAATGGAAACGATGGTCGGTCTCTTTTCAATGAACGGACGAAGCTTACAAAGCAGAGAGGAACGGTCATTGCTGCGCTCCCACTCGGCAAAGTTCATCCGCTCGGCGCTTTCAAGACCGTACTCCCTGCGGATGCAGTCGCAGACGAGGCTGTAATAGTCTTTGCCTTCCCGGGAAGCAGCCATGCCCACCTCGTTCCACCAGTATTCCAATTTGCCGTGCAAGGTCAGGCTGTTGCCGATAGCAAGATATCTTTCCATGCGCTTTAACCTCCTTATACGATTCGCTTGAACATTTTTTCGATGTCGGATTTTGAAAATGCCTTGATAATCGGACGTCCGTGGGGACAATTCGGCGGTGCATCGATGGTCAGCATCTCGGTAATAAGTGCCTCGATCTCCGACCGTGTCAACGGGTCTCCGCCCTTGATCGCCTTCTTGCAGGAGGCAGTGATGATCTCGCCTCGCCTCCTGTCAACAGCCGCACTGCGCAGCTTGTCCAGCTGCTCTATCATCTCCATAAACAGAGGCTTCAGCTCCGCTTTGCCGAGGATGGACGGCACCGCCCGAACCTGTATGCTCCGCTCGCCGAAAGCATCGATATCATAGCCCGCCTCAAGAAGCAGCTCTTTATTTTCCAGCAGTGTCTCCTTCTCGCCCGGCGTTACATCCAATATCTGCGGGATCAACAGCTCCTGCATAAGTGTACCTTCGCTGAGCTTCTTGTTGAGCCGTTCATATATGATACGCTCATGCGCCGCATGCTGGTCGATCATCAGCAGTTTATCCTTGACTTCCGTCAAAATGTAGGTGTCTGCATACACGCCGATGATCCGTATTTCGCAGTTATCCACAACAGTTTTGGGAGATTGTTGAAGTCGTGTCATTTCAGGTTGTTTTACAGACTTCGGTACTACATTTCCATTATTTACCGGGTTTTGTATGGCTTCATAAGGAGAATTAACTGTTTCTTTTTCAGACTCCGGTATGTTTGATGGTATTTTTGCAGCTATAATTTCTTCTTTATAGTCAGTCTTTGGGGAATCATGTTTTTCTTCAACCTGAGGTTTTGGTGGCTCTTTTTCGGGCTCCATACGCAATTGTTCCACCGAAACAGGCTTCACCGCCGGACGAACCTCAACTTTGATCTCCGGTTCCGTGATCTTTTCGACATCAAGAAGCTTGGTGCCTTTCAGCGCCCGCTCCAGCATGGAAAGCACCTTGATGCGGATCTCGGCTTCATTGCGGAAGCGCACCTCGAGCTTGCTGGGATGAACATTGATATCCACGCTGTTCGGAGGCATCCGCAGAGACAGGGCACACATGGGGAACTGGCCGATCATGATCCTGCCTTTTACCGCCTCTTCCAAAGCCTGTGAGATCAGCGGCACCTTCACGGTCCTGCCGTTGATGAAGAAATATTCCTGTGAACGGTTGGCTCTGGCGGTGTCCTCGATTCCCACAAGGCCTGTGATCGTGAGGGTGCCCTCGCTCTCGTTGACTTCCACCAGCTTTTCGGCGATCTCCTTCCCGTATACAGCAAGAGCCGCATGGCGCATATCGTTGTCGCCGAAGCTGTGATATACGGTCTTTCCGTTGTTGATATAGCGGATGGCAACGCCGGGATTACCCAGGATCATTCTCGCCACAATGTCGGACATGGCTCCGGCCTCGGCTGCGGGACGCTTCAGGAAGCTCCTGCGCACCGGGGTATTATAGAACAGGTCCTTGACGACGATGGTGGTGCCTTCTGGACAGCCGGTTTCTTTGGCATCCATGATACTTCCGCCGTCGATCTGAACCTTGATGCCGGAGGGACGTTTTCTTTGGCGGGTGGTCATGGTCACTCTCGACACCGCCGCAATAGACGGCAGCGCTTCACCCCGGAAGCCGAAGGTCAGTATGTCCGTCAGACCATCACCGGAAACGATCTTGGACGTCGCATGGTTTTCAAAGGCGATGCGCACTTCCTCCGGCGGAATGCCGCAGCCGTTGTCCGTCACCCGCAGATAGTCGATACCGCCCTCCTTGATCTCTATGGTCACGGAGGTAGCTCCTGCATCGATGGAATTTTCGATCAGTTCCTTTGCGATCGAGGCGGGGCGTTCCACCACCTCGCCTGCTGCGATCCTGCCGATGGTCTCGGCATCGAGTACCCGTATTGGCATATTATATTCTCCTTGCCTTTTCGGAGATACGGAACAGCACATTCAGCGCATCGATCGGCGACATGGACATGACATCCAGTTCCCGGATCTCCTCGATCAGCTCCATCGGCTTGAAATTCAGCATATCCAGCTGCATGGTGCCGCCGTTCTTTTTCGTATCCAGTATCGTCTGACCGATGCTGCCGTCCTCCTCGTCCCGCACTTCGAGACGAGCCATGATCTGCTTGGCCCGCTTCACCAGTGAATCCGGCAGACCCGAGAGTGCCGCCACCGCCACACCGTAGCTGTGATCGGTGCCGCCCTTCTCGATCTTGCGCAGAAAGATGACCTCAGTGCCCTTTTCTATGGCGGTAATGCGGTAGTTCACCACGCCCTCCAGCTGACCCTCCAGCTCGGAAAGCTCGTGGTAATGGGTGGCGAACAGCGTTCTTGCACCGCATTTTTTCGGGTTGACGATATATTCCACCGCCGCCCATGCGATCGACAGACCGTCAAACGTACTGGTTCCCCTGCCCACCTCGTCCAGAATGATGAGGCTTTTCGGCGTGGCATATTTCAGAATGTTGGAAAGCTCGGTCATCTCCACCATAAATGTAGACTGGCCGCCGTAGAGGTTGTCCGAAGCGCCGATCCTCGTAAATATCCGGTCGGTCAACGGAATGCTGGCGGAAGATGCGGGAACAAAGCTGCCCATGTGCGCCATCAGAACGATCAGTGCCACCTGCCGCATATAGGTGCTCTTGCCCGCCATATTCGGACCGGTGATCACCATGACCCGCTCGTCCGAGGCAAGGCTTGTATCGTTGGGAACAAAGTTCTCCCGGCCGATGCCCTTTTCCACTACGGGATGACGGCCGTCGATGATCTCCAGCCGCTCGCCATCGTTGAATTCGGGCATCACATAGTCGTTTTCGGCAGCGATGTCCGACAGGGACAGCAGCACGTCGATCTCCTTGAGACCTTCGGCGATGCGGGACAGGCGCTCCAGATTCTTTTCCAGTACATCCCTGATTTCCGTAAACAGCCGGTATTCCAGATCCACCGAATTCTCATCGGCGCCCAGGATCTTACGTTCCAGCTCCTCCAGCTCTTCGGTGATGTACCTTTCTCCGTTTGCGAGTGTCTGCTTGCGGATATAGTCCTTCGGTACCAATTCCATGTACGACTTTGACACTTCGATGTAATAGCCGAAGACCCGGTTATAGCCCACCTTCAGCGTCTTAATGCCGGTCTTGCTGCGCTCCTGCTGCTCCAGTTTGGCCAGCCAGCCCTTGCCGTTGGCGCTGATCTCCCGGTACTCGTCCAGCTCCGCATTGTAGCCTTCCCGAATGATATTGCCTTCCCTGACAGAAAGCGGACAGTCGGGATTGATGGCTCGCTCCAGCAGTGAGCGCACATCCTCCATCGGCTCCAGCTTCATCAGGATCTCATCAAGCAGAGAGGAATCGGTATTCCGGATATTCTGCGCCACGGGACCCACGGCTTCCAGCGTCGCCAGCAGAGCCAGACAGTCCCTCGCATTGACGCTGCCGTAAGCGATGCGGCTGAGCAGGCGCTCCACGTCCCGAACTGGCTTCAGCGCCTCACGAATGCCGCTGCGCACAAAGGGCATTTGTGTAAGATATGCGATTGCCAGCTGACGAGCCTTTATCATGTCAAGGTCGATCAGCGGCTGCTCGATCCACGTCTTCATCAGGCGGCTGCCCATCGTCGTGACACACCGATCCAGCAGCCACAGCAGTGTGCCACGTCTGCCGTTCTCGCTGAGAGACGATGTCAGCTCCAGACTGCGCCGTGCGGTGCTGTCCAACGCCATGTATTTATCCGAGCGGTACAAACGGACGTTCAGGATATGCTCCAGATTATTCATCTGGGTCTGGATCAGGAATGTCAGCAGTGCGCCCGCCGCACTCACGCAGGGCTTGGAATTGCCCAGATCCAGCTCCGCCACGGTGAGCGCCTTGAAATGCGAACAGAGCTGCTTGGAGGCAGCGGCAAATGTGAATGACGAAGAAGCGATCCGATTGACGATCAATCCGTTCTTTTCGGCATACTTTTCAAGACCCGAATCCTCTTCCACGACCAGCTCCCTCGGAGCGATACGGTCCAGCTCGTTCTCGATGATCTCCTGTTTATCGCTGACCGGCAGCACCAGGAACTCGCCGGTAGACACATCGCAGTAAGCAATGGCGCTGCTGCGTTTCTGGCGGTATACAGAGGCAATATAGTTGCCCTTGCGCTCGTCCAGCATACCCGATTCAATCAGTGTGCCGGGAGAAATGATCCTCGTGATGGCCCGCTCCACCAAGCCCTTTGCCAGCGCCGGATCCTCCATCTGCTCGCAGATGGCGACCCGGTAGCCTTTTTCAATGAGCTTTGCCACATACGTATCCACCGCATGATACGGCACACCGCACATGGGGGCTCGTTCGCTGAGGCCGCAATCCCTGCCCGTAAGGGTCAGCGAAAGCTCCTTTGAGACGAGACAGGCGTCATCAAAGAAGAGTTCGTAGAAATCACCCAGTCTGAAGAACAGCAATACTCCCGGGTTCTGCTCCTTCATCTGAAGATACTGCTGCATCATGGGCGTGATGGGCATGGGCTCTGACCTCTTTTCAACTCAAAATAGTTCTTGTTCTTTTGATCAAACGCAGCCGGAACAGGTATCGCAGGTGCCGGTGCAGTTCTCATCCTCGCCGGTGTTTCCGTAGATCATGAACGAAAGCACCTGATTGACCTGATTCATCAGGTTGGTGAATTCGTCTCTGGCGGCATTCAGGGCTATCACATCGGGGATCTGCTGAAGCTTCTGCTGCAGCTCCTCCATATCAGTGGAGCACTGGGCGATCTTCAGGGGATCGGGACGGGAGGTGTTCATCGCCACATCCCGCTCGGTCTTCTTCTCCAAATACTGCGACATGATTTCGGCGGCATCCTTATTGAGCAGCGCCGTCTCCTGTGCCTTCTGGAATGCAATAAACTCATCGCACTGCATCAGTGCCTCACCAAGCTCCTTGGTCTTTTCAAATACAAGGCTCATATTCTTATCCTCCGTTTACTTGATCAATTCGCCCCGCAGTGTATTCTTGCCTGCGGAGATAATACGCACGGGCACGGTCCTGCCGATCAGCTCGCTGCCGCCGGCAATGTTCACCATGTGGCCTCTGCCGGTCTTTCCGCCGACACAGCCCTCGTCCCGGGAGCTTTCCTCATCGATCAGCACGTCCACCGTGCTGCCGATCAGGCTGTTGCAGACCTCGGTAGTGATCTTCTGCTGGTGCTCGATCAGAAGCTGGATGCGGCGGCTCTTCTCCTGCATCGGCGTATCGTCGGGCAGCAGCGCCGCCTTGGTGCCGGGTCTGGGAGAATAGATGAACGTATAGGCTGCATCATAGCGCACTTCGTCCACCAGTGAAACCGTATCCTCAAACTCGCTCAACGTCTCACCGGGGAAACCGACGATGATGTCGCTGGTGATGCCGATATCCGGCGAAACCTTGCGCAGCTTATGGATCAATTCGATATAGTGTTCCCTCGTATAACGGCGGTTCATTTCCTTCAGGATGCGGTCATTGCCCGCCTGCACAGGAAGGTGCAGCTGGGGACACAGATGTTTGAGGCTTCCGAAACAGGCGATCAGATCGTCGGATATGTCCTTCGGATGCGAGGTCATGAACCGGATCCTCGGGATCTCCAGCTGGTCGAGCCGGTACAGAAGCTCGGCAAAGTGGGCTCCGCCACCCATGTAGGAATTGACGTTCTGGCCCAACAGCATGATCTCCTGCACACCGCTGTCCCGAAGCTGCTTCGCCTCGTCCAGTATGGTCTCCATGCAGCGGGAACGCTCTCTTCCCCTCACATAGGGAACAATGCAGTAGGAGCAGAAGTTATTGCAGCCGTACATGATATTGATGAATGCCGAATGTCTGCGGTTGCGGCGGACCGGAAGTCCCTCGCAGATGCCCTTTTCTGCGTCCCATACACAAATGGTGCGCTGACGGTTCACAACGACCTGATACAGCAGGGACGGGAACTCGTGCATGTTATGAGTGCCCATCGCCAGATCGACAAAGGGATACATGCGCTCCACACGCTCCGCCATGCCCTCTTCCTGCATCATGCAGCCGCCGACACAGATGATCAGCTCCGGCTTGATCGCTTTCAGCTCCTTGAGCCATATCACGTTGCCCAGTGCCTTGTTGTCCGCATTTTCCCGCACACAACAGGTATTATAGAGGATCAGATCGGCTTCCTCTCTCGTCGCCACAGCCGTCATGCCCATTTTGTCCAGCATACCCGCTATGGTCTCGGAGTCCCGCACATTCATCTGGCAGCCCATTGTCACGATGTGATAAGACTTTGGTCTGTTGTCGCATTGACGGATAAGCTCCATATAGCGGTACTGCTCGTCGATCTCGTTCTGAGGGATCAGGATATTCTTTTCGGTGTTCATTGGTCAACCTCTCTTTACAGAGTGAATGATGGTATTTTCTCACAGCCCTTCGGCAGCTCGGTTTCGGCACAAGCCTCCACGATATAGTCTCTGCCGCTCAGAAAGGCATTCTTCATATAAGCGTTGATATTTGTATCCGTACCCGCCTGCTTCAGCACACTGCAGACCGCCTCGCTGCACTTGACAAGGCAGCATTGGCCGTCAACATAGCAGTTGTGGAGCAGCGAAAGTATTTCATATGCCTGCGTCACGGCGTTGTTACGCCTGCCGCTGCCCATACAATACGGACATTCATCGGTACGCTTCAGCATCAGCGGCTGATTGAGCTTTTTTCTCGTGATCTCCACCAGCCCCAGCGGCGTAATATCCACCACCACGACTTTGGTTCTGTCGTTCTTCGCCAGCTCCTTCAGCTTTTCCAGAAGGCGCTGCTGTTGTTCCTGCGTATCCAGATCTATAAAATCGACGATCACCATGCCGCCGATGTCCCGCAGACGCAGCTGGCGCATGACCTCCTCCGCCGCCTCGCAGTTCAGCTTGAACACGGTATCGGAGAGGTTTTTCGTGCCGGAAAACTTGCCGGAATTGACATCGATGACGGTCATCGCCTCGGTATGGTCGATCACGAGATAGCCGCCGCTCTTGAGCCACACCTTTCTCGACAGCGACTTTTCCAACTGCGTATCAATGCGGAAATCACCGAACAGATCGCCCTCGGACAGCGTGATCTCAGCCTCCAGATCGAACAGGGCTGCCATGTCCTTTACTTCGTCATAGAGCTCCTTGCCCCGCACCCTGATCTCGGTCTCCCTGTCGGCCATATCCCGAAGCGCCGTCACGATCGGCGAAGCCTCGGAATACAGAAGGCACGGTGCTTTCAGGCCCCGGCTTTTCTGTTCAATGCCCTGCCACAAGTGAAGAAGACGCTCTATATCCGCCTTCAATGCCTCTTTCGTGCAGTTTTCGGAGGCGGTCCGCAAAATGATTCCGCAGCGGATGCCCAATTCGTTCCGGCATTCTACGGCCATCTGCCGCAGTTCCGTACGCTTATCCTCGTCTTCGATCTTTCTGGAAACGCCTAACATCTCCAGCGTCGGCACCAGCACGCACAACCTGCCCGGCAGCGTCACGTAGCAGGATATCCTCGGCCCCTTGTCGCCGCCCGGCTCTTTGATCACCTGCACCGGCAGTTCCCGGCCCTGCTTCAATAGCTTCGTAATCGGAACAGACTGAAGTCTTTCTTTGTTTTCATTATCCAGCGAGGCACTGTCCAGCTGGATGTCGCCCGCATGGAGGAAAGCGTTCTTCTCGGTGCCGATATCGACAAAGGCGGCATCCATGCCCTTGAGGATGGTTTTCACCCTGCCGATGTACACATTGCCGGTAAGGCCCTCGCTGCCCTTGACACTGCTTTGATATTCACAGAGCCTGCCGTCCTGCAATAAAGCCGTCCGGGTCATATTGCGGATGCGCTCGATCAGTATCTGTTTCATCGGCTTACAGATCAAACAGAGAGATCACGCTGCCGTTTTCGCTGCACAGAAGCGAGCGTCTCGTGATAAACAGAGTGATGTCCCCGGCACCGCACAGCTCACACAGCCTCGATACCAACAGCTCCGGCTTCAATGTATTTTCCGGGGTCAGCATCAGCCGGGCACAGAGCGTATCGCCCTCTGCGGTCAGACTGATCGTCAGCGGACGGATGTTGATCTCTTTCTCGCCGGACTTGGTCTTGCGGATCGCCGTGACCTCGGTCATTTTCATGTATTCGGGAATGAAGGACAGGAGCTTATCCTTATCCTTTCCGCCGATATCGATGGTATAATCCGCCATTTCGAGGCGGGCCATCAGCGCATCGTGGCGGTCATCCACCAGACGACAGCGGTGTACCGGCATCTCCGGCGGCAGCGCCGACTGCATCTGCTTCAGCGCCCATTCGGGATCCACATTTTCAGTAAGCTTCACGTCCATCAGCTCCACATTGCTGGCCCAGCCCATCGCCAGTGCCGAGGCAAAGGAAAGCTGCGAATGCGGATTGAAGCCGTGGGAATAAGCCACCGGCAGCTCCGTTCTCCGGAAAGCCCGCATGATAAAACGCTGCAGATCGAGGTGCGAAATAAAACGCAGCCTGCCGAACTTGCCGAACTCGAATATCGCTCTCATTCGCACGCCCCCTTATATCTCTTGACGCCGCAGCCCACACAGCCCTTGCGGCAATCGTGGGTCAGCTCGCCCCGCTGTGCCTTGTCCCATTCCCGCAGCAGGAATTCCTTGGTGATACCCGCATCGATATGATCCCAGGGCAGGCACTCGTCCAGCGCCTTTTCCCGGTTGGCATAGAACACAGGATCGATGCCGGTCTCTTCAAACACCTGCATCCAGCGGTCATAATCAAACTGGTCATTCCATCCGTCAAAGCGGCAGCCCTTTTCGACAGCACCCGCCAATACCTTGGAAAGACGGCGGTCGCCCAGTGCAAACACAGCTTCGAGGAAGCTCAGACTCATCTCATGATACTTGAAATCCACACCCTTGAGCTTTGCCAGTTCCGTGCGGATCAGCTTCTGGCGCCGTTCCACGTCCTCCGCCTTGACCTGCGGCTGCCACTGGAACGGTGTAAAAGGCTTGGGAACGAATACCGAGGCACTCAGAGTAATGCGGAAGCCCGGTGTGCGCTTCTCCTTGGGCAGACTGAAATAGATGCCGCGGAGCTTCTTTGCCAGCTCCACGATCTCCAATGCGTCCTCATCCGTCTCAGTGGGCAGTCCCAGCATCAGGTAGACCTTGACCGAAGACCAGCCGGATTCAAATGCATCCCGTACCGAGCGCATCAGGTCTTCCTCGGTGACGCCCTTGTTGATGACGTTTCTCAGCCGCTGAGAACCCGCCTCCACTGCAAGGGTCAGACCGGTCTTGCGCACCTTCTGCACCTCGTTGAGGGTGTCGGTCAGAAGATTGTCGATACGCTGGGACGGAAGAGAGATCGAGACCCTCTTCTCGTAGAAGCGCTTGACCATTTCTCTTGCCAGCTCCGGCAGACATGAATAGTCGCCGCTGGAAAGGCTCATCAGCGATATCTCGTCATAGCCGGTGGCATCCACCAGCTTTTCGGCCAGTTCCAGCAGACGTTCCATGGAACGCTCCCGGACAGGGCGGTAGATCATGCCCGCCTGACAGAAGCGGCAGCCACGGGTACAGCCCCGGAAGATCTCCAGCATGATGCGGTCATGCACGATCTCGCCATAAGGAACGATCAGCTTTTCGGGATAGTCGGCAGCCGTCAGATCCTTGACGAAGCCCTTGTAGACCTTTTCCGGCGCACCGCTGCCCTCAACGGGCTTTGTGGAAAGCAGGATGCCGGTAGTCTCGTCATATTTGCACTCGTACAGGGAAGGCACATAAATACCCTGAATGTTGCAGATGGACTTCAGAAATTCCTCCCGGCTCTTTCCGCTGTTCTTCCACTCGATATATTTGTCAATATATTCATGCGTTTCGATCTCGCCGTCGCCGATGGCAAAGAAATCTACAAAATCAGCCAAGGGTTCGGGGTTGAAGGCGCAGGGACCACCGCAGACGACAAATGGATAATTGCCGTTTTTACGATCCTTCTGATAGATCGGGATGCCGGCCATTCTGAGTGCCGCCACGACATTGGTATAGCTCATTTCGTATTGAAGCGTGATGCCCAGAATATCAAATTCACCCACAGGTGTTCTTGTTTCCATGGAGAACAGCGGGATATCGTTTTCGGCCATCAGCTTTTCCATATCCACCCACGGAGAAAAAACACGCTCGCAATAGCAGTCGTCCCGCTTGTTAATGGTATGGTACAGGATCTTCATGCCCAGATGCGACATACCGACTTCATATACATCGGGAAACAGGAACGCATACCTCACCTTGACAGAGGCGGGTTCCTTGATCACTTCGTTGAATTCGCCGCCGGTATAACGGACGGGCTTTTCGACCTTCATCATCAACGAATCTATTTTATCCGAAAGCGTCATTGACTTTCCTCCCATATTGTACATAATTAGCTTATTTTATATTACCACCCCTGCCCCTTTCATTCTATCCTATTAACGTAAAATATCCATCCGCCGACCGTCTGTGTGCTTGAAAATACACATAATACATGGTATAATGATGCAGTTCATAAAATGGAGGTGATTGTGGTTTGAAGCTGGTATCCTGGAACGTAAACGGGCTTAGAGCCTGTGTCGAAAAGGGCTTCTATAACAGCATGAAGGCACTGGATTTTGACATGCTGGGACTTCAGGAAATCAAACTTTCCGAAGGCCAGTTCAACGCCGATATGGAAGGCTATTACGCCTATTACAGCTATGCCGAGAAAAAAGGCTATTCGGGCACTGCACTCTTTTCCAGAGTCAAGCCGCTGAACGTCACCTACGGCATGGGTATAGAGGAACACGACCACGAGGGCCGTATCATCTGCGCCGAATATGAGGATTTCTATTTTGTCGTCTGCTATACGCCCAATTCCCAGCGGGAGCTGGCAAGGCTCGCCTACCGTATGCAGTGGGAAAAGGATTTCCTTGCCTACCTCAAGGAACTGGACGAAAAAAAGCCCGTGATCCTGACAGGCGACCTCAACGTCGCCCACGAGGAGATCGACCTGAAGAACCCCTCCACCAATCACAATAACGCCGGTTTCACCGATGATGAGCGCAACGCCATGACAAGGCTGCTGGAAAACGGTTTCATCGATACCTTCCGCTATTGCTATCCCGACAAAAAGGGCGTTTACAGCTGGTGGAGCTACATCCGCAACGCCCGTGCCACGAATGCAGGTTGGCGTATCGACTACTTCATCGTCTCCGAAAGGCTGAAGGACCGGCTGGAGGATGCGCTGATACACAATGAGATCTACGGCAGCGATCACTGTCCCGTTGAGCTGAGGATAAAATAAACAGCTATGAATGTATATGATTTTGATAAAACGATCTGCCGCAAGGATTCGTCCGTACAATTCTTTCTGTGGTGTCTGAAACGGCATCCCCGCATCGCCCGGCGATTGCCGTCCATGTGCGGTGCCGGTATCCGGTATCTGCTGAAATCCATTGACAAGACTGCCATGAAGCAGAGCCTGTTCCGCTTCTTTGCCGATCTTCCCGATCCCGAAGAGGAGATCAGCGAATTCTGGCTGAACAACATGAAGCTCATCAACAGCTGGTACTTCCGTTTCCAGCGAACGGATGACGTGGTGGTCACCGCTTCTCCGGAAGCACTGGTCGGATGTGTCTGCAAAAAGCTCGGTCTCAGCGGTGTAGTCGGCTCACGGGTCAACATCCATACCGGCGAATTCACCGGAAAGAACTGCAGCGGTCCCGAGAAGGTTTCCCGTTTCCGGGAAGCATATCCCTATACGAGGATCGAGCATTTTTACTCCGACTCCATCGGCGATGACCCCATGGCCTGTGTGGCGGAGCAGGCATTCCTCGTCAAGGGCGACAGCTTCCGCCCCTGGCCCACGGAGGACGAGTACTGAACCACTTTTGCTGTAAGCCGAAAAGAAAGGAACCATAGCCATGAAGATACTGATCGTACGTCACGGTGACCCGGATTATGCACACGACTCGCTGACCGAGAAGGGCTGGCGTGAGGCTGAGCTGCTGAGCCGCCGCCTGTCAAAGTTAGATGTCAAGGCTTTTTACTGTTCTCCCTTGGGCAGAGCACAGGCAACAGCCAAGCCCACGATGGAAAAGCTGCATCGTGAAAATGAACTCACCATCCTTCCGTGGCTGCGGGAATTCAGCGGCTCCGTACAGAGCCCCTTTGATGAAAAAAGACGGATCCCGTGGAATCTGGCGCCTCAGTTCTGGACAAAGCAGAAGGAGCTGTTCAGCTATGACGAGTGGCTGGACTGCGGCTTCATGAAGACCGGCAACGTCCGGGAAGTATTTGAAGCCACCTGTGAGGGCATGGATGCGCTGCTGAAGGAACACGGATTCACCCGTATGAACAACGGAGATGAAAAGGGCTATCTGTTCCGCTGTGAAGAAAACAAGCATGAGACCATCGTGCTGTTCTGCCATTTCGCCATCGGCATGGCGATCATCTCTCACATGACCGGTGTGGCGCTGCCGCTGCTGTGGCAGGGATTCTTCCTGCCGACCAGCTCCGTCACCACGCTGATCACCGAGGAACGTGTCCCCGGCGAAGTATATTTCAAGGTCATGCAGATGGGCGATACCTCGCATCTGTACGCCTTTGACGAGCCGGTCTCCCCTTCCGGGCTGTTCCTCGAATGTCTCTCGGACGTAGAGAACGGAGGTAAGGTCAATGCCGCACAATAAGCTCAAGCTCCGTTTCATCCTCCTGCAGACCTTCTACTGGACGATGTACGGCTCCTTTGCCTCATTTCTGGTCAGTTTCGTCACCAATACGAGAAACGCCAGCGGCACCACTGCCGGTCTGATATTTGCAATATTCATGGTGGGGGCCTGTGTCGGTCAGTACGTACTGGGCTCCATCTGCGACCGCTTCCAGAATAACCGCACGGTATTCGCTGCGGGTGCTGCGCTGGTTACCGTGATCCAGTTTGCACTGTATTTCTCCCCGTCGCTGGTACTGATCGGCGTTTGGAGCTTTCTTCTGGGCATGATCGAACCGCCCATCGGCGCCGTCATGGATACCTGGATCATCCGCAGTCTTGCCGAAAACTCCGGCGAATATTCCTCTATCCGCCGTTTCGGCAGTCTGTTTTACGCCTTTCTGCTGCTGGCTCTGGGCTTTGTCATAGAAAAGCTGGGCTATATCGTAATGCCCCTGCTCTCCTGCGCCCTCGCCGCCTGCGCTATTGTCACGGCGCTCAACACACCGGAAATCCCGAGACTTTCCGGCAGCACCGGTGACAAAAACACCCGTGTCAGCTTTACAACACCTATCATCCTTTTCATCATTACGATGGCACTGATGGGAACAGGCAACATGCCGATCCTGAACATGAACATCCTCATCATGCAGAGTCTCGGCGGTTCGGTATCCAGCATGGGTATCGCCACCTGTGCCAACGCCATGGCTGAGTTCTTCACGATGAGCTGCTCCAAGTACATCATGAAGCTGCCTGCAAAGCTGCAGCTCTATCTTTCCATCATCCTGTATATTCTTTCCACATTCGCCATGGTATTTGCACAGAGCGTTGTGCCGATCTATATCGCCATTGCCGTCAACGGCATCGCTTACGGCATTTTCCTGCCTGCAAGAAGAAAGATCGTTACGGATATTGCTCCGGCCAACACGATCAATCGTCTGCACGGGTTGGGAGATCTGGCGTATCTCAATTTCGGCGGACTGGTGGGCAATCAGCTCTCCGGCATGCTGATCGACTCGGTGGGCTCCCGTATCATGCTGGCCACCTGCACCGGCATTCAGGTCGTCGGTCTTGTGTCCGCCTTGGCCTTCATGCGCTCCATGAAAAAAGCTAAATAATAAAAAGAAAAACGTCGTTTCATCACGGCGTTTTTCCTATCGATCTCGAAGCTTCGTTATTGATTTTCCCGGGTCGGAATCTGGGCGATCAGCACGGCAGCAAACATCAACACGCAGCCGATACCCTCTTTCAGCGTCATCACCTGTCCGAGCAATACCCAGCCTGACAGCACCGAGAACACCGACTCCAGACTCATCAGCATGGAAGCCAGTGTGGGATTGATGTTCTTCTGTGCCTCGATCTGCAGCGTAAACGCCACGGCGCAGCTGAAAATACCGGCGTAGGCGATGGTCACCCATGCAGAACCCAATGCCGCCAAACTCGGTTTGTCGAAAATGAACATCAGGATCAGGCTGATGAATCCGCAGACGAGGTACTGGATACAAGCCATCCGCACACCGTCCACGTCCGGGAACCTGTCGATCACGAGGATGTGTACCGCATAAAAGAAGCTGCAGATCAGGCAGAGCAGTTCGCCCTTGCCAAATGACAAATCGTCACCGATGCACAACAGGTACATGCCCGCCAGCGACAGCGCAACGCCGATCCATATCAGCTTGCCGGTCTTTCTGCCGATGAACATTCCCAATATCGGCACCAGAACCATATACAACGCCGTCACAAAACCGGCTTTCCCCGCAGTGGTATACATGATGCCGATCTGCTGGAAATTGCTGGCGATACACAGGGCTACACCGCAGCAGATTCCGGCAAACAGCAGTCTCTTGGTGCCCGCCTTATCCCGCTTGGGCTTGCCGCCTCGTATCTTATCCAGCAGCGGCAGAAACGGCAGCAGCACCACACCACCCAGCAACATTCTTGCTGCGGCAAATGTGAACGGCTGCACCGATTTCATACCCTCGCTCTGCGCTACAAAGCCCATGCCCCACAGCAGGGCGGTAAGCATCAGCAGCAGACACGAAATGATCTGTTTCTTTCTCATCTCGCCTTCAGCGTTCCTTCCTTGATCTGCTTGAGCGCAGTCGCCAATTGATCGGGACAGGACGTGCCGCCCCGGCACTGGGTACCCTCCAGCAATGCGATCACCTCATCCACCTTCCGTCCGGCAGCGAGCTTGGCCACACCCTGCGTATTGCCCCGGCAGCCGCCGATGAAATGGACGAAGCTGATGGTATCGCCGTCCAGCTCGATCTCTATCGCCTGAGAACAGGTCATCTTGGTCTTGTAGTAATACATGGTTCTTCCTCCTCAATACTTCCCGAAATCGGGTTTACTCTCAAATACTTTGCCGTCCAGCTTCATCCGGGTACACCACAGCAGAGGATGGTATATCTGATGCTGCTTATTGGCTTCTCTGCTGCCGTACTTGTCATCGCCCAACAGCGGACATCCAATATGGGCAAGATGTGCCCTTATCTGATGCGTTCTTCCGGTGATCAGCCGCACCTCCAGCCGGGAAAGACCATCCTTTTCTTCCAAAAGGCAGTAATGGGTCTCTATCGGCAATGCACCATCTGCAGGATGATCGAGGATGCGGACTATGGCGTTCTTTGCATTCTTTATCAGGTATGCCCTCAGCCTGTCGCTCTCCTTCGGCGGTCTTCCGACCACGATACACTGATACAGCTTTTCGGTCTCATGCCTCTCAAAGATCGAAACGATGCGCTCATACGCTTTTTCGCTCTTTGCGCAGATCAACACGCCGCCGGTATAGGTATCCAGACGGTGACACAGCCTTGCGGAAGGACAGACCGTACGCAGCCTTATGAGCACGGTATCGCTGCCAACACCACTGTCGTCGATATCCACGGGAATACCGCAGGGTTTATCCACGACGATCAGTTCTTCATCCTGATACAGTATGTCAAGGTTTCCGCCAAAGTACTTGTCGTCGGCATAGATCTTCAGTTCGTCCCCTGCGCTGACGAATGCCTCACTGCCGCTCTTTACGCCGTTGATGCGCACATCCTTTTTCTTCAGCAGTTCCTTCACGACATAGTCCGGCATGGCAGGAAACGATCTCGAAAGGTATGTTTTCAGCGGCAGTCTCCCCACGTTATCCGGCACTGTATATGTACGCACAAATAATCCCCTCACTGACAACACAATTCAAAGGAGTGATTCTTATGATCAAAGTACTCGCCATCGGCAACAGCTTCAGTCAGGACGCAGAAACCTTCATTCATGACATCGCCAAGGCTTCCGGTATCGATATCCTTTTCGGCGGTCTGTATATCGGCGGCTGCAGCCTCGAAAGGCACTGGAACAACATCGAAGCCGATGCCGCAGACTATGTATACACCAAGACCGGCTGTGAGAAGCGCATGATCACCATCCGTGAGGCGCTTCTCGATGAAGAATGGGACTTCGTCACGATGCAGCAGTGCAGCGGTTACAGCGGCCTGTACGATTCGTACCAGCCCTATCTGACCAAGCTGAGTGCCTATGTGAAGGCATTCCGTCCCGATGCAGAGCAGTTGATCCACGAGACCTGGGCTTACGAGCTGGATGCCATTACCCATCCGCATTTCCACTTCTACGACAATGACCAGCAGAAGATGTACAATGCGCTGAAGGATGCCTATGACAAAGCAGCAGCCTCCATCGGCAATGTGCGCATCATTCCCTGCGGTGACGCCATGCAGATCGCCCGTTCCTCTGCCACCTTTGATTACATCCACGGCGGCCAGTCCCTGAACCGGGATGGTTATCACGCCAGCTGGACCAAGGGCAGATACCTGCTGGGCTGCGTATGGGTCGAAGTCCTTTCCGGTGTCAGCATGATCGGCAACACCTTTGTTCCCGTCAAGGAGGACATGCCGGAGCTGACTCCCACCAAGGAGGAACTGCACCTGCTGCAGTTGGCCGCCCATACCGCCGTCGAAATGAGAAAAGCCTGATGAATGTTGATTGCTCCCCCAAGTACTCGGGGGAGCATTTTTATCATTTTATTCGTCTTTCCACGAAAAACTCGTGGTGAGAAGGCTGGTTTGATTTCCGGAAACATGCAGCATGCCGCCGGAACAGTTGGCCTTTCGGACGATGCCGTTATAGGTGACTCTCGCCTCGCCGGTGCCGACAGCAGCCAGATAATCGATATGACGTGGCAGAATACAGACCTCTCCCTCCGTGGTACGCACGACCAGCTTTTCGGCCTCGCCCTCATAGATCAGGGAGTCCGGCGTCACAATCTTCAGTTTGAACGAAGCCATGGCTTACGCTCCCTTATGGGCCTTCTCAACGGCCTCATCGATGGTGCCGACAAAGAGGAAGGCGCTCTCGGGCAGGTCGTCATGCCTGCCCTCGATGATCTCCTTGAAGCCGCGGATGGTCTCCTTGAGAGGCACATACCGGCCTTCCATGCCGGTGAACTGCTCTGCAACGCTGAAGGGCTGGCTCAGGAAGCGCTGGATCTTTCTCGCTCTGGAAACGATCAGCTTATCCTCATCGGAAAGCTCGTCCATACCCATGATGGCGATGATATCCTGCAGCTCCTTGTAGCGCTGAAGGATGCTCTGCACACCTCTTGCCACCTCATAATGCTCCTTGCCGAGCACTTCGGGGGTCAGTATGCGGCTGGTGGATTCCAGCGGATCGACTGCCGGGAAAATACCCAGCGACGAAATGCTTCTGGATAGAACGGTGGTGGCATCCAGATGTGCAAACGTCGTTGCAGGAGCCGGGTCGGTCAGGTCATCGGCAGGCACATAAACAGCCTGTACAGACGTGATAGAACCCTTACGGGTGGATGTGATACGCTCCTGCAGGGCGCCCATCTCGGTAGCCAACGTGGGCTGATAGCCTACGGCACTGGGCATACGGCCCAGCAGTGCCGAAACCTCGGAGCCTGCCTGCGTGAAACGGAAGATGTTATCTATGAACAGCAGCACATCCTGATTTTCCTTGTCACGGAAGTACTCTGCCATGGTCAGACCCGACAGGCCTACGCGCATACGTGCTCCCGGCGGCTCGTTCATCTGGCCATAGACAAGGGCGGTCTTGCTGAGAACGCCGCTCTCCTTCATCTCGTTATACAGGTCATTGCCCTCACGGGTACGCTCGCCGACGCCGGTAAATACCGACAGGCCGCCGTGCTCGGTGGCGATGTTGTGGATCAGCTCCATGATCAGCACGGTCTTACCCACGCCTGCACCGCCGAAAAGGCCGATCTTGCCGCCCTTGGAATACGGGGCGATCAGGTCAACGACCTTTATGCCGGTCTCAAGGATCTCGGTCGTGCTCTGCTGTTCCTCAAAGGAAGGGGCAGGACGATGGATGGGCCAGCGTTCCTCGGTCACGGGAGCAGGCTGATCGTCGATCGCCTCACCCAGGAGGTTAAAGATGCGGCCGAGGCACTCCTTGCCCACCGGAACGGAGATGGGAGCGCCGGTATCGACAGCCTCAATGCCCCGCTTCAGTCCGTCGGTGCTGCTCATGGCTACACAGCGGGCGATATTATCGCCGATATGCTGTGCCACCTCGACGACCAGCGTCTTTTTCTCGTGGTTTACTTCATGGTTGATTTCAACGGCATTCAACAGTGCGGGCATGTGGTCATCCTCAAAGCGTATATCGAGGACAGGGCCGATGACCTGCACGACAATGCCAATGTTCTTTTCCGCCATGTCAACAACTCCTATTATTTGAATCGCCTTTCGGCTTTATCCTACTGCTCCGCACCGGCAACGATCTCGGTGATCTCCTGCGTGATGGAGCCCTGACGTGCCCGGTTGTATTTGAGGCTCAGGTCATGGATCATTTCATCGGCATTCTTGGTGGCCGAATCCATGGCATTGCGCCTTGCCGCCATCTCGCTGGCAACGGCATCGCAAACATACGCATACAGGCAGCCGGTAAGATAGTCCGGCATAATGCTCTTAAGCAGTGCCGCGGGTGCGGGCTCCATGATCATCTGCGAATGCTTCTTTTCGCCCTTGACACGCTGAATCGGCAGCAGTTCCTCGATCTTCGCCTCCTGCGTCATCGCAGAAACGAAGGTGGTGGACACTACAATGACGCTGCCGAAATCGCCGTTGAGATACCCGGTAGTCACGATCTCGGCGATTTTCCGGCAATCCTGCGGCAGCATGGTTTCCGCCTTGATGAACTCGGAAATGAACTGTTTGCATTTGCGCCTGCCGTAGTGGTCACAGGCTTTTTTGCCGACGGGGATGACATACGTATTCTCATCGATCAGCTCGTCTGCCATTTTGAATACGGCGGCGTTGTAGTGACCGGCAAGTCCTCTGTCGCCGGCAATCACCACGACACAGCGGTCCTTGCTGCCATTGCCCTCAAAGTAGACCGACCTTACATCGTCATGGGATGCGATATCACTCAGCACCTGACGTGCGGCATTCAGATACGGACGGGTGTCTTCCATTCTCTGGCGGCATCTGCGAAGCTTTGAGCCTGCCACCAGCTGCATGGCGGATGTGATCTGCCTGGTGCTCTCGACCGAGCGAATGCGCAGGCTGATGTCCTTCATTGCGGCTCCTGCCATGCTTATGCCTCCGTTTTCATCTTCTGGAAGTCTGCGGTATATTCACTGATAGCCTCTGCCAGCTTTGCTTCATTTTCGGGAGAAAGCACGCCGGTCGTGCGGATATCCTCGACCACACCTGCATACCGGGAGGCCATGCGCTCATACAGTCCCTTTTCATATTCGGGAACGTCGGCGGAATCAACGGCATTGATGTAGTTGTTTACGACCGCATACAGGATGCAGACCTGATATTCGACGGGCACCGGAGCGTTCTTGTTCTGCTTCAGCACGGCCACGATGTGTTCACCTTGACTGAGGCGGTTCTTGGTATCGGTATCCAGATCCGAACCGAACTGAGCGAAGGACTGCAGCTCCCGGTACTGGCTGTAAAGCAGCTTCAGCTTGGAGGAGACCTTCTTCATCGCCTTGATCTGTGCATTGCCGCCGACACGGGAGACCGAAATACCGGGGTTGACGGCAGGCATGATGCCCGCATGGAACAGCTCGGTTTCCAGATAGATCTGACCGTCGGTGATGGAAATGACGTTGGTGGGGATATAAGCCGACACATCGCCCGCCTGTGTTTCGATCACGGGCAGTGCGGTCAGCGAGCCGCCGCCGTATTCGGGTGCAATCCGGGCTGCTCGTTCAAGAAGTCTGGAATGCAGATAGAATACGTCACCGGGATATGCTTCACGTCCCGGAGGACGGCGGATCAGTAGGGACAGGGCACGATATGCCACGGCGTGCTTGGAAAGGTCGTCGTAGATGATGAGTGCATCCTTGCCCTGATGCATGAAATACTCGCCCATCGTGCATCCGGAATAGGGTGCGATATACTGCAGGGGTGCCAGCTCCGATGCCGTAGCGGACACCACGATGGTATAGTCCATCGCTCCGCCTGCGGTCAGCGTTTCTACCAGCTGTGCCACGGTGCTGCGCTTCTGTCCGATGGCGACATAGATACAGATGACATCCTTGCCCTTCTGGTTCAGGATGGTATCGATGGCAATGGTGGTCTTACCGGTCTGGCGGTCACCGATGATGAGCTCACGCTGGCCTCTGCCGATGGGGATCATGCTGTCGATAGCCTTGATGCCCGTCTGCAGCGGAACGGAAACACTCTTTCTCTCGATGATGCCGGGAGCCTTGCGCTCGATAGCCCAATGCTC
>JAZLHZ010000322.1:0-5343 GCA_045617085.1 Clostridia bacterium
ACGATTGGCCAATCCTTTTTTGTATGTTTAACCTAAAAAAAACACCTCGTACCCTTGTTTGGATACGAGGTATTCTTTCCTGTCATCTTAACTTAATGACATTGTTCCTGCGAAGGGGCCTGTTTTTTTCTTGCGGTTTGGATGAAAATTTACCTAAACAGCTTGAAAGCGTTCCCGAATAATTGTATAATAGGTAAAAAGGTGTATATTATCCTTAAGTCAGGAGTGATTCATTATGGAAAAGCCGAAATTTTACATCACCACGCCGATCTACTACCCCAGCGGCAACATGCACATCGGCCACACTTATACCACCGTGGCTGCCGACTCCATGGCCCGCTTTAAGAAGATGACCGGCTATGATACGTATTTCCTCACCGGTACCGACGAACACGGCCAGAAGATCGAGCGCAAAGCCGCTGCCGCAGGCGTAACTCCGCAGCAGTTTGTCGACAAGATCGTCGCCGAGACCAAGGATCTGTGGAAGATGATGAACATCCAGTACGATGACTTCATCCGCACCACCGAGGATCGCCACGTCAAGAAAGTACAGCAGATCTTCCGCCGCTACTATGAGCAGGGCGACATCTACAAGAGCAGCTATGAAGGCATGTACTGCACACCCTGCGAGTCATTCTGGACCCCCACACAGCTCAAGGACGGCAAGTGCCCCGACTGCGGCGGCCCCGTGGAGCTGACCAAGGAAGAGAGCTATTTCTTCCGCATGAGCAAGTATCAGGACTGGATCATCGACTATATCGAGACCCATCCCGACTTCATACAGCCCGCCTCCCGTGCCAACGAGATGCTGACCAACTTCCTGCGCCCCGGCCTTCAGGATCTGTGCGTCAGCCGCACCTCCTTCAAGTGGGGCGTGCCGGTGGACTTTGACGACAAGCATGTTGTCTATGTGTGGATCGATGCGCTTTCCAACTACATCACCGCACTGGGATACGGCAGCGACGACGATGAGAAGTTCAGGAAGTACTGGCCCGCAAACGTCCAGCTGGTCGGCAAGGAGATCGTCCGCTTCCATACCATTTACTGGCCCATCATGCTGCATGCCCTCGGTCTGCCGCTGCCCAAGCAGGTGTTCGGTCACGGCTGGCTGCTGTTCGGCAACGACAAGATGAGCAAGTCCAAGGGCAATGTGGTCTATCCCGGCCCCATCGTAGAGCGTTACGGCGTAGATACCCTGCGCTACTATCTGATGAGAGAGATGCCCTTCGGCGCCGACGGCAACTATACCAATGAGGCTCTGCTGAACCGCACCAACGCCGATCTTGCCAATGACCTGGGCAACCTCGTCAGCCGCACCGTCGCCATGATCGAGAAGTATTTCGGCGGCGTCGTGCCCGCTCCCGATGTGGTGGACGAAGCCGTTGACAATCCGCTGATCGAGCGTTTCACCAACATGCCCGGCCTTGTTGAAAAGAACATGGACGAGCTGCAGTTCTCCGTCGCACTTTCCGAGATCTGGAAGCTGATCGGCGACTGCAACAAGTATATCGACCTGACCCAGCCCTGGGTCCTGGGCAAGAGCGAAGAGAGCAAGCCCCGTCTCGCCACCGTCATGTACAATCTGGCCGAGTGCGTGCGTGCCGTCGCCGTGGCCATCTATCCCGTAATGCCCTCCACCCCCGAGCGCATTTATGCGCAGCTGGGCATCACCGATGAGAACCTCAAGACCTGGGAATCCATTCAGAAGTTCGGTCAGCTGCCTGCCGGCACTGTCGTCAAAAAGGGCGAGGCTCTGTTCCCCCGCTTCGACATCGCCAAGGAGCTGGAGTTCCTTGAGGGCGGTAAGAGAGAAGAGAAGAAAGAGGAGCCCAAGCCCGAAGCAAAGCCCGAAAAGAAGGCTGAGCCCAAGACAGAGGAATCCGAGGACAAAGCCGGTCTCATCACCTTTGATGACTTCACCAAGGTGAAAATGGTCACCGCCAAGGTCATCGCCTGCGAGCGTGTGCCCAAGTCCGACAAGCTGCTGAAGGAGACCCTTGAGGTCGGCGAAGAGACCAAGACCGTCGTCAGCGGCATCGCCAATTACTATACGCCCGAAGAGATGGTCGGCAAGACCGTCGTACTGGTAAGCAACCTCGCCCCCCGCAAGATGAAGGGCATCGTTTCCGAAGGCATGCTGCTCTGCGCCGAGGACAAGGAAGGCAATGTGAAGCTCGTCACCATCGAAAACGGCACATTCCCCTCCGGCTGCGAGATCGGCTGATATTGATATAAAAACCGCCTTCCCCAAACAACGGGGAAGGCGAAGTTTCAACTGTGTTTTTGTTTTCGTCTCGGGAAAAGCAGTGCCGCCAGCAGGAAGATGAACAGACAGCCCGTCAGTGCGCCGGAGGTATCGATCAGTACATCCTTGAACTGACCGCCCCGACCCGCCACCGACAGCTGATGGATCTCGTCCGTACAGGCATACAGAAAGCACAGCTGTGCTGATATGAAAAACTGCAGGAAACGGGATATGTCATAGGTCAACAGGAACAGTGACGCAATGACCCCGAGCAGCCCGTATTCGCAGAAATGGCCTGCCTTGCGTACATAATGATGCCAGCGGTTCAGCACCGCCGTATCGCCCACATCAAACAGGTGCAGCCGGTCGCCGAGGAATTTCGTGATCTTCAGGCTCAGCTTGCCGGAATTCACTCCGTCCTGAGCGGAGAAGCCGAATATCATGAACATCACACCGAGCAGCAGCAGGATCAGGAAAAACCGTATCAGCCGCAGCTTTGCCCTTTTCAATCGTTTCTTTCTTGTCATACACAACTCCTTTTCCGATATAACGATTAGACGCAGACAAACACGGATTTTGTTCCAACCATATTCGGAGAATACCAATGAAGTTGTTTGATACACACTGTCACCTGACAGATGAAAAATTCACAGAAGACTTTGACAAAGTCCTTCAGCGGATGAAGGACACCGGCATCGAGCTGGCTGTCGTCATTGACGATGCGTCACGGGAAGAATACAATGCCTTCCGTTTGGCCGAGCAATACGACTTTCTCTATGCCGCAGTCGGCCTGCATCCGCACGATGCAAGCAAGTGGTCAGGCGATATCGAGAATCGTATCCGTCAGGCGATGAAGCATGAAAAGTGTGTGGCGCTTGGCGAGATCGGTCTGGATTATCACTACGACCTGTCGCCGAGGGACGCACAGAGAGAAGTCTTCCGCCGCCAGCTGGAGCTGGCCTGCGAGCTGGACAAGCCCGCCATACTCCACATCCGGGAAGCGCATGAGGATGCCTATGAGATCCTCTCCTCCGTAAAGCTCCCCCGGTGCGTCATGCATTGCTACGGCGGCACCCGGGAACAGGCGGAGCGGTATCTGGATATGGGCATGATGATCTCTTTCTCCGGCTCGCTCACCTTCAAGAACACGCCGGAGCTGAAGGAGACCTGCACCGCAATGCCCCTGGACCGGCTGATGATAGAGACCGACAGCCCGTATATGGCGCCGATCCCGATGCGGGGCAGGCGCAACGAACCTGCCTTTGTGGCATATACGGCGGCAAAAGCAGCCGAGCTGAAAGGCATTTCGCCGGACGCACTGGCGGAAGCGGCATTTGAAAACGGAAAACGATTCTTCGGAATACGATAAGGAGGCCAACCCATGAGCAAATACGCAATAGGCATCGACTACGGCACTCTTTCCGCAAGGGCGCTGGTCGTGGAAATCGGCACCGGCAGAGAAGTCGGCACCGCCGTGATGAATTATCCGCATGCCGTGATGGACGAAAAGCTGCCCTCCGGCAAAAAGCTGATGCCCGACTGGGCACTGCAGCATCCGGATGACTATCTCCAGTGTATGCAGTATGTCGTCCCCAAGGCGATGGAAGACGCCGGTGTCAACGCCGACGACGTTGTCGGCCTCGGTGTGGACTTCACCACCTGCACCACGCTCCCCATCGACAAGGACGGAACTCCCCTCTGCCTGAAGAGCGAGTTCAGCGATAATCCCCACGCCTATGTCATGCTGTGGAAGCATCATGCCGCACAGGGACATGCCAACCGGATGACCGAGATCGCCGAGAAGCGGGGCGAGCCCTTCCTGGAGCGCAACGGCGGCAAGGTTTCCTCCGAGCGCATCATCCCGAAGATCTGGCAGATCCTGGAAGAAGCCCCCGAAGTATTTGAAGCTGCCGACAGATTCATCGAGGCCGGTGACTGGCTCAACCTGATGCTGACCGGTGAAGAAGCCCGTTCCAGCTGCTTTGCCGGATACAAGGCCTTCTGGCACAAGAAGGAAGGCTACCCGAGCAAAGACTTTCTCAAGGCACTTGACCCGAGACTGGAAAACCTCGTGGAGGACAAGCTCTCCAACGACATCCACTCCATCGGCACCTGTGCCGGACATATCAATGAGTACGGCGCCAAGCTCACCGGACTCAAGGTCGGCACCGCCGTTGCCGTGGCGCATGCCGACGCCCATGTGGCGCTTCCCGCGGCAGGCATTACCAAGAAGGGGCAGATGCTGATGATCATGGGCCCCTCCAGCTGCCACATCATGCTCTCCGACACCGAGGTCACCGTACCGGGCATCTGCGGCGTGGTGGAAGACGGCGCTATTCAGGGACTGCTGGCCTATGAAGCCGGACAGACCTGCGTGGGCGATCACTTCAACTGGTTCGTGGAAAACTGCGTCCCCGAAGCCTATGCAAAGGAAGCCGCCGAGAAGGGCGTAAACCTGCACGTACTGCTGACCGAGAAGGCTGCCAAGCTGAAAGCCGGCGAAAGCGGCCTGCTGGCACTGGACTGGTGGAACGGCAACCGTTCGATCCTCGTGGACGTCGATCTCACCGGCATGATGCTTGGTATGACTCTGACCACCAAGCCCGAAGAAATGTATCGGGCACTGATCGAGGCCACCGCATACGGCACCCGTATCATCATTGAGAATTTCGAGAAGTACGGCGTACAGATCGACGAGCTGTTCGCCTGCGGCGGCATTGCACAGAAGAACGCCTTCCTGATGCAGCTGTATGCCGACGTGCTGGGCAGGGAGATCCGCATCGCCCGCAGCACACAGAACTCCGCTCTCGGCTCTGCCATGTTCGGTGCACTGGCCGCCGGCAAGGCCAACGGCGGCTATGACGACATGGACACTGCCGCTGCGGAAATGGGCGGCGTGCAGGACAAGACCTACAAGCCCGATATGCAGACTCATGAAGTCTACAACAAGCTGTATGACGAGTATGTGCAGCTTCACGACCTGTTCGGCAGGGGCGGCAATGACGTCATGCGCAGACTGAAGCAGATCAAGAAGGATGCCCGTGAGGTCTGATGTGAAAAGGCATTCCTCTGCGGTCATCCTGTGTTCGGCGGTACTG
>JAZLHZ010000323.1:0-12088 GCA_045617085.1 Clostridia bacterium
CTGAAGCAGCACAGCGAGCATTCCGGCAAGACGCTGGAATACCTCGATCCGGTGACGAACGAGAAGTTCATCCCGTACTGCGTCGAGCCGTCCGTCGGCGTCGATCGTCTGGTGCTCTCCTTCCTCTGCGACGCTTACGACGAGGAGGAGCTCGAGGGCGGCGACGTGCGCACCGTGCTGCATCTGCATCCGGTGCTTGCGCCCTTCAAGGTCGCCGTCATGCCGCTGCAGAAGAACAAGCTCGGCGATCAGGCGAAGGCGATTTATGCGCAGCTGGCGAAAAAGTTCCGCTGCGATTACGACGAGACCGGATCCATCGGCAAGCGCTATCGCCGTCAGGACGAGATCGGCACTCCCTTCTGCATCTGCGTGGACTTCGACACCGAGACCACCGGCAATGTCACCGTCCGTGACCGTGACACCATGAAGCAGGAGATCGTTCCCGTTGCCGAGCTGGCAAACTGGATCGAGCAGAGACTCGACTTCTGATCACAATCATAAAGCTCAGCCCCAAGGCTGAGCTTGTTCATATATGAAAGGAGAATATCTTATGTACAACAATATCGAAGACGTATGCAGGTTCCTGAACGATGCCGGCGCCTACTACCTCGCCACCGTGGAAAACGATCAGCCCCGGGTACGTCCCTTCGGCACCGCCCACATTTTTGAGGGCAAACTCTATATCCAGACCGGAAAGAAGAAGCCCGTATCCAGGCAGCTTGCCGCCAATCCCAAGGCAGAAGTCTGCGCCTTCCTGAACGGTACCTGGGTTCGCATCACCGGCAAGCTCATCGAGGATGACAGAAGAGAAGCCCGTGTCTCCATGCTGGACGCCTATCCGAACCTGAAGGCGATGTACGATCCCGACGACGGCAACACGCAGGTGCTGTACTTTGCCGATGCCGAAGCGGTGTTCTCTTCCTTTACCGCCGCCCCCGAAACCGTGAAATTCTGAGGAGTATAACGAAATGAACAGCAAATGGTCTCTGGATGTCCTGTACAAGGGATTTGATACCGAAAAATATAAGAACGACTTAGCCAAGCTGGAGCAGACGGCAAAGGACTACAATGCCCTGCCCGAATCGCTGGATGCAGACAACCCCGTCGAATCCGTCCGCCGCATCATCGAAGCCGAGGAAGCACTCAACGCCCTCGTGATGGACCTTGAAATATATGCCGCACTTCGGCAGGCAGCCGACACCAAGGATGCCGAAGCTACCTCACAGCTCGGCAGGATCATGGCCATCGTCAGCACCTGCGCCGGCACCTCTGCCCAACTGCAGGCGTTCATCGCCTCTCTCTCCCTGACCGATGCGCTCATCGATTCGGACGAGCTGCTGAAGGAATACCGTTACTACCTCACCTGCATCAAAGAGGACAGCAGATACCTGCTCTCCAAGAAGGAAGAAGACGTTTTCGCCGCCATGAACCTCAGCGGCGCCAATGCGTGGAGCGAGCTGCAGGCGCTGCTCACCTCCTCCGTGCCGGTAGAGTACAACGGCGAGATCACCAACCTGTCAGCCATCCGCAACATGGCCTATTCTCCCGATGCCGCCGTCCGCAGGAGCGCCTATGAAGCGGAGCTCAGGTGCTACGACCGGATCAAGGATTCCGTCGCCTACTCCCTCAACAGCATCAAGCTGCAGGTGCTCAATGAGTGCCGCATGAGAGGCTATGAATCTCCGCTGCAGAAGGCCGTCTACACCTCCCGCATGCGCATGGAGACCCTTGATGCGCTGATGAGCGCCATTGAAAAGCGGCTGCCCGTCTTCCACAAGTACCTGAAGCTCAAAGCCAAGGCGCTGGGTCACGAAAACGGTCTGCCCTGGTACGACCTGTTTGCTCCGATGGGCAGGAACGACAAAAAGTACACCGTAGAGGATGCCCGTTCCATCATTCTCGATCTGTTCGGCGGCTTCGACAGCCAGCTTCACGACATGGCAGAGCGGGCCTTTGACGAAAGCTGGATCGACTTCTATCCCCGGGACGGCAAGACCGGCGGCGCCTTCTGCGAAGGACTGCCGAATCAGAAGGAAAGCCGTATCCTTACCAACTTCGATTCCTCCTTCGGCGATGTGGTGACACTGGCGCACGAGCTGGGTCATGCCTTCCATGACGAGATCATCTACGGCCATCGCCCGCTGAACACCGGCTATTCCATGCCCGTGGCGGAGACCGCTTCCACCTTCAATGAGAACATTCTCGTCTCCTCCGCCATCGACAAGGCCGAGACAAAGGAAGAAAAGATCGCCCTCATCGAAAGCCAGCTCTGCGATGCCTGCCAGATCATCTGCGATATCTATTCCCGTTTCACCTTTGAAAAGGAAGTCTTCGACCGCCGCAATGAGGAGTTCCTCTCTGCCGATGAGCTGTGCGCCATCATGCTGGCCGCACAGAAGAAGGCCTATGGCGACGGACTGGATCCCGAGACCCTGCATCCGTTCATGTGGCTGTGCAAGAGCCATTACTATTCCGGCGGCACCAGCTTCTACAACTTCCCCTACGCCTTCGGCGGTCTGTTCGCCAGAGGCCTGTATATGCGCTACAAGAAGGAAGGCGCTTCCTTCGTTGCCAAGTACAAAAAGCTGCTGTTCGCCACCTCCGTCATGAGCGCCGAGGATACCGCCAAGGTGGCAGACATCGATCTCACCTCCGAAGCCTTCTGGCTGGAGGGACTGGACAGCTATGCCGATGAGATCGCCGAGCTTGAGGCGCTGCTGAAATGATCCTCATCGATGCGGACGCCTGCCCTGTCATCGATCTCGCCATCGCCTGCGCCGGGAAGCATGGTCTCCCCGTGACGCTCATCTGCGACACCTGCCACTGTCTGCAGCGTGACGGAGCAATGACGATCACCGTGGACAAGGGTGCCGACAGTGCCGATTTTGCGCTGGTCAACCGGATCACACCCGGCGATATCGTCATCACGCAGGACTACGGCGTAGCGGCCATGGCACTGTCAAGGAAGGCAAAGGTACTGAACCAGAACGGGCTCATCTATACCGATGACAACATCGATGCCCTGCTGATGTCCCGCTACACGGCGCAGAAGATACGCCGCGCCGGAGGCCGCATCAAGGGTCCTGCCAAGCGCACAAAGGAACAGGATACACAGTTTCTCCTCGCTTTTGAATCCCTTTTGAACAAATAAACAGCGAATCCTCCGTGACTTGCGGAGGATTCGCTGTTTATTATCGTTTATCAGTCGGCATTCTTACCGGCAAGCCAGAGCTCCTTCATGTGCTCATAGACCTCGTCGGGATACTCGTAGTTGCCCTCGGGAGCGCAGGGCAGCAGATCGTCGCCGGAGGCGATGGCGGGGTTGGTGCACATGTTGTCATTGCGCCATGCGTCACGCTCTTCCTTATTGCGCAGGTTCGGGACCTTCATGGGAGCATTGCCGTTCAGTACGGAACGGTAGGCCAGCAGGCCGCAGATGCCCATATCCACAGCAGTATAGACGTCGATGGAGTACTTCATGCCGTCGGGTCTGCCGAGGATCTTCTCAATGAAGAAGTGGGTGGGATAGAAGTCGCCGCCGCCGTGGGTAGCATGCTTCTTTACCAGCTCGTTGTCGATATAATGGGCTTCGGGTGCGTAGTACTCGTTAGTACCGACGCAGACCTGATCGCCCTCCCTGTACACACGGATCTCACGCTTTGCGTCCTTGTCCGCATAAGAGGGATTGAAGCGGCTGCTGATCAGGGAGCCCTTGGTGCCGTAGACGTCATAGATGATGCTGCCGGGCTCGGCCTTCAGGTGGCCGTGTACGCTCTTGCAGATAGCACCGTTGTCGAGAGTGATCAGCTCGATGCCCGCACGCTGGCCGGACTTGAGGCCGTCGGGCTTCACGGTATCGTTGTGCTGTGTAACAAAGCCCACGACCTGTACGGGACGGTGACCGGTGATGGTCAGCATCGGGCCGATGGAATGGGTGCAGTAAAAGTTGGGATGCAGACAGTTGCGCCAGTGATCCTTCTGAGCGTAGGTGATACCGGGCCAGATGCCTGCGCAGTCGTGGATGTACTCGCCCTCGGCATACATGACATCGCCGATGTCTCCGCGCTCATAGCGGTAGCGCATCTCGAAGGCGTGCCACATATAGCAGTAGTTCTCGGCATAGGCATAGACCTTGCCGCTCTCCTCCACAGCCTCGATCAGCTCGACCGCCTGAGCCATGGTCTCGCAGGGCAGAACCTCGCTCAGCACGTGTCTGCCGCTCTTGAGCAGCTTCACGGCATAGATGGAATGCTCATTTGCATAATTGGCCAGCACAACGGCATCCATGTCATGCTTGAAGAAATCGTCGAACTTCTCGTAGAAGGTGATATTGGCGCCGACCTCCTCGGCCTTCGCACGGGCCTTCTCCAGAGCAGGCACATACTTGTCACAGATGGCGACCAGCTCCGCGTCCGGATGGTCAAGAAGCACGTTGATCATGGTCATGCCGCGCTGGGCACCAAACACACCGATTTTTACCTTTTTGTCTGCCATGTTGATTACCTCCGAGTTTTGTTATGCCTATATTATACCACAGTTTTCACGAAAAATCAAGTAGATAATATAAGAATGCGGCACTTCGTTACGAAATGCCGCATTTTCTGTATCTTAGGCTCTGATCTCCATCCAGATGGAGTCATACAGGTTGTTGAACTCGCTGATGTCATAGAAGAACTCGCAGCGGTCCAGCACCTCGTCGGTGGGAGACAGGGCAGTGTTGACCAGCTCTTCCTCGTCATAGGCGTCGATGACCTGCTGTACGGGAGAAGAATAATAGATATAGTCCTGGTTCATCTCTGCGATGTCGGGGCGGCACATGAAGTCGATGAACTTCATGGCAGCGTCGATGTTCTTGCTGTTCTTGGGAATGCACAGACCGTCGATCCAAACGTTGCTGCCCTCTTCGGGAACCACATACTGCAGCTCCTCGTTGCCGCTCATGGCGTACAGAGCGTCACCGGACCACATGACGGCCATGGCAGCCTCGCCGGCGATCATCTTATCCTTGACCTCGTCGACCAGGTAACCGGCGATAACACCGCTGTTCTTCTGGTTGATCAGCAGCTCCTTGACTGCGTTCAGCGCTTCCTCGCTGTGGTCGTTGCAGGAATAGCCCAGTGCCTTCAGACCGACGCACATGGTATCACGGATGGAATCCAGCATGAAAACGCCCTGCTGATACTGTTCGTCAAACAGAGAGGACCAGCTGGTGATCTCGCCGCCCTCGACCTTGGCCGGATCATAGAGGATGCCGACGGTGCCCCACATGTAGGCCACGGAATACTTGCCCTCGGGGTCATATTCCGGATACCTGTAGCGCTCAACGACGTTGGCGACGTTGGGCATCTTGGAGATATCGAGCTCGGTGAGCTTGTCTTCCTTGATCAGGCGCTCAATAATATAGTCGGAAGGAACGATGACATCGTAGGAGCCGGAACCGTTCTCCAGCTTTGCATACAGCTCTTCACAGGTGGTGAAGCAGGTGTAGTTGACCTTGATACCGGTCTCTTCTTCAAACATCTTGATGGTGTTCTCATCGATGTAGTCGAAGCAGTTGAACACGGTGATGGTGGTGACCTTCTCGCCGCAGCCGGTCAGGCAGATGCAGACGAGTGCCATTGCGAGAACAACGGCGAGCACGGAAAACAGACGATTTTTCATGGATGGTACCTCCCATATATAAATATTATCAGGATACATTTTCCAGCGCAGAGCGCTTGTTGACGATCAGCAGCAGTGCCAGCACCGAAACAAACATCAGCGTGCTGAGGGCGTAGATCGAAGGCTCGATGCCCTTTCTTGCCGCAGAATAGATGATCATCGAAAGGTTCTGATCGGTATACGAGGTAAAGTAACTGATGACGAAATCATCCAGCGACATTGTGAACGCCAGCAGGGCGCCCGTGATGACGGCGGGCATGATCTCCGGCAGAATGACTTTATTGACCGCCTGCATCGGCGTACAGCCCAGATCCAGCGCCGCCTCATACAGGTTGTCGTCCGTTTGGCGAAGCTTGGGCAGTACCGAGAACAGCACATACGGCGTATCAAAAGCGATATGCGCCATCAGCATCGTGACATAACCCAGCGGGATATTGACGAACACGAACATCAGCATCAGCGAAACACCGGTCACGATGTCGGGCGTGGTCATCGGCAGATACGACAGCTTGGTCAGTATCGCCGCCGGACGCTTTTTCATTCCCTGCATGCCGATGGCGGCAGCAGTACCGATGATCGTTGCGAATATCGTGGCGATCGCCGCACAGGACAGTGTGACCCACAGAGCCTGAAGGATATCGCTGCGCTGGAAGAGGCGGGCATACCAGTCAAAAGTGAAGCCGCCCCACTTGGCACGGGACTTGGAGGCATTGAAGGACAGGATGATCATGACCGCAATGGGGCTGTACAGGAATACGAGGATCAGCCCGATGTAGGTGCTCTTGAGCGCCTTTCTCATTACAGCACGCCTCCTTCCTGCTTGGGATCGGCCTTATTCAGCAGGCCGATGGAAATGATGATCAGTACCATCATGATGAGGGACAGACCGGAACCGAAGTTCCAGTTGTTCAGTTCCAGGAACTGCTTTTCAATGACATCGCCGAACAGCATGAAGTTACCGCTGCCCAGCAGTCTGGAAATGGCAAACGTCGTAACAGCGGGCATGAACACCATCGTGATGCCTGAGATCACGCCGGGCATCGACAACGGCAGCGTCACCCGATAGAATACCTGTGCGGGATTTGCGCCCAGATCCTGCGCCGCTTCAATGACACGCCTGTCCATCTTTTTGAGGCTCGTATGGATCGGCAGGATCATGAACGGCAGGAAGTTATAGACCATACCCAGCAGCACCGCACCCTCGGTCCCCATCATGTGCAGCGGGTTCAGACCCATCGCCTTCAGCAGCGTGTTGATGATGCCGGTATCCTCCAGCAGGCTCATCATGGCATAGGTACGCAGCAGGAAGTTCATCCACATGGGCAGCAGGATCAGCACGAACATCGATTTCTTTTTGCTGAACTCCTTGCTCGCCAGAATGTATGCCGCAGGATACCCCACCAGCAGACAGATGACCGTGCAGATCAGTGCCAGATACAGGCTGTGCCACAGGGTCTTGAGGTATACCGCACCGCCGATGCCGGTGAGGTTCGCCATCGTCAGTGCGCCGGAGGAATCCGTCACCGCAAACCACACGACGAATATCATCGGTGCCACGGTAAACAGGATCATCCACAGGCCGTAGGGATACGCAAAGAAGCTTCTCTTCATTTCCGCGCCTCCCTTACTTATTGATTGCACCGCCGTCGTTCTTCGGCTTATGCATGATGTGGATATTGTAGGGAACGATCATCAGGCCGACCTTGGAGCCCACAGGCTGCATGGTGGTGGAATGAACCTTCCAGGTATATTCCGGATATTCGGGATCATCGGAGGTGGAGCGGATCATCATTTCGTAATGCACGCCCTTGAACAGCACGCTGGTGACCTCGCCGATCAGCTGCGCCGCATCCTCGCCCACAATCATGACGTCCTCGGGACGGATGACGATATCCACGGGCTCGTTCTTTTCAAAGCCCTCGTCGACACAGTTGAATTCCTTGCCGAACATGATGCAGACCTCGTCCTCCGGCATCGTGCCGTGAACGATGTTGCTCTCGCCGATAAAGTCCGCCACGAAGGCGTTCTTCGGCTCGTCATAAATGCGCTTGGGATCGCCGATCTGCTGGATGCAGCCGTGGTTCATGACCACAACGGTATCGCTCATCGTCAGCGCCTCTTCCTGGTCGTGGGTCACGTAGATGAACGTGATGCCCAGCTGCTGCTGCATGGTCTTGAGCTCCAGCTGCATCTGGCGGCGAAGCTTGAGGTCCAGTGCGCCGAGAGGCTCGTCCAGAAGCAGCACCTCCGGCTCGTTCACCAGCGCTCTTGCGATGGCGATGCGCTGCTGCTGGCCGCCCGAAAGGGAGTCCACGGCACGCTTCTCGAACTCTTCCATCTTGACCAGCTTCAGCATGCGGGTGACACGCTTGCGGATCTCATCGGCAGGCATGTTCTTCAGCTTCAGGCCGAAGGCGATGTTGTCATAGACATTGAGATGGGTGAACAGGGCATACTTCTGAAAAACGGTATTGATGCGGCGCTTGTGCGGAGGAATGGGCGTAAGATCCTTTCCCTCAAACAGCACCTGACCCTCATCCGCCGTCTCAAAACCGCCGATAATGCGTAGCATCGTGGTCTTGCCGCATCCGGAGGGACCCAGCAGCGTCACAAATTCACGCTTTCGGATGTACAGATTGATATCCCGGAGCGCTGCAGTGTCTCCGAAGGTTTTGGAAACGCCCTTCAATTCGATCAGGCGGGTATCCTCCACAACATTTGCCGTGACGTTTGCTGCCGTGTTTTCTTCCATTTTTCATGCCCTCTCTTTTTCTGAAAATTAAAATGAAGGAGGTGTGCTGACCCACAGGACCTTGCAGGGGTTCTTTCCCGCATTCAGCAGTCTGTGAGGAGCCGTGGATTTGAAATAAAAGCTCTCGCCCTTGCGGACCTTCAGCTTGCGCTCGCCGATCTCCAGCTGAACGGTGCCGGAAAGCACATAGCCGAATTCCTCACCCTCGTGGGGAGAATCCGTCTCGGTGCTGCCGCCGACGTCCATCTCCACCATGATGGGCTCCATGGCGTTCTTCTGCGCCGTGGGGATCAGCCAGCGGATGCTGCCCTTCAGGGTCTCCTCATCCGCCTTGGTATAGGTGTCTTCTTCGGAATAGACCAGCTTGTCGTCCGCATCGCCCGCAAAGAATGTGGGCAGATCGCTGCCCAGACATTCCAGAATGTCATCCAACGTGGCGATGGACGGGCTCGTCAGATCTCTTTCCAGCAGCGAGATGAAGCCCTTGGAAAGCTCGCATCTGGATGCCAGCTCCTCCTGGGTCAATCCCCTGCGCAGTCTCAGCGCCTTCAGTCTTTCACCGATTTCCATATCATTTTCCTCTGTATTTTCCTCTGTTGCAAAACCGCTCTTTTTCCTTCCCTGAGTTTAGAATCATTAAACAACCAAACGAAATATATTAAACCACATATCGGTTTCAATGTCAATAGTCCAGTATTAAATGTTGATTAGATTTCAGTAATACGTCTGCTTATCGACCCGGTCCTCCCCTTGCAAAATCCCGCCGTTTGTGCTATGATATATACAGTATTTGCATGTAAGGAGAGAAACATTCGTGGATCTGTCAACTCTCAATCCCCAACAGAAGGAAGCCGTGCTGCATCGGGAAGGACCGCTGCTGATCCTTGCCGGCGCAGGCTCGGGAAAAACAAGGGTGCTGACCCATCGTGTAGCGCAGCTCATCGAGTCCGGCGTGCGGCCCTGGAGCATCCTCGCCATCACCTTCACCAACAAGGCCGCCCGTGAAATGAAGGAGCGCATCGAGTCGCTGGCAGGGCAGGAGGCGCAGGAGGTATGGGTATCCACCTTTCACGCCTGCTGCGTGCGCATCCTGCGGCGGGATATCGAAAAGCTGGGCTATTCGAGGAGCTTTTCCATCTATGATTCGGACGACCAGCTTTCTCTTATAAAGAAGATCGTCAAGGAAGAAAACATCAACGACAAACAGTATCCGCCCCGGGATCTGAAGGCGGTCATTTCGGATGCAAAGAACCGGCTTCTCACCGCCGACGAATGGGAAAAGGAGCAGGGCGTCAGCGACATCAAGACCCGCACGATCCACCGGGTATTTTCCCGCTATGAAAAGGTCCTGAAGGAGAGCAATGCTCTCGACTTTGACGACCTCATTTTCAAGACGCTGGAGCTGTTCGCCATTAATCCGCCGACGCTGCAATATTATCAGGGCAAATTTGACTATATCCTTGTGGACGAGTATCAGGACACCAACCTGGCCCAGTTCCGTCTTGTAAGCCTGCTGACCGGAAACAAAAAGAACATCTGCGTCGTGGGTGACGACGACCAGTCCATATATGCCTGGCGCGGCGCAGACATCCGCAATATTCTGGAGTTTGAGGACATGTTCCCCGGCTGCAAGGTCATCAAGCTGGAGCAGAACTACCGCTCCACCTCGGTCATTCTGAACGCCGCCAACAGCGTGATTTCCCGCAACAAGGGCCGCAAGGACAAGCACCTGTGGACGAGCCTTGAGGGCGGCGAAAAGATCCGGCTGTACCGGGCGAACGACGAGCGGGACGAAGCCGCCTTTGTCTGCCAGACGATCCGCTCCCTGCGGGACAAGCAGGGTTCTGTGGAGATCCTCAAAAAGGACCGGGAGCTGCTCTGCGCCGTACTGAGGATCGTCAACGATCCCTCCGACGACGAGGCCATGAAGCTGATCCTCACAAAGGGCGAGCCGCACCTGAATCCCGAAGAAGCGGCACAGCTCGTCGCCTTCTCCGGACGGGAACAGCTGCCGATCAGCATGCTCCTTTCACGCTCGGACGAGCTGAACCTTTCTCCCGACACTGCGGATAAGCTGAAGGAGACCTCGGATGCCGTCACCGACATCTGTATCGATCTGGAGACCGGGTCCCTGGGCGGCATCTGCGACAGCGTGATCCAGTTGAGCGGCATCATTCCCGACACTGCCTCTCGTGCGTCAGGACTGGAAAGCTTCCGCAAGGCGATGCAGGCCGCAGGAGACGACATTTCCGGCATTATCGCCAAGCTGAAAGCGCAGCTGGAAACAAAAAGCACCTTCGACCTGAAGGATACCGCCCTTCTGTACCGCATGAATGCCCAGTCCCGTGTACTGGAAGAAGCGCTGACGGGCTCAGCCATCCCCTACGTGGTCTACGGCGGTCTCAAATTCTATGAGCGCAAGGAGATCAAGGATCTGACCGCCTATATGCGTCTGCTGCTGAACCCTGCCGACGATGTGGCGCTGCAGCGGATCATCAACGAACCGAAGCGCTCCATCGGCGATGCCACCGTGGATGCGCTGGCCGACTGGGCAGCCGAGCACGAAATGTCCATGCTGGTCGCCTCCGGCTTTGCCGAAGAGATCGGCAGCCTCGGCGCAAGGGCAAAGACGGCGCTGACCAAATTCAATGCGCTGATGCTGGAGCTTTCCGAGCTTGTGGACACCATGCAGCCCAACGAGCTGCTGAAGGAGATCATCGAGCGCACCGGCATCCGGGAACAGTATCAGAAGATCCAGAATGAAGAAAATGAAGACCGCCTCCGCAACATCGACGAACTTCAGACCGCCGTCAACGAGTATGTATTGAACAACCCGGACGGCGGACTGGAAGGATACCTCGAACAGGTGGCGCTGGTCACCGATCAGGATATGGGCGACGATTCCGTCCAGCACGTCACGCTGATGACGCTGCATTCCGCCAAGGGACTGGAATTTGACACGGTCTTCATGACGGGTTTGGAGGAGGGCATATTCCCCTCAGCCCGCTCGCTCTACGATGCGGAAAAGTTAGAGGAGGAGCGCAGGCTCTGCTATGTCGGCATCACGAGAGCCAAGCGGCGCCTGTACATCACCTATACCCGCTCCCGTGCCCTGTATAACGAGCGGCAGACCAACATGCCGTCCCGATTCATCGACGAGATCCCCTCTTCCCTGATCGAGAACTGCAATCTCGCCGCCCGGCAGACCTCCCGCTTGGCGCCGCCGTCCATGCCGCAGAACAAGCCCTCCTTCGGCAAGGATATCACATCGCTGCCCAACCGCAAGCCACTCAACATCACGCCTGCCTCCGCCGACAGTCCCGCCCCCGAAGCCCGTTTCAAGGTCGGCGACCGCATCTCGCACCACCTCTACGGCAGCGGCAGAGTGCTTTCGGTGGACATACGCAACAAGCGTGTCTCGGTCCGCTTCGATGACGGCGTGGAAAAGGTATTTCCCCTCTCCACTCAGGCGTTAACCAAATAAATATCAGTTTTTATACAAGTCCTTCCCCACCTCAGTGGGGAAGGTGCCGAGCGATAGCGAGGCGGATAGGGCATGATATGTATTGAGAGAGGCTTTCTATTACTGCATTACTTAGTCAGCCCCACTCACCGCCTTCGGCGGTCCCCTCGCCCCAGTGAGTGATGTGTACCCAATAATCTGGACAAAAAGGG
>JAZLHZ010000324.1:0-18220 GCA_045617085.1 Clostridia bacterium
ACTGTGAAAACAACGAATACCGTTAAGTATCTGCGGATGTTTACTGAGAGCGGTACAGTTGCCAGAACGTGGGACTACGAATATACCGACAATGGTGATGTACGGACTTGGAATCTCAACTACGTCTTCCGCAGCGCAGGATATCGTAGCATCACCTTCAAGGGTTCTGCCGACAATAGTACGTATGATACCGGTATCGCAGTAAATGTTGCCGTGAATCCTTACTATCCCGAAGTTAACTTGGCTACCTTTAATACTTCCTCTGCTATGGTTGGTGAGAGCGTTGGTATTACCGTAAAGACCAGCTCCAACGCCACGACCCTTGCCCTGTGTTCCGAGAATGGCTCTGTGGTCAAGACTTGGGCGGCTTCCGGCAACAGCACGGTCAGCGGCAATGTGAGAACGTGGATCGTCGCATACGGTTTCGGCGGTGCAGGCAGCAGAAGCATCGGCTTCAAGGCAGCTTCCGCTTCCGGCTACGGCAGCACCGTTACCGCAAACATCACCATCACGAAGTAAGCTTTACGCAAAAAACTCCCGATCCGAAAAGGTCGGGAGTTCTTTTGCAGGGGAATGAACCTTTGCGGCTGCCTGTGCGACTATATATATGGAGGAGGTGATCGGAAATGCTGCTGACGGACTGCATGAGCGCGCTGCAGGCGTATGTCCGCTGCCGGATCGACAACCGCAGCGATGTCGAGGACATCGTGCAGGACGTGTGTGAGGCGGCATGGAGATCGGATGCCTCCGCCCCGAAGGAGCTATCGGCGTACAAGGCGTGGCTCATCGGCATCGCCTCGCACAAGTGCAGCGACTACTACCGCAAAAGGCAGAAGCTCCTGTCCTTGCCGAAACCTCCGGAAAGGGATGCGGCGGCACCGGCGGTGCATGCGGCGCTGGCGGAGCTGGAGAGGGCGGACCGGGAGCTTTTGTACCTGCACTACTTTGCCGACATGGATATTGCGTCCCTTTCCGAGCGGCTGCGCATACCGCAGGGGACGGTGAAGAGCCGTCTGCATCGGGCGAGGCAGCGCTTTCGGGCGCATTACCCGTATCAAACGGTGATAAAAGGAGAGATAAAAATGAAGAAGATGCCGGACAGGATCCCCGATTATCCGACCGCGCCCTTGGCCGAGGCGCCCTTTGCGGTCAAGTGGGAGGAACTGATGGGCTGGTTCATCGTGCCCAAAACCGGAGAAAAGCTGAGCTGGGCGATGTACGATTTCCCCGAGAGGAAACGCACCGAGGTCTGCGAGATGGAGGTCATCGGCAAGGCGGAGATCCACGGCATCGAGGGTGTGGAGATCCGTTCCGTGGAGTATTCACCGATGGACTGCAACAGTGCCGGCGGTCAGGAGACGGTGGAGCGGCATTTTGCGGCGCAGCTGACCGATACACACTGCCGGTTTCTGGCGGAGAGCCATATTGAGCAGGGGGTGAAGAAGTACTACACCTTTTTGGACGGCAGTGTATTTCTCAATAACTGGGGCTTCGGCGAGAACAACTGCGGCAAGGAGACCGACCTCGTTTGCCGGGGAAGCATTACGCAGACGGTGGGAGGCTGGTTCACCTCAGGCGGGAAAGAGGTCATGGACGTGATCGGAAGATATGAGGTCGTCATCGGCGGCAAGCGTTACGACACGGTTTGTGTGATGGACGTGATGACGTATGACGACGGCATCGTGTCCATGCAGTACATCGACAAAGAAGGCAGGACGGTGCTGTGGCGCAGGTTCAATCCTGACGATTGGAAGAAGGAGAAGTACGGCGGGAAATGGAGCGAGCTGCTGCCGGACAACGAGCGGATGTTCGTCAACGGGAAGCTGTATGTGCACTGGTACGACTGCATTACCGATCATATTTTGTGAAATTGACTGAAATGGCTTGCATTGGGATGCGCTTTCATAGTATAATGTATCGGAAAACAGAGTGAAAGGATGAATGCCATGTCAGAGAGAAAGCGCATTGACTGGATCGACATTGCCAAGGGTATTGCGATCATACTTGTAATCATCGGACATACAGTCCCCAATGGGGTATATTCGGGCGAGCTGATACGGGGTATCATGTTCTCATTCCACATGCCTATGTTCTTCATTCTCAGCTGCATGACCTACCGCTGCTCGGAGAGCATGGAGGAATACGGCAGAAAGCTGAAGAGATCTGCGAAGCATTTGCTGGTCCCGGCGTTGATCGTGTGGCTGATCAGCCTTGTATGGCAGTTGATCCAGACACCGCAGAAGCTGACAATGTCGGAATTCTGGGTTAACCGCCTGTATACCTTCCTGTTTGCCAGCGGCGTGGATGCCAAGTTTGCCGGAAAGACTGTCTATGCAATGGGCATTCCGTGGTTCTTTTTTGCCCTGTTCCTCGGCAGAGCGATATTCGATTATTTGCATCTGGTGCTGAACGACAAACAGCTCCCGGCGGCCTGCATTGCCGTGTCCCTGCTGGGAATACTGCTCGGCAAGGACTATCTGCCCTTCTCGCTGGACGTGGCACTGGCTTCGATGCTGTTCTTCTGGATCGGACACGAGTTTGACAGGCTGAAGCCGGAGCAGCACAGCCTGATCAAGTTAGGCGTTTCGTTTGCCGTATGGGTGCTTACCCTGTGGCTGACATTTCCGAATGTCGAATCGAGAACATATCTGGAACTGGCGATCCGCAGATATCCGATGTTCCCCATCAGCTATCTCTGCGCAGCGGCGGGCACGCTGTTTATGTGCGAGCTGGCGATCTGTATCAATAAGCTGTGGAAGCTGTATATCCCTGTTGCATATATTGGCAGGAACTCGTTGTATCTGCTGCTGGTCCACTGCATAGACGGGATTTGGAAGCCGCTGTGGAGGATCGAGGACAGAATGCTTGTCAGCAGCGTGTTGAGGGTTATTGTCGATCTGGCGATATTTGTTACGGTGATGCTTGTAAAATATGTCATTGACAGAATGAAATCAAAGAAAACGGCTGTATAAGGAAACGCCCTCCCCGGAATATCGGGGAAGGCGTTTTTTCTGATAAGATCAATCCTTATAGGCGGCCAGCTTCTCAAACAGATCGGCGAAGATGCCGTTTCTGTTCAGATCTTCAACGACACGGATGAAGGGTGTGTTGTTGTTGAAGCTGTAGGTGCAGTTCTCGTTCAGGATGGGAGCATGGACGAGGGCGGTGCGCATCTTATCGGGGCAGACGAGGCATGCGGCGGCGGACACGTCCCAGATGACACGGGAGTAGCCGACATGGTTGCTCCGGGTCTCCCGGACGGTGGTGCAAAGTGCATCACTGAGCTGATTCCTGCCGCCGATGCAGGCGTCGAGCTCCCAGATCGAGGCGATCATGTGGGAAGCGACACCCATGCAGGGAACGAGGATCAGCGGAACGCCGGACTCGAAGAGGATCTGAGAGGCAGGTACGTCCTGATACAGGTTGAACTCCCGGGTATCCTGCCAGCTGAATGCATGACCGCCGAGCCAGACCACGACGATCTTCTTTACCAGCTCCGGCTCCATCAGCAGAGCGGAGGCGATATTGGTGATGCAGCCGATGGCGACGACGTACAGAGGATCGCCGTCCTTGCGGGTCATGGCCTTCTTGATGAGGTCACGCACGGCGGGGCTGTCCACGGGAGTGTTCTTGTCGGGCAGATAGCTTCTGGAACCCTCGAAGGCGAAGCCCTCGGTCTTGAACTTCATGAAGCTCAGCAGGCGGCAGATCTCGGCGTAGCTGCGCACCATGCCGTCTTCGGGACCGGAGGAGCGGTCGTTATAGAAGGGGGCGGCGTAGATCGCCTGCATATTGATCCTGTCGGGCGAGAGCATCATGTAGCTGAGGGCGAACTGGTCGTCTACCTCGTTGAAGGTATCGGTATCCAGCACGGTATCCAGAGGTCTGTCGGTGGGGATGGTGAGCAGCTTGATGCGCTCTTCTTCGGAAAGGGTTGGCCATTTCATGGGAAATACCTCCTTATATGTATGGTGGGATCAATCATCCAGCATGTTCATCAGGGTATCGAGCTCGGCCGGGGTAAGGTTGCGCCAGTGGCCGGGCTTTAATCTGCTGAGCTGTATATTCATAATGCGCACCCGCTGCAGCGAGAGCACCCGGTAGCCCAGCGCTTCGCACATGCGGCGGATCTGGCGGTTGAGGCCCTGCACCAACACGATGCGGAAAACGCAGCGGGCTTCCTGTTTGATCTGGCAGGGGAGCGTCACGGTATCGAGGATCGGCACGCCGGAGGCCATTTTGCGGAGGAAGTCGTCGTTGATGGGCTTGTTGACCTCGACAATGTACTCCTTCTCGTGCTTGCCGGCGGCACGCAGGATGCGGTTGACGATATCGCCGTCGCTGGTAAGCAGCAGCAGGCCGTGAGAGTCCTTGTCCAGACGGCCGATGGGGTAGATGCGCTCGGGATAGCCGATATAGTCGATGACGTTGTCGGGCTCCCGCTGGTCTGCGGTGCAGACGATGCCCTCGGGCTTGTTGAAGGCGATATACACCTTTTTTGTGCGCTGTTTGATGCTCTTGCCATCCACCCGCACGTCCATGGAGCTGTTGACCTTGTCGCCCAGCACGCCCTTGCGTCCGTCGATGGTGACTCTGCCGTCGGAGATCACCTTGTCCGCTTCACGGCGGGAACAGAAGCCGGAATCGGCAATGTATTTGTTCAGTCGGATATTATCTTCTTCGTACATATTCTATACACCTCGCATATATACAGTATACCACATGCACGGAAAAATCGGAAGATGGAATATGTTAAATAGGGAAATGTGACTTTCTTGGAGAGTTTGAATGAAATTACATTTTATCGCTTGAAAATAAACAATAATGGGATATAATAGGATATAAAGAAAATTCATAAGAAAGAAGGCAATCCCCATGAAAATCAAAGGTCGTGTTCACTACGTCAGCCCCAAGGGCTCCGCAGAAATGGTAGCAGAAGCAATCGCTCGTGAAATGCAGCTCGTCAAGGAGCCCCTCCTGCCCGCTTACATGCCCGAGAATATCGCTCTGATGTTCCTCGGCTGCGAAGGCACCAAGGCTGACAAGACCACCCTGTCCTTTATCAACTCCCTGAACAAGGACCGTGTTGCCAACGCTGCTCTGTTTGCCTGCAACGGCAAGAAGAGCGATGCAGCCTGCCAGGAGATGAAGGCAGCTCTGGAAGCCCGCGGTGTCAACGTCCTGCCCAAGTTCTTTGTCTGCAACGGCAAGGGCGGCCTCTTCGCAGGCGGCAAGCAGCCCTCCGAGGCTGAGCTTCAGGAAGCAAAGAAGTTCGCTGCAGAGTGCGAGCAGTTCGTCCTGAACAAGTAATTCGGTTTATATAAAAGGCGGCACGGCTGGATCAGCTGTGCCGCTTTTTTTAATATTTTTGGGGAGGAATGAATATGAACGAAATATCTGAAAAACTGGTGTTCGATTTTAGGGAACATCTCATTCACGAAGAAAAGAGCAGGAATACCATAGAGAAGTACGTCCGTGATGTCAAGGCGTTCTTGCTTTTTAGTGCAGGAAAAGAAATCACAAGGGAGATGGTAATATCCTATAAGGAGAGACTGATAGAGAAGGGCTATGCAGTGAGAAGCGTCAACTCGATGCTGGAAAGTCTGAGTAATCTGTTCGGATATATTGGGCATCCGGAATTAAGAGTGAAGCTGTTGAAGGTGCAACAGTCTGTATACTATCCGGCGGAGAAAGAACTATCAGAGAAAGAATATCGACGGTTGTGTGTAGAGGCTGAAAAGCAACAGGACAAACGATTGAGTTTGTTGATTCAAACGATATGCAGTACAGGAATACGAGTCAGTGAATTGCAATACATCACAGCAGAGGCAGTCAGAAAGGGAGAGGCTGTGATTCGGTTGAAAGGGAAGGTGCGGAGTATTCTGATTGTGAGAGCACTCAGGAAGAAACTACTGCGATATATATCAGAGCAAAGAATAAAAACGGGGTACATTTTTCAGTCAAGGAACGGGAAACCGATGAACAGAACAACAATATGGCGAAAAATGAAGAAATTAAGCGCAGAAGCCAATGTCAATAAGACCAAGGTGTTTCCGCATAACCTCCGACATTTGTTTGCGCGAATGTTTTATAAGCTGGATAAGGATATCGGGAAGCTGGCAGATATTCTCGGACACAGCAGTATCAACACAACAAGGATATATATTATGAGGACGATCGAGGAGCACAGGAGGAGCTTGGAACGACTAAAACTCGTAGTATAAAATAAAACATTGCAACACAATCTGTATTATGTTGTAATGTTAGTTGTACATAGATACCAAATCGATCATATTGTAGCATGTTTGGTTTTGAATGTCAATCATGTCAAACTGATTTAACATAAATTGTACGAGAAAATACGCCATAAGCATAATATTGCTTACCGCAGTCAAAAGGCAATAGCAGATAATGTAACGTAATACAGATTATGTTGCAAATCAGTTGTAGGATATTTGTTATTGTAAACGTATAGTGTTGCTGAGTCTTCCAAGTATATTGCAGGAGGTGTGATGTTATTAGCGACAAGGATGTATTGGCAGCACTTATGTAAATAATACTGAATGTATCATTCAGATGACTGAGGAGGAATATCCATGCGTATGAAGAGGTTTTTTGCAATTCTGTTGAGTTGCATATTGTTGATGAGCTTGATTCCGACAAGCGTGTTTGCAGACGAGGAAGGTACAATGGAAGAGTCTGCACATCTTGAAGTTCAGGAGATCGTATTGTCCGTAGCAGAAGCTCCCGAAACCGAACAGCCTGAAGAACTTGAGCAAGTTGAAGAGCCTGAGCAGGTTGAAGAAGTCGAGCAGATCGAAGAACCGGAACAGGTAGCAGAAGGCGGAGAGTTCGTAGAAGGTGAAGAGCCTATCGAGGGTGCTGTACTTGCAGAAGGCGAAGAACCTGTAGAAGGCGAAGAACCTGTAGAAGGTGAAGAGCCTGCAGAAGGCGAAGAACCCGTAGAGGGCGAAGAGCCTGCAGAAGGTGAAGAGCCTGCAGAAGGTGAAGAGCCCGTAGAAGGTGAAGCACCTGTAGAGAGTGGAGAACCCGAGCAGACCGAGCCCGTTGATCCCGTGGTGGAAACACTGGAAGAGGTAGGAGATCCCATCCCGGTATATGAGGACGAATATACATCCGGTGACGGCGTGATCGAAATGGCTACTTTGACCATGGAAGAGCTGTACAACGGCATACTGACGGATGACGAGAATCAGGAATTCTATCTTGCCTTTGCAAAGGGCGCAGGACTTGGCGAGACCGAAGAGGAGATCGAGAGCAACCTGAAGACTGTAGTTGATGAGTACAATGATGCCCGGGACAATTACAATGCTTACCTTGAGGCTTATGCCGTATACGAGGAAGAGAAGAAGACCAACCCCGATGCACAGGAGCCGGATAAGGTCGAAGAGCCGAAGATGTCTTACTATGCCGTGAAGTCCGTGGATATCGTTGTTGACAAGGAAAGCACCGACGTCGTTTTGGACGGCATTGGTGCTCAGCGTGTGGATATCAATATTGATGCCAGCGCAGTTTATGAAGTAAACTATTATAGTAACAACGATATTGTTGTAACAAAGACTGTTGAGGCAGAGGGAACGAATTTCGTTCTGACACTTGATGTATCCGGATCAATGCGCTTAGACGGTAGAACACCGGCTATGCTGGAAGCATTGAAGACGGTCATGACTGAAATCTTGAAGAATGAGAATAATAGTGTTAGCATTGCACTCTTTGGAACAAACGCGGCAAAGTTTGAAGCCGATGTTGACGGCGATGGTATCCCCGACAGTGTTTTCAGTGCTGCAAATGGTACTACCGTGGAGGATATTTTCAATGCTTCAATGGGAAAATCAAATGATAGTCTGAATGATGTCATGAGGGGTGGCAGTATTTATGATATTGAAGATGCGTTCGATACTGATATATACACAAATACTGATGCAGGCTTGAAGTTGGCGCATGATTTGTTGGGCGATATGCTTTCAGCAAATGTAGATAATGCTGGTATTATCATGTTTACAGATGGAATTGTGGAAAATCCTGGTTCATATAAAAGTCAGGAAGAAATGGAGCGTGATGTCATTTTCAGTGAAAGATCTCTTGCTGATGATTTCGGTGCGAAGGTAGTGAATGTATGCTTAGGAGAAACAAATAAATATGAAGAATATCTGAATCCGCAGAATGAAGATTATTTGGATAAGAATGCTGCGTATAAGGATAGAATCGTGTATTACAATATTCCCGATGTTGACAGTGAGACTTTGGCACAGGACATCTCCGATATGTTCCATCAGGCTTTCAAGGATATCACCACTACGGAAGTCAAGCTGGAAAGCAAAGAACTGTCGAGCGGAATCCTTGCAGCAGTGAACTGCCAGCTGATCGAAACCATTCCCGCATCCTTTGAACTGGTAGCTACAGATAATGATACCTATCGTGTTCTCGGCTATGATGAGAACGGTAACAAGTTGATCGCATGGGAGCTGAGCGAGCTGTATTCCGGCGAAGGATATACTGCTTCCTACTTTGTTATTCCCGGTGAAGGCAAGACCGACATCAAGGGTACGATTGCAAGCAACGAATATTCGACTGTACTTGTTACCGAGCCTGTTGACAAGGTGATCAACGAGGAAGAGGAAACCCGTATTGCTGTTGTTAAGCATGAGGAGAGCAAGTCTACCATGCCAAAGACCGGTGTAGTGACGGCACCCGATTACGTGCTGTGGCTGGGTCTGGCAGCGTCTGTGCTGGGCATTGTCTTCTGCAAGAAGTGTGCATTCAGATAACCTCGTATAGGACGATAACTCACGCCGGAGCAATCCGGCGTGAGCTATATATGGAGGAAGTAAAATGAAAAAAGGAAATAGTCATCGGTTTTGGAGATTTCTACAGAAAGTTTTTATCGTATTAGTGGTGATTTGTGCGGTATTGCTTGTAAAGCACTATGTAATACGCAAGCAAGGTGAAGCGGCAAATGAGCGTATGCGTTCACTCTTTCCGGAAGCATTGGCAGAATCAGAAATACCGCAAGTACAGGACAGTTTTTCTGATTTGTTAGAAGTCAATCCGGATACAGTAGGGTGGCTGAAGGTCGGTCAAAATATTCGAACAGCCGTCACGCAGAGAGACAACCTGTATTATCTGACGCATAATTTCTTTGGCGGGAAATCGGCTGAGGGAATGGCTTTTATGGATGAAGGATGTAGCATTTGGCCTGCTGATACGCATTTACTGATACATGGTCATAATATGAAAAACGGAACGGTATTCGGAACATTAGACGATTTTCGACAGGCTGAGTATTTGAAGAATTATCCTTTGATTGAATTTGGCACAATATATGAGAATAAAAAATATGTAATATTTGCTGTGTTTGATATTTCGTCTGAGCCGGATAATGGGGAGTTCATGAATGTTCAGCAGTATCGTTTTGATACTGATGATAAGTATATGGATTTTGTCAACTCGGCTAAGAAAAGGTCGATATTCGAAATCCCTATTGATGTAAATGCAGGTGAAAACTTGATTTCACTTGCAACATGCAGTTACGGATATGAAAACGGCAGATTGATTATCATGGGGAGAGAATTGCGAAATGAAGAGACTATTGAATCGGTTCAAGAGTTCTTTCGCAATATGGTAATGAATTAAATGAAGATACGAAACAATGTAAAAAAGGTGAATATCAAAGGTTTAAGCATTTTTGATAATAAATTGGGATTAGCATAACAGGTGAAACGCCCGATGGTTTCGGGTGTTTTTAATACTTGACAATATACAAAAATTAGTGTATAATTTGTGCATATAAAGGAGATGATGATATGCCTACTATTAAGTCGAGTGCGGATTTGCGCAACAACTACAACGATATTTCCAACCAGTGCCACAGCTATGCGGAGCCGGTGTTCATCACGAAAAACGGGAAAGGTGATTTGGCGGTGATGAGCATTGAGGCGTATGAGCAACTGGAGAGCAGGTTGGAACTGTACAGCAAGCTAAAGGAAGGCTTGGATGATATCGAGAACGGAAGGGAACACTCTTTTTCGGAGGTCGCTGCTGAACTCAGGAGCAGAAGAAAAAGATGAAGTACAGAATCAAGGTAGCGGACACGGCGTGGGCGGATTTACAGGAAGCGACGGATTACATTGAGTATGTATTGATGAATCCGGAAGCGGCGAATGCTCTGACGGAAAAAGTGCTGGAAAAGATCGCTTCACTTGAAGAATTGCCGAACAGATATCAAACGGTTTATGATGCAGTCCTGAAACGGTGCGGAATCAGGTCGATCAGCATTGATAACTATCTCCTGTTCTACATCGTATCGGATGCGGATCAGACGGTACACGTGGTCAGATTTCTTTATGCCAAGCGGAACTGGGCAGGACTTCTCGGAATCCATTCATCGATCAATTGAGAATGCTCATTAATGAAAAAACGGAGGACAAAGATATGTCGATCATTCCGCAGGACTATTTTGAACGGTGCTATGCCGGATGGCTGGCGAAGCTCATCGGCATCCGCTACGGTGCGCCCATCGAGGGCTGGAGCTATGAACAGATAAAGGAAGCCTATGGCGAGCTGGACGGCTATATCGTCAACTACAACATGTTTGCGGCGGACGACGACTCCAACGGCCCGATGATATTCATCCGTGCGCTGAACGACTATACCTGCACCCGGGACATCACGGCGCAGCAGATCGGCGAGGGCTGGCTGAACTATGCACCCTACGAGCACGGCTTTTACTGGTGGGGCGGCTACGGCATGTCCACCGAGCATACGGCCTACATGAACCTGCGCAGCGGCATTCCTGCGCCGAGGAGCGGCTCCATTCAGCAGAACGGCGCCACGGTGGCGGAGCAGATCGGCGGTCAGATATTCATCGATACCTGGGGCCTCGTGCTGCCGAACCAGCCGGAGCTGGCGGCGGAATATGCGGGCAAGGCGGCTTCGGTGAGCCACGGCGGCAACGGCATCTACGGCGGCCAGTTCGTGGCGGCGATGATCTCGCTGGCGTTTACGGCGAAACCCGTGCGCAGCAGCATCGAAGGGGCGCTGAAGGTGATCCCCGAAGACTGCGAGTATACGAGGGCCGTCAGGGCGGTCATGAAGTACTATGATGAGCAGACGGTCAAGGACTGGCGGGAGGCGTTCCTGTATGTGAAGGAGAACTGGGGCTATGCCAAGTACCCCGGCAACTGTCACATCATCCCCAACGCCGCTGTGATGATCCTTGCGCTGCTGTACGGCGAAGAGAGCTTTGACCGCACGTTGAACATCTGCAACATGTGCGGCTGGGATACCGACTGCAATGTGGGCAACGTGGCGACGGTGATGGGCGTGTTCTGCGGACTGGAGGGCATCGACTATAAGAAGTGGCGGCAGAACGTGAACGACACCTTCGTGGTCTCCAGTGTGCTGGGCTGTCTGAATACGATGGACGTGCCGTGGTGCGCCGCCTATCTGGCGGATCTGGCCTACCGCATGGCAGGCGAGGAAGCGCCGGAAAAGTGGAAGCCCTTCATCAAGCCGGAGGAGCAGTATTTCCACTTCCGCCTGCCGGACACCACCCACGGCTTCAAGGCTGTTTCCGACATGCAGACCGAGTGCGTCAACGTCGGCGGCAAGCTGAAGGTCTCCGTCAGGCAGCCTGCGGCGCTGCTGCGTGCGGCGAAACGCACCTATTATATGAAGGAAGACTTCTACGACAACCGCTACGATCCCACCTCCACGCCGCTGCTGTATCCGGGCATGCGCATCGAGGCGGCAGTCGAGGGCGATGCGGACATTGCTGCGTGCATGTACATCCATGACCGCAACCGGGACGAGTATTTCGAGGGCGGGACCGTGGTTCTCGACGGCAGAAAGACGCTTTCGATGGACATTCCGGCGCTGGAGCATGCGCTGATCGACGAGATGGGCGTGAAGCTGACGCCGAAGGACGGCGGAGAAGCCGTCATCGAGGCCTGCATCACGGATGTGCGCTTCACGGGTAAGCCCTGCTATGACATCGATTTCAGGTACGAGCACACGGAGGTGTATTCCGGTTCTCATCGGGACGTGAGCCAGTTTACCTATCTCAAGGGCATCTGGGCGCTGGAAGACGGCAGAATGGTCGGCTCGGTCAGCGATTACGGCGAGTCGTATACCGGTGACATCCGCTGGACGGACTATTCGTTTGAGGGCAGCATGGAATGCACCTGCGAGGGCGAGGTCGGCCTCAACTTCCGGGTGCAGGGCGCCATACGCTCCTACTGCGTATCGATGCGTAACGGCAGGCTGATGCTCCGCAAGAATGCCAACGGCTATACCACGCTGGCGGAATGCGCCCATGAAACAGCGCTGGGCAAGAGCTACCGCTTCCGCATCGAAGCGGTAGGCAACAGGATCTCGGTCTATGAGAACGGCAGCCTCGTACTGGAGACGGTCGACAACGACCATCCGTATCTGAACGGCTGCATCGGCTGCTCGCTGAGAAACGGCGCAAGAGCATACTTTGACCACTTTATTATCCATTCTGTATAATTGACAACCTCCCTGTCCTTTCCGGGACAGGGAGGTTTTGGTTGAATCAGAAGGCGTGATCTGCTTTCCTTTATATTAGTAGCAGTCCTTTGTCCAGAAGTTGTGTTCCCAGATGACGTCTGCTGCGGCATATTCTTCTTTGTCATCAAGTCTCTGTAAATCAAAAATTCCCGCCTGTATCGGGCGGGGATTTTTGGTGCTCGGATTCAGTCTGCGGTGCAGGGGAGAGACTTCCTGTTGAAGGGATCACCGGTGGTATTATCGATGACAGTGTAGTCATGCAGATGCAGTGTGGTGTACCACTCGGCATCGGACTGCGAGATCTCTTTGCCGTTGAGGAAGTAGCGGTCCCTTGTCCAGAAGTTGTGCTCCCAGGTGATGCCGACCTGTGCATATTCTTCCTTGGTATATTTATCGCTGCCCAGGTAGTAGCCGCCGCTGACCTTTTCCAGCTTGTTCATGTTCATTGTGTTCTTCATGGTGTTGTTCCTCCTTATATTTCTGTGTTTGTTACTTGCTGATTTGTTGTACACTTCTTTATACGTGCTTTCCGGAGAAATGGATATTGATTTTTGAAAAAAATATGGTTCTTCACGTTTTTGCGGGGTCACAATATTTGCAATATGCTGAATCAGAAGTAGTGCTTTTCGTGTATGATGCCGCTGGCCTGATGGAGCATGGTGATCCACTCGGCTTCGTCCTGCGTGATCTGTTTTCCTTTATAATAGTATCGGTCCTTCGTCCAGAAGTTGTGCTCCCAGATGATGCCTGCTGCGGCGTATTCTTCCTTGGTGTATTGGTCGCTGCCGATATGGAAGCCGCCGTTGACCTTGGTGAGCTCGTTATCCTGTATCCTCATGTTGTTGTTCCTCCTTTTGATGTATGTTGTTGCTCTCATTTGCTTTCCTGCTTTTTTATACGAGCGGAACGGGGGAATGGAGATTGTATTTTTTCAAAAAAGTTGACAAGAGCCGCGAAAAGAGATATAATACACGTACAACCGAATAGAGACAAGGCTGCGCCCAAAAGCGCTTAATAGGGAAGCGGATGTGAGCTCCGCACTATACCGGTAACCGTGACGCCGACGAACGCCCACCACAATGTCACTGCAGAGAGACCTGCGGGAAGACGGGCCAGTAGGATGAAGCCAAGTCGGGAGACCTGACCTTGCCTGAAACAATCATTTCCCCCGGAACTGGGCGAATGGAACGGATCATCCGCAATGGGTCTGTACATGGCGGAGGGTCTGTTGGGTGTGTTCCGCACGGAGATGAAATACCTCGTCTCCGTGTCTTTTTCGGTTGAGAATAAACAGGAGGGAACACCATGAAGAACCTGAAGAAAACACTTGCCCTTGTCCTCGTGCTGATGCTGACACTGGTGAGCCTTGCTGCGGCAGAGTCCGTGACCATCGTGGACATGAAAGACATCGAACACCCCTTTGACGCTCCCGTCCCGAAGATCGTGGCGCTGACGGCTGCCGACTGCGAGATTCTGTGCGCTCTGGACTGCGGAGACCTGCTGGTGGGCAGGGGCGAATACTGCGACTACCCGGCAAGCGTGCTGGATGTTCCGTCGGTGCAGTCCGGCTATGAGACCAACATCGAGCAGATCATCGCCCTGCAGCCGGAGGTGGTGCTGGTGAACACGATGAACCAGACCATCGAACAGGCGCAGATGCTGGAGGCGGCGGGCATTGCCGTCATTACCAGCGAGGCCACCGATATCGACGGCGTGTACAGCGCCATTGAGGTCATCGGCAAGCTGACCGGAAAGAACGGCGAGGCGGCGGCGCTGATCGAAGATATGCAGGCAGCCTTTGCCGAGGTGACGAAGGAAGACAGCGGCAAGACCGTATACTTTGAGGTCTCTCCCCTCGAATGGGGACTGTGGGCGGCGGGAAAGAACACGTTCATGGACGAGATCGCCGGCATGCTGGGCCTGACCAACATCTTTGCGGATGTGGAGGGCTGGGCGGAGGTCTCCGAGGAGCAGGTGCTCGCAAGAGATCCGGATTTTATCGTGACCACGGCGATGTACTACGGCGAGGGCCCGACCCCCGTGGAGGAGATCATCAGCAGACCCGGCTGGCAGGACATCAAGGCGGTGAAGAACGAAGCGGTATTCAATGCCGATTCCGACGAGATGACCCGTCCGGGTCCGAGACTGACCAATGCGGCAAAGAGCTTTGCAGAATTTATCGAGGATAAATAAGAGATGAAGAACGGGATCATAAAGGGAATACTTGCCCTGACGGCGCTGCTTGCGGTGGGACTGCTGTGCGTATGCGTGGGCTCTGTCAATATCCCGATCGCAGACGTGATCGGCGTTGTCACCGGACAGACCGGCGGCGCATCCCGTTCCATATTGCTGAACGTGCGCCTGCCGAGAGTGCTGTGCTCCGCCCTCAGCGGTGCGGGACTGGCGGTCTGCGGTTGTGCGATGCAGGGACTTCTCCGCAATCCGCTGGCCGAGGGCTCGACATTGGGCGTGAGCAGCGGCGCAGCTCTGGGCGCCGTGCTGGCGCTGTTCGTCGGCATGCAGGCGCAGACGGCGGCGCTGCTGGCGATGGCGTTTGCTTTCGTGTCGTTTCTGGTGATACTGGGTCTGGCGTTTTCGCTGGATCGGAGCATTTCCACCAATACCATCATTCTCGTCGGCGTGATATTCTCCATGCTGTGCAGCAGCGTACTGAGCCTCATCATCACCTTTGCCGGAGAGAAGCTCAAGACAATCACCTTCTGGACGATGGGCTCACTGGCGGGCAGCACCTATCGGGATGCGGCAATGCTGCTGGCGGCGGTCATCGTCTGCGGCGGCGTGCTGTGTCTGAACGCCACGGAGCTGGATGCCTTCGCCATGGGCGAGGAGAACGCCCGGCACATCGGCGTGAACATCCGCCGCACGAGGCTGACCGTGATGGCGGCGGTGTCGGTGCTGATCGGCGTGTGCGTCAGCGTCGGCGGCACCATCGGGTTCGTGGGACTCATCATTCCGCACATGGTGCGGATGTGCACCTCGCCCAAGCACAAAAGTCTGCTGCCGCTGTCGATGCTCTGCGGTGCACTGTTCCTGATGCTGACCGATTTGCTGAGCCGCACGCTGCTGAGTCCCCGGGAGCTGCCCATCGGCGTGATCACCTCGCTGATCGGCGCAGTGACTTTTTTCCTTATATTCTTCAGAAGCAGGAGGAGCGGTGCAAAATGATGCTGAAAGCGGAACACATCGGTGTGACCGTCGGCGGCAAAAGCATCCTCACGGACATCTCCTTTTCCGTGGCGGAGGGCGAATGGCTGATGCTGGCGGGCCCCAACGGCGCAGGCAAGAGCACGCTCATCAATGCGATCTCCGGCGGCGTGAAGTACGAAGGCACCGTTACTGTCGGCGGAAAGGACCTGCGCACGCTGAAGCCTGCCCGGATCGCCTGCGAAATGGGCGTGCTGGCGCAGATGAACAGCGTCAGCTATGCATATACCGTGCGTCAGGTCGCAGAACTCGGACGGTATGCCCGTTCCCGGGGCGTGTTTTCAAGGGAGCAGAACGAGGAAAAGGTAAATGAGGCATTGGAAGCCGCCGGGCTTACCGATATGGCGGACAGGAATGTGCTGACTCTGTCCGGCGGCGAGCTGCAGCGGACGTTCCTTGCCCAGCTGCTGGCGCAGGATCCGAAGATACTGATACTGGACGAGCCCGCCAATCACCTGGATCTGGTGTATCAGGAGCGGCTGTTCTCGCTGGTTCGGGAATGGCTGAAAAAGGAAGGCCGGTGCGTCATTTCCGTGGTGCACGACCTGAGCCTTGCCAAATTCTACGGCACGAAAGCGCTGCTGATGAAGGAAGGGAAATGCATCGCCTGCGGAGAATGCGGGGATACGCTGAACGATGAGAACCTGAAAGAGGCGTATGGCATGGACGTGGGAACATATATACGGAAGCTGTTGGAAACGTGGAAATAGGCGGCGAAGCCTCCAAAAGTCCCTTCCCAGCTCACTGGGAAGGGGGGACCGCCGTAGGCGGTGGGTAGGGCTTGATAAGTAATGCAGATGGTGAGAACATTGACGGGAGAAAAGTATGGCCAGAATCAACAGCAGTATACTGCATGTAAATGCAAAAGAGCTTCGCAAACAAATGACAAAGGAAGAATGCCATTTGTGGTTTGACTATCTCATGACGTATCGGCCGAAGTTTCGGAAACAGACGATAATCGGACATTATATTGTAGACTTTTACTGCGCACAGGCAAAGCTTGCCGTAGAGCTCGACGGAAGCCAGCATTACGAAGAGGACGGCAAAGAGTACGACAGGAAAAGGTCGAAGGAGCTTGAAGAGCTTGGGGTAATGGTGATACGGTTTCAAAACAATGAGGTAATGCAGGTGTTTGAGGGAGTGTGTGAGAGAATAGATCAGTACGTGAAGAAGAGGATCGCAGAATTGAAAGATGAATCGTGGTAAGAGGACTTTCTTGGTTTATTACAGAATTGTGGGGTGTGACGAATCTGCCCATAGTCCCGCCCCGCCTCAGCGGGAAGGGGGAACCGGCGAAGCCGGTGGGTAGGGCCGGATAAAGCTGTGCAAGTGGTGAGAACGCCACTATACATACATATCGTGCCCTAGCCGCCGCCTACGGCGCCACCCTTCTCGCTGCGGCTCGCTCAGGGTTCGGCTCTGACAGCGCACTGCGCTGTCATTCACTCCCGAACCCAACTCGCTACGCTCGTTCCCGCTGAGGTGGGGAAGGACTTTTGGCTTCTCTTGTTCCCATCGTGGTGGGGAAGGACTTTTGGTTTCGCTCGTTTACGTTGTAATACACCCAAATCTTTTCCTTGTTCACAATATACCGAAAAATGCTTTCATGGATGTAAAATTTTTATATACCCGTCCAAAATGGTTGACAAACTATGTTAAGTATAGTACAATTCTCTACAATCACGTATTTTGCGTGATAATTTATTCAAGGAGGAGTTCTACCATGAAGAGAACCCTTACCCTCGTCCTGGCAGTTCTGCTCGCCATGTCCATGCTGTTCGCTGCTTCCGCAGACGATCTGGAAATGAGCGATGTTGAGAACATGACTGCCCCCGGCGTGCTCCCCATCGTTGTTGAGCCCGTCGACCTGTCCATTGCCACTGCACAGAATGCAATGGTTACCGATTACGACGACAACTACCTCACCAAGTACGTTGAGGAGCAGACCGGCATCCATGTAGTATGGGATCTGCTGCCCGGCGCCGAGACCGCAACCGTTCTGGACCTGCGTCTCGCTTCCGGTGATACCCTGCCCGACATCATCGCCTTCGACTTCGGCGGTTCCACCGCTTCCTACGGCGATCAGGGCTACTTCGTAGACATCAACGGCTGGCATGAGAAGTACGGCTGGTTCTTCTGGAACGATGCCCCCGGCATGCAGCAGAGCGACTATGATGAGTACTTCAACCGCTCCAAGGAAGCTGACGGTGCAATGTACTCCTACAGCTTCTATACCAAGGCTCTGGGCGATCGTCAGAAGGACTGCATCTACATCAACATGCAGTGGCTGAACAAGCTCGGCCTCGAGAAGCCCACCAACGTGGATGAGCTGTACGACGTTCTGGTTGCTTTCCGCGACAACGACATGAACGGCAACGGCGACACCACCGATGAGTTCCCCATGATCGGTTCTCTGGGTGCATGGAACGGCTACTTCCAGGAGCAG
>JAZLHZ010000325.1:0-3959 GCA_045617085.1 Clostridia bacterium
AATCTGGAATAGATCAGCTTGTACAGCTTGAACTGATCCTTGGTCAGCGAAGCCTTGATGCTGTCCGGCGTACGCAGCACGGATGTGGGACGGATGGCTTCATGAGCATCCTGCACATTGGCGTTACGGCTCCTGAACTCGTTGGGCTTCTCGGGAAGGTACTCCTCTCCGTAGTTGTCAAGGATGTATTCCCTGACCGCCGTGACCGCCTCGTCGGAGACACGGGTGCTGTCGGTACGGATATAGGAGATCACACCGACGGTGCCTTCCTCCGCCAGCTCCACGCCTTCGTAAAGCTGCTGCGCCACCTGCATGGTCTTCACCGTGGTGAAGCCCAGCTTTCTGGCGGCCTCCTGCTGAAGGTTGGAGGTGGTGAAGGGCGGGGCGGGATTCTTCTTCCTCGTGCCGGTCTTGACGGAAGATACGGCAAATTCGCCGCTGCGGATGGCTTCGGCAACCTTCTCGGCATCCTCCCTGCAGGAAGGCTTGTCGCCGTCCGGCACATAGTGGGCGGTGAACTTCACGTTCTTGCCTGCGGTCAGCTTGGCGCTGACGGTCCAGTATTCTTCGGGAATAAAGGTGCTGATCTCCTCTTCCCTGTCGCAGATCATCGCCGCCGCAACGGACTGCACACGGCCTGCCGAAAGTCCCTTGCGGACCTTTGCCCACAGCAGCGGGCTCAGCTTGTAGCCCAGCAGACGGTCCAGCACACGGCGGGCCTGCTGTGCATTCACCAGGTCACGGTTGATGGGCCGTGCCTTCTTGATGGCGCTCTTGATGACGCTGCCGGTGATCTCATAAAACTCCACCCGGCAGGCGGAATCCGGATCGATGCCCAGGGTGTTTGCCAGATGCCAGGAGATGGCCTCACCTTCTCTATCCGGGTCGGTTGCGAGGAACACTTTGGTGGCGTTCTTTGCATCGTGCTTGATCTGTGCCAGCAGGTCGCCCTTGCCCCGGATGGTGATATACTTGGGCTCGAAATTGTTGTCTACATCAATACCCAGCGTGGACTTGGGCAAATCTCTCACATGACCGTAGGAGGCCTCCACCTTGTAGCCTCTGCCCAGGAATTTACCTATGGTGTGCGCCTTTGCAGGCGACTCAACGATAACCAGTTTGTAGGGTGTCATAAATATCCTCCGAAAATCTGATTGAAGTGAGGAGCGTTTCAAAACTGCTCACTTTTACTTTACTGCTCTGTAGAGTTTTCCCCTGCTTTGTCTGATGATCCCGTTCATTTCAAGGATCGTCAGCAGCATGTTCATCTTGCCCGCATCGAAGCCGGTCATGTCGCACAGTTCATTAAAGGATTTCTCCTCGAACCGCAGGATCTCCACCAGCTTCCTGGAATCGTCGTCCAGCTGCGGCAGCTCGTCCGGCACCTGCGAGAGGATCTTCCGATCCCACGAGAAGAATTCGGTGATCTGCTCCTGACCGATGCACGCCATCGTGCCCTCGACGATCAGCCGGTTCGTACCCTCGCTGGCCTCCGAATATACCGAGCCGGGCACTGCAAATGTCGGGCGGTTCTGCTCGGCGGCATACTTCATCGTGATCATGGCGCCGGACTTCACCGTGCCTTCGGTCATCAGCACGCCGTCCGACATGCCGCTGATGATGCGGTTCCGTCTCGGAAAATTCCGCTTATCCGGCGGTGTGCCGGGCGGATACTCCGATATCAGTGCGCCGCCGTTGTCAATGATGCGCCTTGCCAAATCGAGGTTTTCCGATGGATAGATGATCTCCGGGCTGCACCCCAGCACCGCCACGGTGGGCATGCCTCCCTTGAGACAGCCCTCATGCGCCTTCGTGTCTGTGCCTATCGCCAGCCCGCTGATGATCGATACCTCGTTCAGCGCCAGCTGCTCGGCGATATCCTGCGTGAACCGTGCGCCGTCTGCGGAAAGCTTGCGGCTGCCCACGATGCCGAAGGCCCGCTCGGAATTCAGCGCATCCGCATTGCCCCGCACATACAGGGTCAGCGGCGCATCCGCAATGCTCCTCAGCCGGTCGGGATACCTGTCGTCCAATTGAGTGACGGCAACGATGCCCGCCTCCTCCATCTTCGTGAACAGGGACTCCATATATTCCTCATTTCGAGCCTCGCTCAGGTGCCGGAATACCGCCGGTGTCAGCAGCTTTTCCGCCAGCACCAGCTGTTCCCACACGGCCTTGGGCTCTCCGTAGGCGTCCGTCAGGCGGAAGAAATTCTTTGATCCGATCCCCTCCACCGACGACAGCCATATCCAATATTTGTTCTGCTCAGTATATTCCGTCATGTTCAACCGCCCGTATCTGTGATGGTGTATTGAAAACCTACATTATATTACCACAGATTCCGCAATTATGCAATGCCTATTTTGCATGAAAAAGCGGCTAACTGAAAAATAATTTTTGACAAAACTGCGGCAAACCGCTCTTCAGCTTGAAAACATCAGCCGCTTTGTGGTATAATCCGTTCAGCAAATATCATGGGGGAAGCTATGGAAAAAATCGTATTGGGGCTCTCGGACGGAGTCGACTCCGCCGTTTCTGCACTGCTGCTGAAGCAGGTGGGCTATGTCGTCATCGGAGCCTACCTCGATATCGCCGGGGCAGACCAGCGTCTCGCCGCCGAGCGGAGCGCAAGGGAGACCGGCATCGAATTTACCTGCATCGACATCAAACAACGGCTGGAACAAGAAGTCTGCACGCCCTTTATCGACGAATACCTGAAGGGCCGCACGCCCAGCCCCTGCGTCGGCTGCAACCGCAAACTGAAGCTCAAAGCGCTGCTGGAGCTGGCCGATTCGCTGGGCTGCGCACACATCGCCACCGGACACTATGTCCGCAAGGAAAACGGCGAACTGTACATGGGCGATCCCTCCTGTGACCAGAGCTATATGTTCTCCCGCCTCACCGGAGAACAGAAGGAGCGGCTGATCCTTCCGCTCGGACACATGTGCAAAAAGCAGGCACGGGAAATTGCACGGGAAAACGGCCTGTCCTGCGCCGGGAAACCCGACTCCCGGGAAAACTGCTTCATCCGGGATATGGACTATGCCTCCTATATCGAAAAGCAGCGTCCCTTTGAGATCCCGCCCTGCGGAAACGTGTATTACCGGGGTGAGATCATCGGCACCCATGACGGCATCCACCGCTACACTGTCGGCCAGCGCTGGAAGGACGACATCAACGCCCGGCGCACCTATATCGCCCGGATCGATGCCGAAACCAACAGCCTGATCCTTGCCCTGTGGGAGGAGCTGTTCACAAAACAAACCTTTCTCAGTGATCTCACCTTTTTCGGAAATGACCTGCCGACGCTCCCCTTCCGGGCCCGCATCCGGGTACGGCATACCCGGTGGGAGACCCCTGCCTGCCTCGTTACGCCGACCTTTGACGGAGCGCTGATCGAGACTGACACCGAGCTGCGTGCCCCGGCTCCCGGCCAGTGCGCCGCCCTGTACGACGGGGATCGGCTCATCGGCGGCGGCATCGTGGAGGAGCTGCCGTAAACAAATACCACTGTTAAATATTGGAATATGCTTGCGAATGAAACATCCGTGTTTTATAATGATAATACAAGAGGCGGAACAAGCCGCCTTGAAGAAAGAGAGGGATTTCCCATGATTCGTAAGCTCCTGTCCGTGCTGCTGGCAGCGCTGCTGGTTCTCTCCTGCACCGCCGCTCTGGCAGATGACGAAGCACCGGCTTATACCGATGCCGTCATCCTGTACACCAACGACATCCACTGCGGCATCGATGATGCTATCGGTTATGCAGGCCTCGCCGCATACGCCAAGGCATACGAGAACGCCGGCTATCAGGTAATCAAGGCTGACATCGGCGACGCCATCCAGGGCGCAGCCGTCGGCACCCTGTCCAAGGGCTCCTACATCGTCGACATCATGAACTATGTCGGTTACGATCTGGCCACCCTGGGCAACCACGAGTTCGACTACAACATGGATACT
>JAZLHZ010000326.1:0-2818 GCA_045617085.1 Clostridia bacterium
GTTTGATTTTCTATGAACTTTATGATTGCTCAGGACATCGAAAGCGTACTGGAAATAACAGATTTGACGATGGAAAAACTGGCGGACATTCTTGATGTCAGCAGGGGAACCATCAGCAACTGGTTCAACGGGAAAACGGAAATATCCGAAAAGCACCTTGCCTCCTTTTATGAATACGCATTCAAACGGGGTATTCGTCTGAACAAGATCAAAGAACAGTTTTATCGGGAGGACAGTATCGTAAATCACGAGCTTCTCCTTTTTCACGGTGCCAAAACAATGATCGAAGGAGAAATCACCATTCACCACAGCAAAAAGATCAACGATTTCGGAAACGGTTTTTATTGCGGTGAAAGTTTGGAGCAATCCGCAATGTTTGTCGCAACTCTGCCGAATTCGTCCCTTTATATGCTGAAATTTGACCCGTCCGGCCTCAAATACAGGAAATTCAGTGTCGACAGAGAATGGATGCTCACGATCGCCTATAACCGTGGCCGTCTGAATGCCTATAAAGATACCGAAATCATTCGGCAGCTCATCCGGTCTACGGAAGATATTGACTACATCATCGCACCGATTGCCGATAACCGGATGTTTGAAATCATCGACAGCTTTATTGAAGGTGAAATCACCGATATACAATGCCAGCACTGCCTGTCGGCGACCAATCTCGGATACCAATATGTCTTTGTCAGTGAAAACGCCTGCAAAAACATTACTCTGCTGGAAAGGTGTTATCTGACAGAATCGGAAAAAAACTCCTATCTGAGATCCAGAGAGGAAAGCTTTTCCATGAATATGGACAAAGTAAAGCTTGCAAGAAAGCAATACCGAAATCAGGGCGAGTACATCGAGGAGATATTGAAATGAAAGAAATGGACTCGTTAGGGCTGAAGCTGTGTCAGTATCAGGCCCGCTTATTTGAAAGCTCCATAGAAAACACACAGACCAGCTCCGCCATATTCATCCGCAGATTCATGAACTCAGCCTTAGCCGAGCGGATGGATAATGTCGGTTTCCTGTTTGAATCGCTGGAGCTGTCCGATGCCCTCACCGAGATCGAAGATCAGTACGGCGTCAGCACCTACGGCAGCATCAAATATTCCGTCGAGGAAATGCACTGGATAGGCTATATTTACCGCTATTGGGCATATATCAGTGAAAAATCCAGCAAACAGGTCTATAAAGCCGCATCCCCGCAAAAACTGAGAAAGCTGTACTTTCCCTATCACTCACTGGATCCGCTTCAGGCGATAGAAAGAATCATGGAGGAAACAGGATCGGAAAACGAAGAAGACGACATTGCCCGCGGTGTCCGCATCCTCCGCAATGTCCGTGCAAGGCGGGAAAATTGTTAAATCTCCGTTCACCCCTTGACTCTGCCACAATGGCAGGCATTACAATACCACTGAGCTCAAAAAAAACAGGTACGACCATGGGGGTACAACATGCTGAAAATCGGCGAATTTTCAAAGCTGTCCAGAGTCAGTGTCAGAATGCTGCGCCATTACGACGAATTCGTCACCGAGGTCTGCTATCCCGTCAAGTACATATCACGTTCCCTGCACCTTCTCCCGGTGCAGGGAAACTTTTTTTGAAAAAAGCCTTGACAAATACATCGAAGTGCGATATACTTTATATCGCAGTACGATACATCGAGCAAGGATATAGGAGATCATATGGACGAAAAGCTCAAACGCATTTATGTGCCGATGACGGAGACCGGGTTTTACATCCTGTTCTGCCTGCAAACGCCGCAGCACGGCTACGGCATCAGCCGACAGGTGAAGAAAATGACCGCAGGCGACGTCACGATCGGCGCAGGCACCATGTACGGCGCCCTATCCAAGATGGAAAATGACGGACTGATCCGCTTTTACGGCGAGGAAGACAAGAGAAAACTGTACGTGATCACGGAACTCGGACGGGAGATCCTCACGATCGAACAGAAACGGATCGAGCGGCTCTACAAAAACAGCAAAGGGGAGTATATCGATGACTAAAATGTTCCTGCGCTTCTTCACGATCGCCGATTATGAAGAGGAAGAACAATGGCTGCGGCAAATGCACCAAAGCGGCTGGAAGCTCACCAAGATGACTCCTCCCTGCTTTTTCACCTTTGAATCCTGTACACCGCAGGACGTGATCTATCGGCTGGACTACCGCAATTCCACGCAGTCGCCGGAATACATGCAAATGATCTCGGACTTCGGCTGGGAGTACTGCGCACACTGTGTCGGCTGGCTGTATTTCCGCAAACCTGCCGATGCTGCCGATTCGGAAGCAGATGGAGAATTGTTCTCGGACGACTCTTCCCGGACCGACATGATCAAGCATATCATAAAGTCCCGGTATCTGCCGCTGTGCGTCATCTTTTTCTGCTGTCTGTGCAGCAACCTGCCGAATGTCTTACATGCAATGGAAACAGGTGCAGACTTTATCATAAGGATCATATTCTGTATGCTGTTCCTCATCTACGTCTTCCTGCTGACCTACTGCGGTACCAAGCTGAGAAGGATCAAAGACAAATATATGACAAAGTGAGGACGATATCCCATGACGGACAATTTCTATATCGTCGATCTCCTGTTTTCCGTGAGGAAAGAGACCACCATGGAACGGTATATGCCGCTGGCGGAATACCGGGAGCAGCTGCTCGCCCTGATGCATGAAAACAGCGTCACCTTCAAAAATGAGGTAACGCCGGACATTCTCGCAAAGGTCGAAGCTGCCTGCGGCAGCGGCATCGCCCGCCTGTTTGCAAGATTCATTCATATCTATGACTTCAACAAGAGCAAGCTGAAGGAAATGCAGGAAT
>JAZLHZ010000327.1:0-3653 GCA_045617085.1 Clostridia bacterium
CGATACGGAGGACAAGTCCTTCAACAAAACACCGGTATGGAAGCGGTTCATCACGCTGTTTTCCGGTCCGTTCATGAATTTCGTGCTGGCATTTGCCGCCGCTCTCGTCATGGTGCTGCTGGGCTATATCGTCTATCAGACTGTGCCGCAGGTAGGCGCCGTCACGGAAAACACGCCCGCCTATGAGGCAGGCCTTTGCGCAGGCGACATCATCACCGAAATCAACGGCACGCCCCTCACCTGCGACAGCGAAGGCTATTATACGATGCTGGACGTCATCTCGCAGTGCGGCGAGGATGACACACTGGACCTCGTCGTTGACCGCAGCGGCGAGACCCTGCGGCTCACCACCGCCCTCTATCCCGATGCGGAGACCGGACGGCTGCTGATGGGCATCACCGTAGCCACACAGAGCTATATTCCGCCCTTCGGCGAAGCGCTGGGCTATGCGTTCAACGTATTCAAAAACGTGTCCACGCTGCTGATCGATTCGCTGAAGGCGCTGATATTCCACGGCGAAGGCGTGGAGGACATGAGCGGCACCGTGGGCGTGGTCTCGGTCATGAGCCAGACGATCATGCAGGGCTGGGACATGGTGCTGTATCTGGTGCTGATCATCTCGGCCAATCTGGGCATCATGAACCTGCTGCCCCTGCCGGCACTGGACGGCGGACGGCTGGTGTTCCTGATCGTGGAGGCCATCCGCAGAAAGCCGATCCCGCCCGAGAAGGAGGGCATGGTGCATGCCATCGGGCTGGGTCTGTTCTTCCTTTTGTTCATTTTCCTCACCTATCACGACATTGTCAGAATCGTAACCGGAGGTTTCTAATATGACCCGTCAGGTTTCCATCGGCAATCTGAAGATCGGCGGCGGCGCTCCGATCAGCGTCCAGTCGATGACCAATACCGACACCGAAGATGCACAGGCAACGCTGAACCAGATCAAAGCGCTGGCGGCAGCAGGCTGTGACATCGTCAGAGTATCGGTCTACAATCAGAAATGCGCCGACAACGTGCGGTATCTGGTGGACAACAGTCCCGTGCCGCTGGTGGCAGACATCCATTTTGACTACAAGCTCGCCATTGCGTCTCTGGAAAACGGCATCTCCAAGCTGCGCATCAACCCCGGCAACATCGGCGGCGAGGCCAACGTAAAAAAGCTGGCCGACTGCCTGAAGGTGCATCACGTCCCCGTCCGCATCGGCGTCAATGCCGGTTCGCTGGAGAAGGACATTCTCGCCAAATACGGTGGCGTGACCGCAGAGGGCCTCGTCGAGAGCGCACTGAACCATGCAAAAATGCTGGAGAAGTGCGGCTTTTACGACATGGTGCTCTCAATGAAGGTCAGCAGTGTCCGCAAGACCGTGGACACCTACCGTCTTGCCAGTAAAATGTGTGACTATCCCCTGCATCTGGGCGTCACCGAAGCAGGCACCGAGGGCATCGGCAGCGTGAAGAGCGCCATCGGCATCGGCTCTCTGCTGCTGGACGGCATCGGCGACACCATCCGGGTGTCCCTGTCCGGCGATCCCCTGCCCGAGGCGGCGGCAGGCATCCGGATATTGAAGAGCCTCGACCTGCGCAGCGGCGTGGACGTGATCTCCTGCCCCACCTGCGGACGGACCTGCATCGACGTGGAAGGCATCGCCAAGCGTGTTCAGGAGGCCACGAGGCACATCACCAAGCCCCTGAAGGTCGCCGTGATGGGCTGCGTCGTCAACGGGCCCGGCGAATCCAAGGAAGCCGATGTCGGCATCGCCGGAGGCAGGAGCGGCGGCATGCTGTTCCGCAAGGGCGAAGCGCCCAGAACCGTCCGGGGCGACCTGTTCGAGGCGCTGATGGCGGAGATCGACAGCATCGTCGGGGAATAAGCTACACCAATTAATTCCATATTGTTGCTGGAGGACAGATAATGAGTAAAAAAGAAACAATTTCATATACCAATTGTATAATAGATGACAATTCTCAGGATGCCGAATACTCTGCACTTCGACAAGAAAAGCTATATAGATATGAATATAGCAATAAATTGTTTTCTGATACAATTACTTTCTCATCAGCTGTTATTGCTGCTGTTTTAGGTATTTATGCATTTATGGGAGAAAATTTATATACAAATCAATCCATAATGCTGGAGTATATTCAGCTTTATTTACTATTTCTCCCTGTTCTGTTTTCCGGCATTACCTTTTCATACTCTATTGAAAATTCCATTAGAATAAATTACATATCTGATTATATAAGGAATAAAAGTTCCATTACAGCATGGGAAAAGAGAAAAGAAAACAATCATTACTTTTTTCGAATGTATTTCCGTAATGGAAACATATATTTAGGCACACATAGTAGAGTTGGCGACTTATTACCCACTCATATGACCATCACTTATGTTTGCTTATTAATATCTTCTATTTTGTCCATTACCTTATTACATAATTGTGTGCTATATAATTTTCAAAATAAAACATTTCAATTATTGATAGAGATTGTATACTCAAGTTGTTTCATTTTTGTCTTTGTAGGTATATCTTTTATCAAATTCCGTTGTTTCAAGAAATTACAGGAAATATCCAAAGAAGTTAACAATATTCAAAAAAAAGAGGCCGACAAAAAGGAATATTATATTAGTAAGCTACAATATTCCAACCAACCCCAAAAGAAATTTTCATTATTTTTATCTAATATATGTTATATAAAATTAGGATTCATCATATTGTTATTTATTATATATTTATTTACTTTTGTTTTTCCAATTCCATCAGGCTTTCGTCCATGTTTTTTTACATACATATCTCATAAATACAATATAGTGGTTGCTTGCATGTTCTTATTGACTCCTCTGTTAATCTGCACTATATATGCAATTACTCCTGATTACCTTGCCACTATTGAAAAAGCAAACATACAGATTACCTTAAATAAAAAAGGCTTAGAGCAAAGTGAGTAAAGCAAAAACAGGAGGAAAACATATGAAGACGATATCCATTGCATTCGGTCAATCCAAGGGCACCGTATCCAAAGAGATCTTCGGTCACTTCTCCGAGCACATCGGCAGTGTATTCTATGACGGCCTGTGGGTCGGCGAAGATTCCGACATTGAAAACGTACACGGCTTCCGCAAGGCGCTGGTGGACAAGTTCAAGGCCATCAATCCTCCGGTACTGCGCTGGCCCGGCGGATGCTTTGCCGAGACCTATGACTGGCGCGACGGCACCGGCAAGCGCAGCGAGCGGCCCGTCCGCATCAACTGGTGGTACAACAACGACCACCGTACCGAGAGCAATCAGGTGGGCACCCACGAGTTCATGGACCTGTGCGAAATGACCGGTGCACAGCCCTACTTTGCCGCCAACATGACCAGCACCACGCCCCTGCACATCCGCAACTGGATGGAATACTGCCTCGCCCCCGAAGGCAGCACCACGCTGGCCAAGGAGAGAGCCGAGAACGGACATCCTGCACCCTTTGACATCAAGTACTGGGGCATCGGCAACGAGAACTGGGGCGGCGGCGGAAACATGGACGCCGTGACCTGCGCCAGAGAGTATCTGCGCTATGCCACCATCTGCGGCAGCGTGCCCGGAGAAAAGCGGTTCGTCGCCTGCGGCGCCAACGGTCACGACATTTCCTGGACGAGAGAGCTGATGCAGCAT
>JAZLHZ010000328.1:0-2494 GCA_045617085.1 Clostridia bacterium
CCGCAGGGCCGGGTGACCGACCACCGCATCGGAAAGAGCATATACAGCATCGAGGACTTCATGAACGGCCACATCGACGAGATCGTGGACGCATTGATACTGGCGGAGCATACGGCGCTTCTCAACGAGGAAGACGGACGGTAAAACGGACGATATGGTATGAAAAACGAATATTTGGACGTCATCGGGATGGCTGTCGGGGCATATACGGAGGAGGAGTTCTTCGGAACTATCCGCCGGGTGAAGGAGCAGGGGATCCGGGAGCACGGTTTTCCCCGGCTGACCGCCAATCTCGGCATGCTGATCGCCCACGGCAGGCGCACGGAGCTGAAGGACGTATTTGTCGACATGCTGGAAATGTGCCTGTACGGTCTGCCGGACGTCAGGGACTGCGAGACGGCGGGCAACGAGTTTTCGGTAAAGGAGCTTCTGCTGTGTATCGATGCGCTGCAAAAGGCGCAGACATTCCCGGCAGAGACCATTGAAAAATGGTTTTCGGCGCTGAAGGTGTTCGATCCCTATGCCAAATACCGCTTTATTGCCCAAAGCGAGACGGACGATATCAACAACTGGGCGATGTTTTCCGTTGCCAGCGAGCAGGTGCGCTCGCATTTCTGCGGAAGTGACGAGGCGGCTTTTATCGACCGCCAGCTTTCCACGCAGGTGCGGCGCTTTGACGAAAACGGCATGTATCGGGATCCGCACGAACCGATGGTCTATGACGTGACCACCCGGCTGCAGGCGGCGCTGGCGCTGGAATACGGCTATGACGGCAGGTTCCGCAGAGAACTGGAGGAAAATCTGATGTGCTCTGCCGGCGTCACACTGTACTTTCAGTCGGTCAACGGCGAATTTCCCTACGGCGGGCGGAGCAATCAGTTTTTGATGTGCGATATGGACTATGCGGCGCTGTGCGAATACTATGCCGCAAAGCTCAAAGAGAGCGATTACGGTCTGGCAAAGCGGTTCAAGCGTGCGGCGAGAAAGTCCTATGAGAGTATACTGCCGTGGCTGAAACAGGATCGGGTCACACATATCCGCAACCGCTACCCCAACGACAGCGGATACGGCTGCGAGGGCTACGGCTATTTTGACAAGTATATGGTGACCACCGGCTCCTGGGCCATGCTGGCGTATCTGTTTGCGGACGATACGATAGAGGAGGCTGAGACGGACGAGAGGTTCATCTGGACGAGTGCCGATTGCTTTCACAAGCTGTTCGTTTCGGACGGAAATATCAGTATCGAAGCCGACAGGAATGCGGACTTCATGTATGACGCCAACGGGATCGGCAGGATCCACAAAAAGGGCGTGCCATCGTCGCTGATCCTCTCGGTGCCGCTGCCGGTGAAGCCGAACTACGGGCTGGACATTGAAAATGACCGACCGATGTCTCTGTGCTGCGGTGATGAAGCCGTCTTTGCCTCGGAGCAGGGAACGGAATGCGGGTTCACCGTCACGGGAGACGCTTCCTTCCGCATGGACATCACGCTGACCGACGGAAAACAGATCGCCGAAAACGTGAGTATCCGTGATGGCAGCGTATGTATTGAGGTGCTTGGCAGGGGCAATCTTCGGTTTGCGATCCCCGTGTTCGGGTTTGACGGCGAAACGCATACGGACATTCGGGTACGGGACGGCGATGTGAGCGTTTCCTATGCCGGCAGCACTGTTTTCTATGAGACGGACGGCTGCCTTACGGATACCGGAAAGCTGTATGCCAACCGAAACGGACATTACCGCCTGTTCATTGCCTCGGCGGAAAACAGACTGACGATAAAAATAAGATAACGGAGTGTGGATAATATGAATATCACTGCACTGGATGCACTTCAGGTAAACGATATCGACTGGGCGGGCCTTGAAGCCCTCGGCAATGTCACCAAGTATGATGCCACGGCTCCCGAGCTGGTGATCGAGCGCAGCAGGGAAGCGGACGTCCTCCTCGTCAACAAGGTCAAGCTGACCGAAGCGGTGTTTGATGCACTGCCGAAGCTGAAGTATGTGGGCGTGCTGGCGACGGGCTATGACAACATCGATCTGGCTGCCGCAAGAAAGCACGGCGTGGCAGTCACCAATGTGCCGGGCTATTCCACCGATTCCGTGGCGCAGCTGACGTTTGCGCTGCTGCTGGAGCTGTGCCATCACGCAGGCGCTCATTCGGACAGCGTGATCTCTGAAAACAAGTGGAGCAATCAGCCCTATTACTGCTTCTGGGACTATCCGCTGATCGAGCTGGCGGGCAAGACCATGGGCATATTCGGCCTTGGCAGGATCGGCACGAAGATCGGCGAGATCGCACGGGCCTTCGGCATGAAGGTGCTTGCCTGCAGCCGCACGCAGAAGCAGATCGAGGGCATTGCGATGGTCGATTTTGACACACTGCTGAAGGAAAGCGATGTCATCAGTCTCAACTGTCCGCTGACCGATAAGACAAAAGGCATCATGAATGCCGAAGCATTTGCGAAGATGAAGAAGACGGCCTTCCTCATCA
>JAZLHZ010000329.1:0-11154 GCA_045617085.1 Clostridia bacterium
CTTCATCAACAATGCCATTTACGGCATGACCGGCGGCCAGATGGCTCCCACCTCCCTGCCCGGACAGGTCACTCAGACCTCTCCCTATGGCAGAGACGTCAAGGCCTGCGGCTTCCCCATCAAGGTCTGTGAGATGCTCTCTCAGCTGGACGGCCCCGAATACCTCGCCCGTGTAGCGGTCAACAACGTGAAGAACGTCAACGCCGCCAAGAAGGCCATCAAGAAGGCATTCGAGAACCAGATCGCCGGCAAGGGCTTCTCTCTGGTAGAGGTAATTTCCTCCTGCCCCACCAACTGGGGTATGACTCCCGAAAAGGCGCTGCAGTGGGTCGAGGACAAGATGATCCCGTACTATCCGCTGGGCGTATACAAGGACAGATCTGCTGCAGAGGAGGCGAAGTAACATGACGCATCAGTTTTTGATCGCAGGCTTCGGCGGTCAGGGTCTGCTCTTCGCAGGCAAGTTCCTCGTCAATAAGGGCATGAACGAAGGTAAGGAAGTTTCCTGGCTGCCTTCCTACGGCCCCGAAATGCGCGGCGGCACGGCAAACTGCTCCGTTATCGTCGGCGACGAGCCTATCGGTTCTCCCATCGTTGACAATCCCGATGTGCTTATGGTCATGAACCTGCCCTCTCTGGACAAGTATGAGGACAGCGTACGGCCCGGCGGCATGATCTTCGTGGACTCCACGCTGATCGCCCGCAAGGTAAAGCGCACCGATGTCAAGGTGTTCTATATCCCCGCCACCAAGATCGCCACCGAGACCGGCGTGACCACCCTGGCCAACATGATCATCACCGGCAAGATCCTCAAGGAGCTTGGCGAGTATGAGCAGGACAAGGTAGAATCCGCCCTGAAGATGGTCGTTTCCGTAAAGCATCCCGAAATGTTTGACTTCAACGTCAAGGCGCTGAAGCTGGGCGCAGAGTTCGAGGGCTGATAACTTAAAAAAGGCGAAGACCGTGAATAACGGCCTCCGCCTTTCCTGTATTTCGCAGTAAAAAAGCAGGTTTCCGCAGTTGCGAAATTGATTTGCGCATGGTATAATAGACTCAAAAACAAACAGCGGAGGTTTTGCTTTATGAACGACAGGATCAAGTTCTCAGGACATACCATGGGTACGCCCGACAAGGATATTTATCAGGTCATCGACTGCTTTGCAGAAATCGGCTATGACGGCATCGAGGTGCGTGTGTACCACTGCAAGGGCGGCAACGATCAGGCGGACGGCCAGATCGATTCCGAAACCATTACCGATGACGAGGTAATGCGCATTTATGCAGCCGCACAGGCAAAGGGACTGGAATTATCCTGCCTGACCTCGTATTATAAGAATTTTGTCAAGGATGAGGACAGAGCCTATACCATCAGCAATCTGCAGCGCGTCATTCAGATCGCCGCACTTCTGCATTGCCCGCTGATCCGTGTGTACGGCGGTCAGGAAGCCTATGAGCTGCCCGGCGTATGGTTTACCGATGTGTGGAGCCGCACCGTCAGCGGAATTCGGGAAGTGGCCGAATATGCGGCCGGGTACGGTGTGAAGCTCTGCATCGAGACTCATATCGGCTCGCTGACGATGAGCGTCAGAGACATGGTGCGCCTCATCGAGGATGTCAACATGGCCAATGTCGGCATGCTGTTCGACTATGCATGGGTAGAGCTTGCCGGCGTTGAGCAGGGCAGAGCCGCCGTGGATGCAGCGGCAAGACACATCTTCCATGTGCATATGAAGGACTGGAAGCTGGAATCCCGCAGCCCGCTGAAGAAAACCTCCTGCCTGATGGGCGAGGGCACTGTGCGCTGGGAAGAGGTATTCGACGAGCTCAAGAAGATCGGCTATACCGGCTATATCTCCGATGAATACGAGAAGTTCTGGTATCCCAAGGATCTGCCGGACGCCGAGATCGGCATGAAGCATAACCTCGAATATGCCAAGTCTCTGGTCAAGTGAGGAGGGGAAACGTATGTTTAAGGTAGCGATCATCGGCTGCGGCGGCATCGGAAACGCCCATAAGAATTCATGGCTTCAGATCCCCGGCGTGGAGATCGTCGCTGTGTGCGACCTGATCGAAGAAAAGGCAAAAGCCATGCAGGAGAGCATCGGCGGCAGCTGTAAGGCGATCACCGATATGAACCTGCTTCCGGACGATCTGGATGCCGTGAGCGTCGTCACGCCTCCGTATGCCCATTACGACGTGGTGAAAGCCATGCTGCAGCGGGGAATCAATGTTTTCTGTGAGAAGCCGCTGACGATGGTGCCGGAGCAGTGCCGGGAACTGGACGCTCTGGCAAAGGCGAAGGGCGTACAGCTGGCTGTGGGCTTCAAAATGCGATATGAGCCGATATTCATCGAGGCAAAGAAATATGTCCCGCTGGTCGGCAAGCTGCAGTCTATCGTCACCACCAAGTTGCAGGCGTTCAATCCCAGACCCGACGGCGCCTGGGTCACGAAGACCGGAGCCATGTACGAGCTTTCGATCCATGATTTCGATCTGATTACGTATATCACCGGCCTCAAGTACAAGCAGGTCCGGTATGCCGAGATCAAGCATCGTTTCGGCTGGGAAAAGGACGACGGCTTCAATCTGGTCGTGAGCTATGAGAATGATGTCACGGCACAGCTTCAGGGTCTGTATGCAGTGTCCTCCACGTTCTGCTATCGCGATCTGACGATCACACTGCTGGGCGATAAGGGCTATGTCCGCATCGAGCGCCCGGACAGGATCATCATCCACACCGACAGATACGAGGTCATCGATATTCCCGCAGCGGAAAAGAGCGCCTTCGTTTGCGAGCTGGAGCATTTCAAGGGCGCCTGTGAGGGCAAGTGGCCCAACACACTGACCGCAGAAGACGCCGGACGGGTAACTGCCATGATCGAAGAGGCAAGGAGCCTCGGGGAAAACAAGTAACGAAGTATGCTTTTTGCAAGAGAGATCTCCTTTGACCAGAAGCAGGCGGTGCTGCGTAAGTTTGTCGATCAGGGTTTCTTTGAAAACGATATCGCTGCGCAGCTGGAAAACAACCGTATCAGCTTTGATCTGCTTTGCGGATTTCGGCTGCTCTGGTTTCAGATGGATCGCACTATCGGCTATTGGGAAAGCTATGAGCTGAAGGAGCGGCGGCTGCTGGGCTTCCGGCTGGTGAACGAGATCAACAACGCCGTGTCACAGGAGCTCCGCCACGAGACGCTGGAGGTCAACAGCGCAGCCTATGTGCTGATCCTGAATCAGCCTTGTCATAAGCCGGAGGATATCGGGAAAGCCGTCATGCAGCGGTTGAAAACGGTGAGCGGCAACTCGTTTTCCTGCGTCGTCGGCGAGCCGGTGGATGATTATGAAGACCTGCCGATGAGCTACGGGCGCTGCCGGAATGCCATACGCTATCGACTGCTGACCGGCTGTGAGTCTGTTATCGGCGAAAGCACGATCCGGGAGCTGGAAAAGGGAAACCCCGCATTGCCGATGGAAAAGATCCAGAGAATCGAGGACCTTCTGCTGCTGTGCAAGGCGGATGAGGCGGAAAAAGCGTATGCCGAACTCGAAGATAGCCTGGTCAAAGGTACGTATTCCCTGTTTCAGGGCAGTATGTTCATGCTGAGCAACAGCATCCGCTCATTGATCTGTGCGCATCCCGAGGCGCTGGAAGCATTGCACGCCGTAAATCTGCCGGTCACGGAAACGACGCCGGACTGCTATGACTCGATGGAGGAGATCCGTAATGCGTATTACGATGTCTTCCGCAAAATATGTGCTGTGCTTTCTGAATACAACAGGAGCAGGGAAGCAGCCAAGCGGTACCCGGGTCTGGCAGAGGCGGTCAATCGGTATCTGGAAGAAGCGTATACCGATCATCGGCTGAATTCCGACATGATCGCCGAACAATTCTCGATGAGTGCGGCATATCTCAGAAGACTGTACAAACGAGAGACGGGCAGCACGCTCAACGAGGTGCTGATGCGCCTGCGGCTGTCAAGGGTATGTACCTATCTGGAAACGACGGATAAGCCATTGGGGGAGATCGCCATGAAATGCGGACTGCTGAACGTGAATTATCTCTACGGTGTATTTCGCAATATGTACGGACTGACTCCCAACGAATACAGAAAACTGAACGGAAGGAAAGGATAATACTATGAAGATCGGTGTCAGAATAACCGGTGCCGCCGAAGCTCCGGAGAAGATCGCCGAGGCAGCGGGCTACGGTTTTCACAGCTGTCAGGTGTGCAACTGGGACGCAAGCCAGTGCACCGAGGAGAATGCCGTAAGTATCCTTGCGGCCTGCGAAAAGTACGATATGAGCATTTCTACCCTGTGGGTCGGCTGGTCCGGTCCGGCACGGTGGAACTTTACCGAAGGCCCCATGACGCTGGGTCTGTATCCCGGCGCCTATCGCCATACCAGAGTCCGTGAACTGAAGATCGGCGCCGACTTTGCCAAACGTCTCGGTGTCAGCCAGATCGCAACGCACGCCGGTTTCATTCCGGAAAATCCGTTGGATCCCGGTTTTGAGGGCATGATGGACGCCCTGCGGGAAGTCGCAGAATACTGCGAGCAGCTGGGTCTGAAGTTCCTCTTTGAAACTGGCCAGGAGACGCCCACCGCACTGCTGCGGGCGTTTGAGGTCATCGGCACGCACAATTTGGGCCTCAACCTCGACACGGCAAATGTCATCCTGTACGGCAAGGCAAACCCCGTGGACGTGATGAAGGTCATGGGCAAATATGTGTACGACCTGCATATCAAGGACGGATGCTGGCCGACGGACGGCTGGCATCTGGGAAAAGAAGTACAGGTCGGTCAGGGTGATGTGGATTTCCCGACCATCATCCGAATGCTGAAGGAGCTGGGCTATGACGGCGCGCTCACCATCGAGCGGGAGATCAGCGGCGACCAGCAGACGGCGGATATCATCGAGACGAAAAAGAACCTCGAGAAGTGGATCGCCGAGGCTTGAACGGAATAACGGAACAAGAAGGGTGTTCTGATGAAAAAACTAAAATATATCGTGCTTGGAATGGGTGCAAGAGGCTGGCGATATACTGAAAATGCAGCGAAATCCGAACATGACTTTGAACTGGTCGCCTTTGCGGAGCCGAATCCGGAGACAAGAGATAGGGCAGGCGAACTGTTCGGGGTTCCGGAAGAGATGCGCTTCACCTCCTGGGAGGAGCTTCTGGCACTGGGCAAGATTGCAGATTTTGCGGTGATCGCCACACAGGACAGAATGCACTATCCGGTTGCGATGAAAGCGATCGAGCTGGGCTACGACTTGCTGCTGGAAAAGCCCGTGGCGCCGACACCGGAGGAATGCGGCGAGATCTGCCGTGCTGCAGAGGAAAAGGGTGTACGGGTGATGGTCTGCCATGTCCTGCGCTTCACCACCTTCGGAAGAAAACTCAAGCAGCTGATCGATGACGGCGTGATCGGCGAGGTGATGGCGGTCGTTCAGGAAGAATGTGACGCTTCGATCCATTATGCCACTGCGTATGTGAGGGGACCCTGGCGCAACAGCGATATCTCCTCCAATGTCCTGCTGGCGAAATGCTGCCATGATATCGATTTGCTGCAGTGGCTGGTCGGGAAAAAATGTACGAAGGTCCAGTCCTTCGGTCATTTGACACACTTCCGGAAGGAGAACTGCCCGGAGGGCGCACCGGAGTACTGCGTGGAGGGCTGCCCGCATGAGGCGGAATGTCCGTACAGTGCTTTGAAGGAAGTCAAGCGGGGCAGCTGGATCACCCAGACGAAAAATGGCGAAAGACGCTCCGATGAAGATATCGCCAGGCGGCTGAGAACCAACAGCGGCAGATGCGTATATCAGAGCGACAACAATGTCCTCGATCATCAGTCTGTCAATATGGAGTTTGAAAACGGCTCAACGGCAACATTCATGTTTTCTGCCTTCGGCTCTGACGGAAGAAGGCTGCATATCGTCGGTACCAAGGGAGATATCTCGACAACAGATTTGTTGAATTTCACTCTTTATCGTAACTGCATCGAGGATCCCGAAGCGGCAGATTACGGAGAAGCCCGCAAAGAGACGATCTGCCTCTCGGATATCGATTCGAATCTTCTCGGTCATTTTGGCGGAGATGCCGGTATCCTGGAAGATGTGTGGAAGCTTCTGGCGGAAGGTGAGGCGACTGCTTCCGTTGCCGATATCCGTACCTCGGTACAAAACCACATGATCGTGTTTGCTGCCGAAGAATCCCGGGAAAACGGGAATCAGGTCGTGGATTGTGCTGAATATATGAAAAAGTACATGTAAATGAAAAATGGCCGGTCACATCCTGCAGGATATGATCGGTCGTTTTTTATTTGCCGATGAGCTCGCTGATTCCCTTGTCAAAGCACTTGCTCCAGTTGGTTCGGAAACTAGCCAGCTCCTTATCGGTCCCGGGGTGGGCGGAGAGAATATCCAGCATTTCGGCTGTGACGGTGACGGAGGTCACGCCGTTTGCAATGCAGCGTTCCACCTGTGATGCGGTGCGGAAGCTGGCGGCAAGCACCTGCGTGTGCAGTCCGTGGCATACGAACCGGTGTGCCATTTCCCCGGCGATGTCGGGTCCGTCCAGTGACAGGTTGTCCAGATGCGAGATATACGGCGCCACGAAATCCGCGCCCGCCTTGGCGGCAAGCAGCGCCTGAGACGTGGAATAGCAGGCGGTGGCACAGGTACTGATGCCTATGTCATGGAGCCTTCCGATGGCCTCGATGCCTTCTTTATTGCAGGGCACCTTGACGGTAATGTCGCCGTCGAATACCTCGGTGATATTCTTTGCATCGGAAACCATGCCGTCTGCGGTGTCGCTTGTGACCTGTATGAACAGTCGTTTGCCCTTGGTCAGCTTCCGTATGCACTTCAGCAGATCAAAAAGCTCCATGCCGTCCGGGATATCCCGGGCGAGGATCGTGGGGTTGGTGGTTACGCCGTCCAGCGGATATGTTTTCAATGCCTTTTCGATCAGATCGAGTCTGGCACTGTCAAGATAATAAAGCATAGGGCATACCTCAATAGCAAGCAGGGACTCTGTAATAGAACAAAGTCCCTGCGTTATGTTTGTCATTCGTCCTTTTCGGCTTCGGAGTCGTCATCATCGTCGTATTCGAGGATGACTTTGACCTTTGATTGGCAATGCGGGCAGGTGAACATCACGTCATCCGATTCCGCATCGGCATCTGCGGCATCATCCACATCGACAAAGAACGTCTTGCCGCAGTGGGGGCATACACAGTCCACATATACGGTATCGTCGTCGTTATCGTCTGCTTGCGCCTGATCGCAGCCGCCGTGGCAGCTTGCGCAATTGCCGGTGCAGGTGAACTCTTCGGAGTTTTCCTCATCAGATTCTTCTTCATCAGATTCTTCTTCGGCTTCCTTTTTGAGGTCATCGTCCTCTTCTTCGTCTGCATTTCCAAAGACGTCGAAATTGTCATCGTAGTCGTTGTCGTCCAGCACGTCCTCAAACAGGTCGAGGCGGCAGTCGATGTTCTCGGTGAACTCGTCCAGCGCATCAATGGCGCTGTCCATTTCGCACAGACGCTTTGCCATATCGCCGACGAGGTCGCACATGAGCTTCATCGGCTCATTCGATGCAGGATCCTTGTCGAGCAATGCCTTTATTGCATCCAGCTTGCTGCCGAACTCATCAAAAGGTATCATAGATACTCCTCAGAAAGCGAAAGAATTAGGAACGGGACATATACTCGCCGGTACGGGTATCGATGCGGAGCACGTCGCCGGTGTTGACGAAGAGGGGAACCTGAATGGTCAGACCGGTCTCTACGGTAGCGGGCTTGGTGGTGTTGGAAGCGGTATCGCCCTTGAAGCCGGGCTCGGTATCGGTAACGGTCAGCTCAACGAAGTTGGGAGCCTCAACGGAGAAGGCTTCGCCCTTGAAGAAGCGGACGGTAGCGATGGTGTTTTCCTTCATGTAAACGATAGCATCCTCGACCTTATCGTGGGTCAGGGGCAGCTGCTCGAAGGACTCGGGATCCATGAAGTAGTACAGTTCGCCATCGTTGTACAGGTACTCCAGCTCTTTGGTGTCGATGATGGCCTTGGGCATCTTATCGGTGGGGTTGAAGGAACGCTCGATCACAGCGCCGGTCATGATGTTCTTGATCTTGGTGCGGACAAAGGCAGCGCCCTTGCCGGGCTTTACGTGCTGGAAGTCAACGATGGTCCATACGCCGCCGTCCCATTCTACGGTAAGTCCCTTTTTGAAATCGCCTGCAGTTACCATTGGAATATTCCTCCTTAAAATGTGTATCAGAGATATAATTGGTTATCAGATGGTGATAAGCTCCTTGGGGGCAGTGACATAGTTGTCAAAGCCGTCCTCGGTGATGGCGCCCATGTCCTCGATGCGGCAGCCGCCGAAGCCGGGGATATAGATGCCGGGCTCCACGGTCATGACATGGCCGGGAACGAGGATGGTCTTGTCCCTCGTGTTGAAGGAAGGCGCCTCATGAATGTCCAGACCTACGCCGTGGCCCAGACCGTGGCCGAAGGTGCCCTTATACTGCACATGACCGTCGATAAAGTCACGGGCGGCCTTGTCGATGTCAAAGCAGCACATACCGGGTTTTACCAGATCCAGTGCGATCTTCTGCGCTTCCAGAACCGTGTCGTAGATCTGCTTGAGCTCGGGAGAGATCTTGCCGATGGCTACGGTGCGGGTGGTGTCGGAGCAGTAGTTGTTGTATACCGTGCCGAAGTCCAGCGTCAGCAGCTCGCCGTTCTGCAGCTTGTGGTCGCCGGGAATGGCGTGGGGCAGGGAACCGTTGGCGCCGGCGCATGCGATGGTGTTGAATGCCACAGCCTGTCCGCCCATGCGCTCCATCATGTAGTTGAGCTCCAGCTGTACTTCCTTCTCGGTCATGCCGGGCTTCAGTACGTCCAGCAGCTTGACGAAAGCGGCAGAGGCGATCTCGTTGGCCTTCTTGATGCTGGCCAGCTCTTCTGCATCCTTTACGGCACGCAGCTTCTCGATGAGACGGTTGCTGTTGGTCAGTTCAATGCCGCTGAGCTTGGTCAGCATGGTGCGGTATCTGGATACGGTGATAGCATCCTCTTCCAGCGCCAGCTTTCTTGCGCCGCAGGTGTTGAGCAGCTCTCTGAGGATCTCCAGCATCGGATGCGATGCGTCATACATGATGACGTTGACGCCGGGAGCCTGCTTAGCCGCCTGCTCGGTATAGCGGAAGTCGGTGATTATTGTGCTGCCGGAGGCAGTGACGAGCAGCCAGCCTTCGCCCGTGTAGCCGGTGAGGTAGACGATGTTTCTCGACTTTTCCACCAGCATGGGATAATTCTGATTCTCTGCCGTCATCAGCTTCAGCAGCTTATCAATGCGGTTTGCCATAGGCACCTCCACAAAGCAATTCCTGTCTTATTGTAGCAATATCATATCTTAGATAATATACCACATCCGGCAGAAATTATCTACACCTAATATTAAACCGGTTTTAATTCTTTGGAAATAAGACCGGTTTTTTATGAATATTTACAATTGACGGAACAAATCGAAGGCGGCGAAGTAGACCGCCGCCTTCGTAGGTTATCGATTAGTTGAAGCGAACCTTTGCACCGTAGGTGGTGTGCAGCAGCTCGTGAGCCAGATGGGAGTTGGGCTCGCCGAGGAACTCGGCATACAGAGCCTGGATCTGGGGATTGTTGTGGGACTGACGGATGGTCTGTCTCTCATCCTCGGAATACAGGGCCTGAGCGCGCTTCTCCTTGTAGGTGTCGATGATGTTGAGATCCTCATCGGGCAGGAAGGCTTCACGGACATAGGGCTGGCCGCCGCCATTGATGCAGCCGCCGGGGCAACCCATGATCTCGATGAAGGTGTAGGGAGACGTGCCTTCACGGATCTGGTCGAGGAGCACCTTTGCACTCTTCATACCGCTGGCGCATGCGACCTTGATGTTCTGGCCTGCCAGGTTGAACTCAGCCTCACGGATGCCGGCATCGGAGCCGCGAACCTCGGTGAAGTTGATGGCAGCATATTCTTCGCCGGTGAGGGCATGGTATGCAGTGCGCAGGGCAGCTTCCATAACACCGCCGGTAACGCCGAAGATAACGGCTGCGCCGGTGTAATCGCCGATGATGTCGTTGTCGAACTGCTCATCGGGCAGCTTGTTGAAGATGATACCGCTTCTCTTGATCAGGCGGCCGAGCTCACGGGTGGTGAGAACGGCGTCAACGTCCTTGAGACCGTCGGTAGCCAGCTCGGGACGCTCCTTCTCGTACTTCTTGCAGGCGCAGGGCATGATGGAAACCACGAACATGTCCTTGGGATCCACGCCGATCTTCTGTGCATAGAAGTGCTTCAGGATGGCACCCTGCATCTCGTGGGGAGACTTGCAGGAGGACAGATGATCCAGCTGATCTCCGTAGTAGTACTCGGCATAGTTGACCCAGCCGGGAGAGCAGGAGGTGATCATGGGCAGCACGCCGCCGTTCTTGATGCGGCCGAGCAGCTCGGTGGCCTCTTCCATGATGGTGAGGTCAGCAGCATAGTTGGTATCGAAAACCTTCTTGAAGCCCAGGCGCTTCAGAGCGGCGACCATCTTTCCGGTAACGGGGGTGCCGATCTTCATGCCGAACTCTTCGCCGAGTGCTGCACGGACAGCGGGAGCGGTCTGCACAACAACATACTTGCCGGCCTTGAAGGCTGCGTCGACGAGGTCGATCTCGCTCTTCTCCATCAGAGCGCCGGTGGGGCATACGTTGATGCACTGGCCGCACATGATGCAGGGAGAATCCTTGAAGGAACGGTTCTCAGCGGGAGCGATGATGGTCTTGAAGCCTCTGTTCTCGAAGCCGAGAACGCCGTTGCCGTGAGCATTTGCGCAGCGGGCTACGCAGCGGCCGCACAGGATGCACTTGGAGGTATCACGGACGATGGTGGGGGTCAGATCATCGTAAGTGGTGGGAGTCTTGGAGCCCTGGAACATGCCTTCACGGGCGCCGGTGATCTGGGCCACGTGCAGCAGCTCGCACTTGCCGTTCTTGTCGCACTGCTGGCAGTTGGTGTTGTGGTTGGAGAGCAGCAGCTCAACGGAAGCACGGCGGGCAGCGACAGCCTTGGGGGAGGAGATGGTGATCTCCATACCTTCGTTCACGGGATACACGCAGGAAGC
>JAZLHZ010000330.1:0-2793 GCA_045617085.1 Clostridia bacterium
TTTGTTCTTGTGGCTTCTTCTTAGCATAATAATAACCCCCATAGTATTGCCTTGAAACTTTTTGTTATTTCAAGTGTCTACTCTATGGGGATTATATCAAAACTGAATTCGTTTTTTTCTTCTTCTTTTTCATAAGAAAACCTTCTTTCTGTATTTTTATCGTAGTCTTTCCCCTGAACACAGGGGAAGGTGGCGAGCACAGCGAGCCGGATAGGGCATAGTATGTAATGATAGTGGTGTTCTGCCAACATAGATTCCTTTATCAACCCTACCCACCGCCTACGGCGCTCCCCCCTCCCCAGTGAGCTGGGAACGAGCGCAGCGAGTTGGGTTCGGGAGTGAATGACAGCGCAGTGCGCTGTCAGAGCCGAACCCTGACTGAGCCGCAGCGAGAAGGGACTTTTGGACGGCTACGCCGTCAGATTTGCTTTCAATTGGCGGCAAAGCCGCCCAATTGCTAATTGCACATTGCTAATTGCTAATTCATTCCAGCGAGGCGTATACCATATTCCTCAGCCGTCTGCGGATATAGTTCGCCTTGGTGTCCTCCGCTGCCTCGCCGTACACGATGGTGACCTTGTTTTCGGGATCCATCAGCACATACGTGCCCCAGGCGCCTGCCCAGCCGAACTCGCCGAGGGCGGAATAGTTGTTGCAGCCCCGGTTCATATTGACCCGGACGCCCAGACCATAACCGTAGTCCTCCCGGTCAAAGGGGTTGCCGTTGTTGAAATCGATCATCCGCTGTCCGTCCAGACGGTTTCTGCGCATGATGTCCACGGTGCGGCCCGCCAGGATCCGCTCGCCGTTGAGTCCCAGACCCCGGTTCGTCATCATACAGGCAAACTTTGCATAGTCGTCGATGGTCATCGCCACGCCTGCACCGCCGCTCTCGTGGCGGGGGCTGCGCTGATACTGGTTGGGCGTATCGGCGTTGACATACCTGCCGTCACGCATGCCGTAACGGCGGCAGACTCGGGGCAGCTCGCTTTCGGGAATATGGAACCACGTTTCCTTCATGCCCAACGGATCGAATATACGCTTTCTCGCAAACTCGTCGTAGGTCATGCCGCTGATGCTCTCGATCACGCCCACCAGCACATCGTGGCACAGGCTGTAATCCCATCTCGTGCCGCTCTCAAAGTTCAGCGGCTCCTTTGCCAGTGCCTCGATGAACTGCATCGTCGTGAAGTTGTCCTTCGTCTCTTCATACAGTTTCAGCAGGCTCGGCCTTTTGAGGTTGTAGTCAAAGCCCGCCGTCATCTCGAACAGGTGCTGGACCTCCATCGGCTTTTCGGCCGGCTTCAGCGAGCCGTCCTTCTGCTTTATCTTCATCCTGTCCACGGCAAAGCAGGGCATATAGTCCGATACCGGGTCGTTCATCAGGAAGCGGCCTTCCTCATACAGCAGCATCGCCGCTGCGCAGGTGATGGGCTTGGTCATGGAGAACATCCGGTACACGGTCTTGTCGCTGATCGGGATATTCCTCTCCATGTCCTGATAGCCGAAGAAATTGCGGAACACGGGTTTGCCGTCCACATATACCGCCACATCGCTGCCTGCGATGCCGATATCGTAAATCTCTTTCTGGAACTGAGCGATCCTGTCAAAATTCATATTCAGCCGCCTCTTTCCCTTTTTTCTCAATTATACCCTCTCCATTTGAAAAAGTCAACTTATAATCCGGACTTCTGCATCGCATTTGACATTTTTTTATCCGTAATATACTTGACAATAAACGCAGTTGGAATATAATATAAAAGCTATATAATAGATTGAGGTGATATCATGCTGACACAGGCACCCAAGGGTACACAGGATGTCCTGCCTGCGGAGAGCTACCGCTGGCAGAAGATCGAAGAAAATATGCACAAAATAGCTCAGCGTTACGGCTATCGGGAGATCCGCACCCCCATTTTTGAACACACCGAGCTGTTCCAGCGGGGCGTGGGCGACACCACCGACGTCGTACAGAAGGAAATGTATACCTTTAACGACAAGGGCAACCGCTCCATCACCCTCAAGCCCGAGGGCACTGCAGGTGCAGTCCGTGCCTTCATCGAGGCGGCGCTGTTCCAGGAGCCCCTGCCCTGCAAGATGTATTACTGCTCCACGCCCGCCTTCCGCTATGAAAAGCCCCAGGCAGGACGCCTCCGCCAGTTCCATCAGCACGGCGTTGAGGTCTTCGGCGCCAAGGAGCCCACAGTGGACGCCGAGGTCATCAAGCTGGCCATGGACGTTCTGACCGCCAACGGAATTGACGGACTCAAGCTGTCCATCAACTCCATCGGCTGCCCCGTCTGCCGCAAAAAATACAACGAGATCCTGAAAGAGTATCTCACACCCAAGCTGCCCACCCTGTGCAAAACCTGCCAGGAGCGGTTCGAGCGCAATCCCCTGCGCATACTGGACTGCAAGGAGGACGGCGACAAGCTGACCGATGCACCCTCCATGCTGGACTGCCTCTGCGACGAATGCAGAGACCACTTCGAGAAGCTGCAGGAATGCCTCAAGGCGCTGGGTCTGGAATATGAGATCGACAGCCGCATCGTCCGCGGTCTGGACTACTACACCAAGACCGTATTCGAGATCATCACCAAAACCGAGAACGGCAATCTGACCGTCTGCGGCGGCGGCAGGTATGACGGCCTCGTCGAGGAGCTCGGCGGCCCCGCCACCTGCGGTATCGGCTGGGGCATGGGCGTTGAGCGCATGCTGATGATCCAGAAGGACAAGGGCACCGTGGAAGAGGCGCCCGCCCAGTACGACGCTTTCATCTGCACGATGGGCGAC
>JAZLHZ010000331.1:0-1771 GCA_045617085.1 Clostridia bacterium
CAGGTGAAGCTGCGCGGCTTCCGGGTGGAACTGGATGAGATCGAAAAGACGATCCTTCTTCCTTCCGATTTCGTGCTTTATCTTGACAACTGCCATCTGCGCATGAAGGCAGGCACCTTCTGCAATATGTTCACCAATGTCCACTGCTACACGCCCGAGGGCAGAACACAGGACGGTACCGACCGGAACATCACCATCATCGGCAGAGGCCGGGCGATACTTGACGGCGGCGAGTACAACGGCCTGTGCGAGCGCAATGCCCGCAAGGACGGCAGACCCCCGATGACCGTGAACAACGTCATTCTGTTCACCAATGTCGAGGGCTTCCGCATCGAGCATATCCATGTCCGCAACCAGCGCTGGTGGGCGCTGAACTTCGTCCATTGCCGCAACGGATATCTGGGCTATATCGATTTCCTTGCCGACTACACCACCATTGACGAGAACGGCGTGCGGCATGAGGGCCTGGGCATGCGCCGCTATGACGGCTCCATCGCCACGTACGAGCAGGTGTACGTCAAGAATGCCGACGGCATCGACCTGCGCACCGGCTGCCACGATATCACCATTGAGAACATTACCGGCTTCACCGAGGACGACACCATCGCCCTGACCGGCCTGTACGGCGATACCGAAAAGAGATTCGACGTGGAGGGCCTTGACGACGATATCTATAACGTCAGCATTCGCAATATCCAGTCCTCCGCCTATTGCGCCATCGTGCGCCTGCTGAATCAGAGCGGCGTGAAGCTGTACAACATCCTGATCGACGGTGTGTTCGATACCTCCAAGGGCAGCAGATACATGGAACGGGGCGGCAGCGGCGTCCGTGTCGGCGATGTCCATATGTACGGCAGCCGCCATGCCACCGAGGACGAGACCTTCAACATCACCGTGAAGAACGTGTATTCCAGAGCCGGTGCGGCGCTGCGTGTCGCAGGCGCCATGAGCAGCTGTGTGTTTGAGAATATCCGCACGTTTGACGATGCGCCCATCGTCATCGACAACAATGCGAGTGTCGATATCTCCAAATTCCTGAAATAACTGCCCTAACTGAAATCAATAGCGGACAGATACATTATAAATATTTTTTATCGTGCTATAAAATTAACGCCTATCTCCCTTTGCCGTTTACATTCGCATTGTATCATATATGCCGCAAGAGAGAAAGAATGCGAAAAATCGAAAAAAGGGAGACAGATCGGTATGGAAGTAGCAAATGTACTGTCTATGATCTGCGGTATCACTCTGCTGTTGTTCGGCATGGATACCATGGGAAAGGGCCTTGAAAAGCTCGCCGGCGGCGGACTCAAGACCGTTCTGAAAAAGCTGACCTCGAATGCGATGAGCAGCTTTATCCTCGGCCTTGCGGTCACTGCGGTGATCCAGAGCTCGGCGGCAACGACGGTTCTGGTGGAAGGCTTCATCAACTCCGGCGTTATGGAGCTGACGCAGGCGACGGGCGTTATCATCGGCGCCAATGTCGGTACCACCGTGACTTCGTGGCTGCTGTCCCTGACGGGTATCAACGGCACGACATTACTCACAACGATCATTTCCCCCTCGTTCTTCGGCCCTGTGCTGGGTATCATCGGCATTGCGATGCGCATGTGGTGCAAGGCGGAGACGAAGAAGTATACCGGCACGATACTGCTGGGCTTTGCCGTTCTGATGACCGGTATGTCCACCATCTCCTCTGCCGTCAAGCCGCTGGCCAACGACGAGAGCTTCGTCAACATGCTGGTCATGTTCTCCAACCCCTTCATGGGCG
>JAZLHZ010000332.1:0-2366 GCA_045617085.1 Clostridia bacterium
CATGATCCGTACAAATGACAGACAAGAAAACCAGCTTCGTCCCGTGACGATCATCCCGAATTATACCGAAATGGCTGCCGGCTCCGTGCTGATCTGCTGCGGCCGCACCAAGGTCATCTGCACCGCCTCGGTAGAAGAAAGCGTGCCTCCGTTCCTGAAGGGCAAGGGCAAGGGCTGGCTGACCGCCGAATATGCGATGCTGCCCGGTTCCACCGACCAGCGCAAGCAGCGGGAATACAGCAAGCGGGACGGCCGCTCCGTAGAGATCCAGCGGCTCATCGGCAGAAGCCTGCGGGCCTGCTGCGACCTGACCCGCATGGGCGAGCGCACCATTTATCTGGACTGTGACGTCATTCAGGCGGACGGCGGAACCCGCACCGCCTCCATCACCGGCTCCTTCGTGGCGCTGTGTCTGGCAGTCAACAAGCTGATCGCCGCCGGAAAAATGCAGGATTCCCCCATTACCTGCCAGCTGGCCGCCGTCAGCTGCGGCATCGTGGACGAAACACCGCTGCTGGATCTGGAATACATCGAGGACAGCCGGGCACAGGTGGACATGAACCTCGTCATGACCCGCAACCTCACCACCGGCGAGACCGACTATGTGGAGATCCAGGGCACCGGCGAGGGAAGAACGCTGAAAAAGAACGAGCTCAACATCCTGCTGGGTCTGGGCGAAGAAGGCATCTGCACGCTGATGGACAGCCAGAAGGAAGCCCTCGGCGACGCCTTTGACGTGATCGGCAAAAAGCAGAAGCTGGTCATGGCCAGCGGCAACTTCGGCAAGCTCAAGGAAATGCGCCTGCTGCTGGGCGACAGATTCGATGTCGTCTCCATGAAGGAGCTGGGTCTCGATCCCGACATCGACGAGAACGGCGAGACCTTCGAGGAGAACGCCATGATCAAGGCCAATGCGCTGATGGAGCTCACCGGCTGCGCCTGCATTGCGGACGATTCCGGCCTTGAAGTGGATGCCCTCGGCGGCAGACCCGGCGTACATTCCGCCCGCTACTGCGGCGTGCACGGCGACGACGAGGCCAACAATCAGCTGCTGCTGAAGGAGCTGGACAATACGCCCGATGCCGAGCGCACCGCCCGCTATGTCTGTGCCATGGCGCTGGTACGCCCCGGCCACGCTCCCGTGGTCGTAAGAGGCACCTGCGAAGGCCGCATTCTGAGAGAATACCGGGGTAACGGCGGCTTCGGCTATGATCCCCTGTTCTTCAGCGATGATCTGGGCGTGACCTTTGCCGAGGCAAGCCTTGAAGCCAAGAACGGCGTGTCCCACCGTGCCCGTGCCATCAACAAGGTGCTGGAGGCACTGGACTGATGCGCCTGCTGGTCATATCCGACAGCCACTACAATAAGACGATGCTGGAGAACATTTATGAGCTGATCCTCAATACATCGCCGAAATTTGACGCTGTAGCGCATCTGGGCGACATGATCACCGACACCAAACTCCTCACCGAAAAGCTGCGCATCCCCGTCTATGCCGTGCCGGGCAACTGCGACTGCTTCTGCCACGAGATCCCCGAAAAGACGGTGATGATCGGCAAACTGCGCACGTTCCTGTGCCACGGCCACACGCTGCACGTCAAATCCGGCACCACCGCCCTCAGCTACCGGGCGGAGGAACAGATGGCGAAGCTCGTGCTCTACGGCCACACCCATGTGCCGGACATATCCTACTGCAATGACATGGTGCTGGTGAATCCCGGCGCGCTGAAGGACGGCAATTATGCCGTTGTGGAAGCGGACGACACCGGCGTCACCAAGGTGCGGCTGCTGAGCCTGTAAAGGAGAAAAAGAACATGAAGATCACGAATGAGATCATCGAAAAGCTGGAAAAAAAGGACTATACCGTCGTACACTTCGCCGCCGCAGCGGAGGCGAAAGCCTACGTGCTGGAGCACATCGCTGACGGCGCATCCGTGGGCTTCGGCGGCTCCGTCACCATCGATTCCATGCATATCTATGAGGAGCTGCAGGAAAAGGGGCATCCGGTCTACTGGCACTGGAAAAGCGGCGTAGAGGCACGAATGCCCGCAATGACGGCGGATGTATTCCTGTGCTCCGTCAACGCCGTGGACAGTGAGGGCAACCTCTATAACATCGACGGCACCGGCAACCGCATCGGCGCCCTGTGCTTCGGCCCCAAGGAAGTATTCCTCGTCATCGGCAGCAACAAGCTGGTGGACGGCGGCGAGAAGGAAGCCATCGAACGCATCAAAACCGAGGCCTGCGGCAAAAACGCAAGGCGGCTGAATCTCAATACCTACTGCGCCCAATTTGACAAATGTGTCGGAGCCGGCGGCTGCGACTCCAAGCAGCGCATGTGCAAGGTATTCCAGAAGCTCGAAAAG
>JAZLHZ010000333.1:0-5429 GCA_045617085.1 Clostridia bacterium
AGTCCCAGTTCACGAGCTGCATTGCTTGTCAGTTGTTCACCGCATCCTCGGTATATATATAACAAAAGCAGCATCTGAGCAGAAGGCAACATTTCTTCCTTTTCATATACCTCTGCATCATTACGTTCTTGCAGATAAACGGCAAAAAACGGCAAATATACCTGTTTTCCCTCCACAATAAAGGGGATACGGTCTCTCAGCAAGTACTCCTTTTGACGGGAAGTCATATGACTCATTATCAGCACGGCGGGGCCCTTCCCAAGTTGTCCGATTTTGGCCAAATGCTTTTTCACTGCATCTATTGAATCAAGCTCCTCTTGGGGATATACAAAAACTGCCGGTATTCCATCCAATCCGACTTCTTGTACACGATAACGGTCATTGATATAATTCGGCAAATCCCCTTCTATGTTTTCCCGATAAACAGTGTGAGTACCCAGCACACGCTGCAAATAATCCACGATATCACCTCATTCTTAACTCTATTTTGTATTATAACTCATTTCGTGTTTTTTGTCAATATCTGAGTTGTAATTAATGCAAAAAAAGAACCGGCTCTCCCTTTTCAACGGGAAAGCCGGTTCGTTGATTCATGGACTTGTAATTATCTCTGGACGCGTCCGGAAGCGCTGCCGCCCATGAGGTTCTTGACCTCGTCGAGAGACACACGGTTGAAGTCGCCCTCGATGGTATGCTTCAGAGCGGATGCTGCTGCTGCGAAGTTGATGGCGTCTGCATCGCTGTAGCCGTTCAGCAGGGCGTAGATGAGACCGCCGCCGAAGGAGTCGCCGCCGCCGACTCTGTCCACGATGTGGATGGAGTACTTGCGGGAACGGACTGCAGTGTCGGACTCTGCGTCGTAGATCAGAGCGGACCAGTCATTGTCATTGGCGGAGAAGCTCTCACGCAGGGTGAAGGCGACCTTCTTTGCGCCGAAGGTGCTGCTCAGCTTCTTGGCCAGATCCTTGTAGCCCTGCTCGGAGAGCTTGCCGGTCTCGATATCAGTGCCTTCTGCGGCAATGCCGAATACGTCCTTGGAGTCCTCTTCGTTGGCGATCATGACGTCAACATACTTGACCAGCTCGGACATGACCTGCTTTGCCTTTTCACGGGTCCACAGCTTCTTGCGGTAGTTGAGGTCGCAGGATATCTTGATGCCTCTTGCCTTGGCAGCCTTGCAGGCTTCCAGAGTCAGCTCGGCAGCGGAGTCGGACAGAGCGGGAGTGATGCCGGTCCAGTGGAACCACTCGGCACCCTCGAATACCTTATCCCAATCGATGTCGCCGACCTTGGCACCGGCGATGGAGGAGTACTTTCTGTCATAGATGACCTTGGAGGGACGCATGGAAGCGCCCTTCTCGACGAAGTATACGCCCATACGGTCGCCGCCCTTGGCGATGTAGCTGACGTCTACGCCGAAGCCCTTCATCTGCATCTCGAAAGCGTCGGTGATGGGGTTGTCGGGCAGCTTGGTGACATAGCGGGCATTCACGCCGTAGTTGGCAAGGGATACCGCCACATTGGCCTCGGCGCCGCCGAAGGTCATTTCAAGAGAAGGGGTCTGGTTCAGTCTCAGATAGCCGGGAGGGCAGAGACGGAGCATGACTTCACCGAAGGTAACAACTGTTTTCATGGTACATATCCTCCTTGTAATTTGTGCTGTGGATTACATTCTCTCGGGAGCCTCAACGCCGATCAGACCCAGCGCCGCAGCCAGCACCTGCTTCACCGCACCGGTGAGCTCCAGTCTTGCGGCACGTACGCCCATATCGTCGTCAAGGATCCTGTTTTCATAGTAGAACCGGTTGAACGCCTGCGCCAGCGCCACGGTGAACCGGGTGATGACGGAAGGCTCGTTTCTGTCGGCGGCATCGCAGACGAGGCCGGGGAACTGCTCGATCAGGCGGATGACATCCTGTGCTTCGGGCGTTGCCAGACCTTCGTAATCCGGTGCTGCGCTGCACTCGCCCGCCTTGCGCAGGACGGAGCAGCTTCTTGCATGGCTGTACTGGACATAGGGTCCGGTCTCGCCCTCGAAGTTCAGCGCTCTGTCCCAGCTGAAATCGATATCCTTGATCCTGCTGTTGTACAGGTCAAAGAATACAACGGCGCCGATGCCCACCTGACGAGCGACCTCATCCTTGTTTTCGAGGTTGGGGCTCTTCTCGTCGATGATGGCTCTGGCCTTTTCTACGGCCTTGGCCAGCACTTCGTCCAGATATACCACGTTGCCCTTTCTGGTGGACAGGGACTGTCCCTCAAAGGACACCATGCCGAAGGCGACGTGCTCGCACTTCTTTGCCCATTCATGACCCATCAGCTCCAGCACCTTGAAGATCTGCTTGAAGTGCAGATCCTGCTGGTAGGCAACCACATACAGGCACTTCTCGAAATCATAGGTATTCTTGCGGTAGGTGGCCGCCGCCAGATCTCTGGTGGCATACAGGGTCGCACCGTCGGAACGCAGGATGATCGCCGGGGGCATGTTGTACTCGTCCAGCATGACGACCTGTGCGCCGTCGGACTCCACCAGCAGACCCTTTTCCTTCAGCTCGTCCACCACGGGACCCATCTTGTCGTTGTAGAAGCTCTCGCCTGCATACGAATCGAATTTGACGCCGAGGATGTCATAGACACGCTCCGCATCCTTCAGGGTCACGGTCTTGAACCAGTTGAATATCTCCAGCGCCTCGGGATCGCCGTCCTCGATCTTCTTGAACCATGCTCTGCCCAGATCGTTCAGTTCGGGCTTCTCCTCCGCCTCCCGGTTGAAGCGGACATACAGCTCGACCATGGCGTTCACGCCGCCCTTTTCGATCTCCTCTTTGGTACTCCACATTTTGTAGGCGGCGACCATCTTGCCGAACTGGGTGCCCCAGTCGCCCAGATGGTTGATGCCCACGGTGGTATAGCCGAGGAATTCATAGATATGCTTCAGCGCATTGCCGATCATCGTCGTGGACAGATGGCCGATATGGAAGCGCTTGGCGATATTGATGGAGGAATAGTCGATGCAGATGGTCTTGCCCTTGCCCATCTCGCTGCCGCCGTAACGGAGACCCTGCTCACAGACCTGCTTCAGGATCTCTCTTGCGTAGGTGCCTCTGTCGATATAGAAGTTCAGGTAGCCCTTGACGGACTGGACTTCCTTCAGGAACGGCGCATCGATGACCGCCTTCAACGCATCTGCGATCATCGGCGGCGCTTTTCTCAGCGTCTTTGCCAGACGGAAGCACGGGAAGGCATAATCGCCCATTGCCGTATCCGGAGGGATCTCGATGACCTGTGCGATGGCCTCCTGCGTCAGTTCAGTCTGACCGAAGGCGATACCGATGGCGGAAAGGATCTCATTCGCAATGCTCTGTTTAAAATCCATAATTATCAACCTCTTTTATAATGCCGTAAAGTCATACAGATACCATACATCGTCCCTCAGCACGAGGTAGAAGCGGTAATTTGTCTCATATACCTTGGTGCCCGCCGAAAATTCCGCAGTGTAGTCATAGTGTACGTCACAGGCTGCGGTATCGTCGGTAAACTGAATAAAGTTGTCTGCACTGAAATTGTCCATCCACGCACTGGAATGAGCGCCGAACCAGTCGTTATCGAACTTCTCCAGCACCTCGTAAGCCCGGGTGCCCTTTCTGGCGTAGCCCAGCACCTCGCCGCGGCTCACGTCGGCGGAAGTGAAGGCGGAGAATACGGAGGCGATCTTCTTTACTCTGCCTGTGAGCTCATCCGCTAACTTCGTATCCGAGGAGAAGGCGCACATGAGTCCGTCCTCGCCCTCAATGATGTCGACCTCCCGGTCGTTCAGGTCTCTTACCTCAAACTCCGGCACGCCGAAGGTGCGCTCGACAGTGTAGCGGTTAAAGGTTGGAGCCTTGGTCTCCTCCTTCAGCATGCTGCCCGTCCACACGGTGGGGATGCCGGTCTCCGCCGGCTCCGTCAGCTTTTCTCCGTCCGCCGTCACGCTGTAGCCTGCGGGCACGGTGATGGAGTATTCGGTGGCCTGCGGCATGACCGCTTCGACCGAATCGAACTGCCACACGGAGAAGCCGTATTCGGTGCTGTCCGGGATCTCCCGGATCGTGAATTTGCCGAAGTTCTCGCCTCTGAGCTTGACGGAGAAGACCTTTTTGTCCTTCTCCTCGCTTCTGAGCGCCTTATAGGTGAAGTCCGAGGGCTGGGCATCGGCGACATATTCCGTCAGCCATCGGCGGTAATCCCCGATATCCTCGTTGGGATACGCCGACCAGTCGCAGCTGTTTGTCAGCGCATCGATGTCAAGGCTCGTGAACCGGGAAAATGCCTCTTCCACGGCGGGGCCGCTGTCGGAAAGCTGGTAATCCGCCAGGTAGCCGTTGAGCTTGATGCAGCCGACAGCCACGGCGATGAAGAACAGAACGATCAGCGTAAAGTAGACGGGATAGAATATCCGTTTTTTCTTTTTCTTTCCCATATCCGTCACCTCACGATAAATGTGGTACACATCCGGCGGGAACCGGTCAGCGCCACACCGTCATTGATGTACTCGCCGTCATAATACATCTTGGAGGACGAACCGCCGTCCAGATTGGCCGCATTGACGGCGCCGAAGTCCAGCATGATGTCGATGAGGTCGCTCATCGTTGCGCCGAGGGAATTGACCTGCCGTCCGTCGATGACCAGCAGCAGCACGGCGCCGTCCGCCCGCTGGCCGATGGCCGTACGGGGATTGGTGCCGGAGCCCGAGCCGGTGATGACCGCAGCTTCGCCGTTGACCACGAGAGCCGGGCCGAAGGTGACCGCATCCCGCAGGTTCAGCGCCTTGCTCTGTTCGGCGCTCATATTGTCCACGACGATCAGCTTGTCATCCTTGTCAAAGCCAACCAGTGTGGAATAATAGTCGTCCGTATGCGTCCACATCAGCTCGCCGTCGGCGTATACGATGCCGATCGGGATGCCGCCCTTACCGGTGCCGCCGTCGTCCTCAAAGCCGCCGGCATTGATGACCGCCAGTGCGTTGTATTCCTCTGCGATCTCGTCGATATACTTGCCGTAGGTATCGCCGAAGGGCTTGTGGCACACGCCCACGCTGACCCGGGACGGGTCACGGACGATCAGCATATAGCCCTTATATGTGGGCCCGGTGACGTTTACCAGCTCCACATCCTTGTATTCCTCTTCCGTTTCGCCGGTCGCCTCGTCCTTGCCGGTGTTGATGACGATCAGCGAGGTGTCGGTGATCTCGTCAAAGCTCTCCGCCTTGTTGCGCTCGACGATCGCCTGCACACCCGCCTCGGAGAAGAACATCCGCGGCACGAATTTGAGGGCGCTGGTCTCCAGCAGCGTCACCGTCAAAAGATCGCTGGCCATCGGACTGGGGCCGTAGAACACCGTGCCCAGCACGATGATCAGACCCAGCACAAGGCACAGGATCGCCGTAA
>JAZLHZ010000334.1:0-2982 GCA_045617085.1 Clostridia bacterium
TATGCCGTCCTCGTACCTGGCCGTCATGCTGTAATGCTGCATCCCGGTATGTCCGTTATTGTAGTTGGGGCCCGGCGGCAGTATGATCTGCGGCTCGCTCCAGTGCAGCGTATCCTTGGATGTACGCAGAGATATTCGACGATCCACGAAGGCCGAGCGGTGCAGCAGCATGTATTCCCCGCTGCACGGATTGTAATACAGTCGGTTCAGCGCATCGCTGGTATGCGGATGCAGGATCCTTTCGTCCTCAAGCTTCCAGTGGATGCCGTCTGCCGAGCACAGCATCGCCACAGGGTCATCGAAGGCATTGCCCGGCACGTCCTTTCCCATGTGGAACATGCCCGTCAGCTTATAGCGCTTCTGCGGGTCGGCATCGTATTCGTCCAGCATCACGGCGGTGCCGTGTACGCCGCCCTCGCCGGAAAACAACACGGGATCGCCGTCCGAAAGGCAAGGCTGCATCTCTGTCAGCTCTTCGCCTTCCAGCATCCGCAGCTGCCGGGGGCCGTCCTTCCCCACATCGATCAGCGTCTCATAATACACCCGATATCGGCCGATCTCCTTATCATAGACCAAAGAGCAGTACGGCCCCGCCGGAAGCAGCGTATACGGCTCCGGTGCGAACCACCGCCTTACGGTGTTCTTCCGAAAATCGATCCAGTAGTCATCAAACAACGGCAGCTTCATCCTGCAATCGTCCATATCCCGCACCTCCGTTTTTTTTACATATTATACTATGGACTTATATAAGGAATCTCCCTGATTTTCATTGACAATTTGTTAAATCCGTATTTTGCTGTATTGATATAAACACAGAGGCAGCAAAGAATATTGTTTAATATATTGTTAATTTTGAACGTTAAGACTTGCATTTTTTTTTTTTTGCGGTATACTTAATATCAGATTTACTTTGAATAATAAAACGTCAACCTGACGTTAATATAAAGGAGGAAGTACCATGAAGAGATCCCTGTCCCTGTTCCTTGCCGTCCTGATGGCGGCTGTCCTGTGCCTCTCGTTTGCCTCGGCAGATGAGCTGGCCATGAGCGATGTTCCGGGCATGACTGCACCGGGCGTTCTGCCCATCGTCACGGAAGAGACTCAGCTCACCATTTCCATTGCTGCCGGTGTCAAGTGCACGGACTTTGATGACAACGACCTGACTCGCTTGGTTGAAGAGGAAACCGGTATTGACATCGTGTGGGATCTGCTCCCTGCAGCAGAGACAGCAACGGTGCTCGACCTCCGCTTCTCCAGCGGTGAAGAGCTGTCCGACATCATCAACTACAATTTCGGATCCACCGGCTGCGTCACCTACGGTGCACAGGGTGTGTTTCTTCCCTTGAATGACCTTATCGATAAGTACGCTTATTTCATCTATGAAAGCGCCTTGACCGATGAACAGGTTGATGAGTATATGCGTCGTCTTAAAGAGGCTGACGGAAACATCTACAGCTGGTGCAACTACGTCAACGCCCTCGGCGACCAGCGCAGAGTCGATGCCTACATCAATCAGCTCTGGCTCGACAAGCTGGAACTCGATAAGCCCACCAACCTCGACGAGCTGTATGACGTGCTGTGCGCTTTCCGTGACAACGATATGAACGGAAACGGTGACACCACCGATGAATTCCCGATGTTCACTCAGCAGAGTGTTTACAACGGCGGCTTCATCCAGTTCATAGTAAACAATTTTGTATACTATGATGCTGAGAACTACCTTGACGTGAAGGACAACGTTGTTTTCGCTCCCTTCGTGACTGATGAGTGGCAGCAGGCCATGATCTACATCAACAAGCTCGTTGCTGATGGTCTGCTCTCTCCCACTTCCCTGACGATCACCGCCGACGAATACAAGGCTATGCTTCAGAACTATTCCCCCGAAGAGCAGATCTGCGGCGTGATCACCGGATGCCCCACTGTTATCGCCAACGATGTCAATAATCCCTTCCTGCTCGCCTACGATGTACTGCCCGCCTTTGAAGGTCAGTACACTCCCGAGCGTGCTTCCGTCATGCAGAAGCAGTTTGTCATTACCACTGATTGTGATACTCCTGAGGTAGCATTCCGCTTCTTCGATTATTTTGCACAGCCTCGTGTCTCTATCCAGCTCCGCAAGGGCATTATCGGCCAGAATATTGAATGGCGCGACGATGATCCCGACGCATTTGATGCAAAGTATCCCAACGCTGCCATGGATGCTTACAATGCTGGTATCGATGCAAGATACTATGTCATTCCCGGTGTTGATGATCCTTGGGCAAACGTGAACAATACTATCTGGCACGTACAGTTCTGCGGAATCAATCCTACTCAGCTTTATGCATCTTCCGCATCTGTTACTCCCGCTTCTGAATTCCCCGCCGGCTGGGCTGAGAGCTTTGCAAATGGTGATCTTGTCAACCACAGGAATTACCTCAATGCTGTTGAATATGATGCATGGACCGGCAGCCTCCCCGAGCAGGTATTCTATGATCCCACCTACACCCTCGAAGAGGGCGATCTGGCTAACGATGCAATCTCCAATGTAAAGACCTATCTGAACGAGTCCATCGGCGCATTCGCCACCGGAACCATGGATCCCGTCGCTGACTGGGACACCTACCTCGCCAAGATGGACGAGGCCGGTCTGCAGACCTGGCTTCAGGTTGCACAGGCCTACTGGGATCGTTCCAACGGCTGATTCATAGCTTGACTCTTCCCCCCACAATCGTTGTGGGGGGAATATAATATTATAAAGAGAAAGAAGGATCTTCGTATGAAATATGCGAACCTGCATCTGCATTCCACTTATTCCGATGGCGGATTTACCCCGCAGCAGCTTGTTCTGATTGCCAAATCCCTCGGCTATAAGGCGATGGCACTGACCGACCATGAAACAAACGGCGGCGTCAATGAGCTCGCTGCCGCTGCTGCCGTAGAAGGTATCCTAACCATTCCCGGCGTGGAATTCTACGGTCTGGGATGGGGGATCAATTTTCA
>JAZLHZ010000335.1:0-3040 GCA_045617085.1 Clostridia bacterium
GGTGTTCTGCCAACACAGCTTCCTTTATCAGCCCTATCCACCGGCTTCGCCGGTCCCCCTTCCCCACTGAGGTGGGGAAGGACTTTTGGTATCTCCACAGTTTCGTGATGAGTGCTTTTTTGATAAACACAACAAAAAACATCCGATACACTGTATCGGATGTTTTGATGGCGTGCCTGGAGGGACTCGAACCCCCGGTCTCTTGGTTCGTAGCCAAGCACTCTATCCGGCTGAGCTACAGGCACTCGCTCGTTCACAACATTGCCTATTATAGCACTACTGCCGGGTGAAGTCAAGGGGGAAAATGAGATTTAACAAAACAATAAAGTGAGAAGTCAGGCGGCAAAGCCGTCGCTTCTCACTCCATAGTGTCTTACTTGTTCTTCTTTGCGGCTTCGTCTCTTTCTTTGCAGATCTGTGCCCAGGTCGGCATGGAGGCGAACTTGTCTGCCAGACGGGAGAGCACATCGGGAATGTCGATCTTTTGGGGGCAGATGGCGGCGCACTGACCGCAGTTAACACATGCGGCGGGCTGCTTATCCTTCGGCAGGGTCTCCAGGAACATGGTGGTGTTGAACGAGGCGGTGACACCGAGGTCGTTCCACGCATTGATGAGGGTGGGAATGTCCAGCCCCATCGGACAGCCGTCGCAGCAATAGCGGCAGCCGGTGCAGGGAACGGCGTCCTTCAGCTCCTCAGCGATGTCGAGAACGAGCTTGTTTTCGGCATCGGAAAGGGGAGACAGCTTGTCGAAGGTTGCAAGGTTGTCCTGCATCTGTTCAAGGGAGGACATGCCGGAGAGTATCATGCCGATACCGTCAATGCCCTGAAGGAAGCGGAAGGCCCAGGAGGCGTCCGACCAATCGGAATGCAGTCCGGCGAGCTTATTGTGCAGGTTGTCCGGAAGCTTGGCCAGCTTGCCGCCGCGCACGGGCTCCATGACCCAGACGGGGATGCCGAGTTTTTTCAGCAGGTCGACCTTCTTCTTGCCGTCCTGCAGCGTCCAGTCGAGGTAATTGAGCTGCAGCTGGCAGAACTCCATGTTCTCGCCGTGCTTGTCCAGGAACGAGGCCAGCGTGTCGTAATGGGCGTGAGAGGAGAAGCCCAGATGGCGGATCCTGCCGTTCTTCTTCTGCTCCAGGAAATAGTCGAGGATGCCCCATTTGTCGCTCTCATAGGTGGCGACGGAGCCTTCGTATACGTTGTGCAGCAGGTAGAAATCGAAGTAGTCAACCCGGCACTTCTTCAGCTGCTCCTCGAAGATGGCCTTCGGGTCGTAGCTTGCGCTGATCTGATGGCCGGGGAACTTGGAAGCGAGATACCACGTGTCTCTCGGATAGGCGGACAGGGCATTGCCGGTGATGATCTCGGACTTGCCGCCGTGGTAGGGATAGGCGGTATCGAAGTAGTTGACGCCGTTCTTTATCGCCAGATCAAACATCGCCTCGGTCTGAGGAATGTCGATCACGCCGTTCACGGACGGAAAGCGCATGGTGCCGAAGCCCAGCAGGGAAAGGTCGATGTTCGCAAATTTCCTGTATATCATGGGGTAAAACCTCCTTATTGTTCGTCTTTTTCTATTATAACTCCCGATATGAGGTTTGTCAAGACTTTTTTGTACGGAAGAATTAACCAAGAGTGCGTGAAAAGTGAATATAAAAACATCCTGCCCATCACAATGATCGTGTATAATATCCGTATAAAACGAAAGTGAAAGTGAGGACACAAGCGCCATGAATTCCGATTACATCTTTTCACTCATCGATGAGGAAGCTGCCCGTCAGAAGCAGAACATTGAGCTGATTGCTTCCGAGAACTTCACCAGCAAGGCCGTGCAGGCTGCCGTCGGTTCCTGCCTGACCAACAAGTATGCCGAGGGTTATCCCGGAAAGCGCTACTACGGCGGCTGCCATGTCGTCGACAAGATCGAGAACGAGTGCATCCGTCTGTGGCAGCAGGTATTCGATACCGACTACCACGTCAATGTACAGCCCCACAGCGGCTCCCAGGCCAACTGCGCAGCATATGCCGCAGTCATCAAGCCCGGTGATACCGTCCTCTCCATGAATCTGGACAACGGCGCACACCTCACCCACGGCTCTCCCGTCAACTTCTCGGGCAAGCTGTATAATATGGTATTCTACTCCACCGACGCCAACGGCTATATCGATATGGAAGACGTTCGCGCAAAGGCACTGGAGTGCAAGCCCAAGCTGATCCTCTGCGGCGCTTCCGCCTATGCAAGGATCATCGATTTCGAAGCCTTCCGCAAGATCGCCGATGAGGTCGGCGCTCTGATGATGGTGGATATGGCTCACATCGCAGGTCTGGTCGCCGGCGGCGTGCATCCCTCTCCCATCAAGGCCGGTGCGGACATCGTCACCACCACCACCCATAAGACCCTGCGCGGACCCAGAGGCGGCCTGATCTTCTGCAAGAAGGAACTCGCCAAGAAGATCGACAGCGCTATCTTCCCCGGCAATCAGGGCGGCCCTCTGGAGCACGTCATCGCCGGCAAGGCAGTCGCTGCCTGCGAAGCACTGGATCCTTCCTTCAAGACCTATGCCGAGAACATCGTCAAGAACTGCAAGGCCATGGCCGATGAGTTCCTCAAGATGGGCTATAAGCTGGTCACCGGCGGCACCGACAACCACCTGCTGCTGATGGATCTCACCGAGACCGGCGTTACCGGCAAGGCACTGCAGAATGCCTGCGACGAGGTTTCCATCACCCTCAACAAGAACTGCGTTCCCAATGAGACCAGATCTCCTCAGGTGACCTCCGGCGTGCGTATCGGCACTGCCGCCATGACCACCAAGGGCATGACCGCCGAGGGCTTCATCGCCACCGCTCATGTGATCGACAAGGTCATCAAGGCACTTCAGGCAGATACCTTCACCGATGAGGTCAAGGCAGAGCTGAACAAGGAAGTTGCCGCCATCACTGCAGGTCTTTCTCAGGAGAGATAAATAAAAACAGGATATTTTGCCACAGCCCGATAAGGATACCTTTCGGGCTGTGTGTTTTGTAGGAGACAAAT
>JAZLHZ010000336.1:0-22565 GCA_045617085.1 Clostridia bacterium
GCAGGCGATGAAAAGTGCGATTCTCCGGTCAATATCAACTCCGCCTGGCACAGGATACTGGACCGCAACGGCAAGATCCTGCAGCTGGGCTGCACGCTGACCAGCTGCACATTTATCCACGGCATCGAGGAATGGTGCAATATCCCCAACCGTCTGGGCACGATGCGCACCTTTGAGGTCATCACGCCCGACGGCAGCAGCATCACCGTCAATACCCGTCCCCACGGCGGCAGATCCAGCTCCATGACCTATCCCCGGATCGAGGAGCGGCTGATCAACGAGGGCGTACTGACCTTCGGCAGGTTCGGCGATGCCAAGGTGTATATAATGGAGGCGCGGCGCCTGTTTGAGGCCACCGGTGCCGCATTGAAGGAGAATCCCGACCTGTTCGAGGGCCCCGAGAGGAAATAAACGCATGAAATACACAAGACCCGACTATTATGCCTCGTTTGCCTGCCTTGCGGACAAGTGCCCGGACAACTGCTGCCACGGCTGGGAGGTAGTGCCGGATCGGGCGTCGCTGGAGCGGTACAGAAAGTTGGAAGACGGGGAATGGCTGACAAAGCATATCGCCTGTGAGGACGGCGAGTACTACTTTGCCGATACCGAGGACGGCAAGTGTCCGTTCCTTGACGAGGACGGCCTCTGTGTCATGCAGAAGCGGCTCTCGGAGGAGGGCCTGTGCGTGACCTGCCGCAGGTATCCCCGCTTTGTCAACTATTTCGGTGCGGCGGCGGACGAAGGGCTGGAGCTGAGCTGTCCCGAGGCGGCACGGCTGATCCTGACCTCGACCGGCAGCGAGTTCGTCACCACGGAGGAGCCGGGCGAGATCGTCCCCAACGACATCGAGCCGCAGAACTACATCCGGGGCAGGCGAATGCTGGAGGAGCTTTTGTACATCGCAAGAGGCAGCGCCGTGTCGATCTGGGAGCGGATGAAGGACTGCCTGTGCCGCTGCGGAGCAGAGAAGACAACATCGGCATCCGGCAGCCGTATGGCGGCAAGATGCATCGAAAAGATGGAACGGCTCAACGACTGCTGGCAGGACGAGCTGATCGAATATCTGACAGGCGGCGAACAGAACGACTATCTGCTGCCCCAGCAGGAGGCGGAGAACGTCTTTGTCTATTACCTGTTCCGCTACTTCACCGTGGGCATCGAGACCAGAAGGTTCGATACCGCTGCCGCCTTCGCCGTGCTCAATACGTTCTTCGTGCTCAAATTGTGGGAAATGAAAAAGGCGGACACGCAGGAAGAGCGCATACGCCTTGCCTATCAGTACGCAAGGGAAACGGAACACTCCGACGTCAATCTCGACGCCCTGTGGAGCATCGCAAAGCCGGAAAACATGATGGGGCTGTTGAACAATTAGCAATTAGCAATTAATTGAACTCAATATAAGCGGCGAAGCCGCCAAAAGTCCCTTCCCACATCAGTGGGAAGGGGGGACCGCCGTAGGCGGTGGGTAGGGCATGACAAGTATCGGTAGTGGCGCTATTGCCAACATAGCTGACTTATCCGGCCCCACCCGTCTGCTGGCGCAGCCACCCTCCCCTGTGAGCAGGGGAGGGACTATTGCTAATTGCACATTGCTGATTACCCTTTTACGCTTCCCGCCAGCAGTCCCTGCACGAAGTACTTCTGCGCAAAGAAGAACAGCAGATAGATCGGGATGCCGGAGATCAACGTGGCGGCCATGAGCTGGTTCCAGAACACCTCGCCCTCATTGCGGAAGGTGGCGAGCGCCAGCTGTACGGTCTTCATGGTGTCGCCGCTGGTCATGACGAGCGGCCAGGTATACTCGTTCCATGTGCCGGTGAACTTGAGCACCGACAGGGAAGCCAGTACGGGTCCGCTCAGCGGCAGATAGATCCTGATGAACTGGGAGAGCCTGCCGCAGCCGTCGATCCGTGCGGCGTCGTCCAGCTCTTTCGGGAAGCCCATATAGAACTGCCTGCACAGGAACACGCCGAAGGAACCGGCGATGTACGGGATAATGAGGCCCGCATACGAGTTCATCAGTCCGACGCCGCCCTGACCGAGCCAGTTATTGCCGCCGGTAAAGGGCACCGAGCGGATCAGCAGGAACACGGGGATCAGCGTCACCTGCGCCGGGATCATCATGCCGATGAGGATCAGCATGAACAGCGGTTCACGGCCACGGAACGGGATCCTTGCAAATACGAAGCCGGACATGGCGTTGATGACGAGGCTGATGACGACGGTGATGACCGTAATGACGACGCTGTTTTTGAAGTAGTTGAGCCAGTTTCCGTTGTGCATCGCCGTAGAATAATTGACGAATTGAAGCTTTTCGGGAACGAGGATGAGGTCGGGCGAATAGACCTCGTTCATCGTCTGCAGCGATACGGAGATGGTCATCAGCAGCGGGAATCCCATCACCAGGCACAGCAGCAGGACAAATATGCGGGACACGATGCGGAACCGCCGGTCGTTGACGGTGCTCAAATTCTTATTTTGCATTGCCGTCACTCCCTGCTTCCGTTCAGCCGATAGTTGATGAGCGTTACCGTCAGCACGATGACGAGCAGCACCACCGACATGGCGGCGGCATAGCCCATGCGGAACTCGGTAAAGCCCTGAAGATAGATCTCGTGGACGATGGTGGTCGTGGAATATTTGGGTGCGCCGCCGGTCATTACCTTGACCTGTTCAAAGGTCTTGAAGGATTCCAGCATCGTGTTGATCAATACGAAGAAGGTGACCGGCTGCACCATCGGGATCGTGATGTGCAGCAGCTTCTGCCGCTCACCGGCGCCGTCCACGGTGGCGGCCTCGTACAGCTCCGCAGGCACCGATTGCATACCGGCGAGGAATATCAGCATACAGTAGCCGATATTCTTCCACACATTGATAAATATCAAACACCCAAGCGCCGTTTTGGTGTTGAACAGCCAGTCCACACCCATCAGGCCGAGGGCTCTTAATGTCTTGTTGATCAGACCCGTCGTGGGGTCCAGCAGCATCAGCCATATCATCGATACGGCGGTCATGGAGGTGGCATAGGGGAATATCATCAGCATCCGCACCGGACGCAGGAAGCGCATCGGGCGGTTCAGTGCCGAGGCGGCCAGAAAGCCCAGCGAGGTCAGCAGAATGACCGAAAAAAAGGCATATACAGAGGTGTTTTTTACAGCGGCAATAAACGCCTTGTCCTTCAGCAGGCGGCGGTAATTTTTCAGTCCCACCCAGTGGGCACTGCTCAGATTGTAGTCCGTAAAGCTGTACCAGATGTTCATGACGATGGGATACAGCACGAACAGAAGAAAGAAGATCAGGAACGGCGACAGCATCAGCCATGCCGCAGCCGTGTCCCGCCGGTTGTAAACGACAAGCTCCCGTTTTTTAGACATACAATACTCCATATGTACCTTGGGGAAAGGATTCTTTATGTTTTTTGACTCTTCACGGAATTGTGGGGTATAGGAAAGTATATTAGCCCGATTGCCAAAAGTCCTTCCCCTGCCCACAGGGGAAGGGGGACCGGCGAAGCCGGTGGATAGGGCTGATAAAGGAAGCTATGTTGGCAAAACACCTCTACCAGTACTTATCACGCCCTATCCGTCGCCTTCCACCTTTCTCGCTGCGGCTCGGTCAGAGCCGAACCCAACTCGCTGCGCTCGTTCCCACTGATGTGGGGAAGGACTTTTTTTCAGATCAATAATCCATCTCGAACTCGAGGGAGGACTGAGCGTCGGCCAGAGCGGTCTCTGCGTCGACATCGCCGAACAGGACGTTCTGGATCAGCTCGTTGCGGATCTTCTGGAAGCTGGTAGCCCAGGTAGCACGGGGCATGCCGATACCGTTTTCAACGCACTCGACGCGGACGGCGTTCCAGGGATCCATGGCGATGAACTCGTCAGCCAGAGAGGACAGAGTCACGGGGATGTTGCACATCTCGGCGCGCCTCAGGGTGGATTCCTCGGTCATTACGAACTCGATGAACTTCCATGCGGCGTCGGTGTTCTCGCAGTCACGGCCGATGAACATCATGTTGCAGCCGGAGAAGGTAGCCTTGGTGCCGTTGTTGGCGGGCAGAGCGATACCGACCTTGCCGGCGTACTCGCTGCCCTCGGCCATCATGCCGGTCAGGGCGACGTTGTTGATCAGGGTCATGGCAGCCTCACCCTTGACGAAGGGGTTGGTGTCGCTGTTGGAATAGGCGATGTTGACATCGGGAAGCAGCTCCTGCAGGAACTTGATGGCCTCGACCTTCTCGTCGCCGGCCATGGTGGGGTTGGACTCATCGTCCATGTACTTGCCGCCGTTGCCGAATACGAAGACGTCCAGCTCGACCATGTTGCCGCCGGCAGAGGGGAAGCAGAAGCCGGAGAAGGTGATCTCGCCGTTGTCGTTCTTCTTGGTCAGAGCACGGGCAGCGTCAGCCAGCTCTTCCCAAGTGGTGGGCACTTCGATGCCTGCCTCTTCCAGCAGGTCGGAGCGGTATGCGAACACATAGGGAGTGGTGGAGTAGCCGATGCCGTAGACATGGCCCTTGTAGGTGCCGTTGGCCAGCACGCTGGGCATCAGGTTGTCCTTGCCTTCCCAGGCCTCGAAATACTCGTCGACGGGCAGATAGTGACCCTGCTCGACACGGCTGGCAACGGACAGGATGCCGTGGCCGATGATGTCGGGACCGTCGTTGGCGGCGAACAGGTTGTTCAGCTTGGTGTCCATGTCTGCGCCGATGGCGGCGTCGTCATACTCGATCACGATGTCGGGATTGGCCTTCTGGAACTCGTCGATGACCCAGCTCCAGTACTCATGCTCTGCGGCATCGGAACCGATGCGCTGGAAGGTCAGCGTAACGGTCTCGTCGTCAGCGGATGCGGAGAAGGCAAAGCACAGAACCAGTGCCAGTGCCAGAACGAGGGAAAGAACCTTTTTCATGGGAATGACCTCCAAATTAAATGATAACAGAGTTTAACGCAGATGCTTTTTGCCTTCGAGGAGCTGCCGCTTCATCCACTCATTGCCGACGAAACGGTCGCCGTGGGAGGAGAGCTCCGCATGGAGCTTCAGCCGCATGTCCTTGATGCGCTCCTGCTGATCGGGCTCGGCGATCAGATTTCTCTTTTCGCCGGGATCGCTTTCCAGATCGTACAGCTCGTCAATGTCGGTGAGGTTCCACACGTATTTGTACCGGTCATCCCGGATCATGCGGGTGGAATACAGGCCGAACTGCTGGCCGTTGGAGGTGGAAGAGATCATGTCACGGCAAAGGGCGTCTTCCTCGGGCGTGACGGGCAGCCTGCGTCCGTGCTCGATGTCCGGATGTGCAAGGCCCAGCCAGTCGAGGACGGAATACGGAATGTCCACACAGTTGGAGACGAAGCGGTCGCAGGTGCGGGGCGCTGCGCCGGGGAACTTCACCAGCAGCGGAACACGGCAGATATCGTCATAGAGGACGTAGTGCTTGTCCAGCATGTTGTGGCTTGAGCACATGTCGCCGTGGTCGGAGGTGAAGATGATTAGCGTGTCGTCATACTGGCCGGTCTCCCGCAGCGCATCGAGGATCCTGCCGATGGCCTGATCCAGCTGGCTTATGACGCCGAAATACCTTGCGACCATGTACTTGAAGTCGTGATCCCAGGTCATTTCGTCGGTGCCCCAGCTGATGGGCTGCTGCTTGTGGCAGTAGGGCTTGTTCTCAAACGTGTCGCCGCAGCCGTCCCACGGGGGAATGCTGTCGGGATCGTACATCGTAGAGAACGGCGCAGAGGGACGGCAGGGCAGATGCGGCTCTTCATAGTCGACCCAGATGTGCCAGGGCTTGCCCTCGGCGGCGAGCTTTTTTATCATATCGGAAGCCTGCTTCGCCATCCAGTGCGTGCCGCTGTCCTCCACGGGGATGGGGCTTTCGCAGCCCAGCCAGCCGCCGGTGTACTGCACATCGGGATACTTTTCCTTCAGCAGCTGCTTGTGACCGGCCCAGCTGACCCACTCGTCAAAACCGAAGGAATCGGGATGCAGCGTGGGCGATACGTGGAAGCGGCCCAGATAAGCGGTGCGGAAGCCCTGCTCCTTCAGCTTGTGTACATAGCTCCATTCGGGCTGTACGGTGGGCGTGGGCATCTGGTCATAGTTCCACTGGGCGCCGAAGGAATCGGGATGTCTGCCGCAGAGCAGCGCCTGACGGGCGGGGGCACAGACGGGTAGCGGCGTGAAGGCTCTGGTGTATACCACGCTCTCGGCGGCGAGCCTGTCGAGAGAGGGGGTCTTCACATTGCGCAGTCCTCTGTAGCCCACGCTGTCGTGACGCAGCTGATCGGCATTGATCAGAAGATAGTTCATACTTACTTGTCCCAGGGCAGGTTGAGGCGGGACATATCGCCGTGGATCGGGGGCAGCATCTCGGGAACTACCAGTGCGCCGCCGTTCTCGTAGGACTTGATGGCAGCGAAGGTGTACTCGAGGGTGGCGAGGGCGTCACGTCCGGAAGCACGGATGTACTCGTAAGGCACCTTGTTGGTGATGTCCTCGAGGAAGGCGTTGATTCTGCGGGGGAAGGTTGCGCCGAAGGAGGAAACACCGTAGTCGGTGGTGATGGGATCGGGCGTTGCCTGATTCATGGTGTCACGGCTGGTATCCAGCTCCTTGGGATCCCAAACGTGCAGCTTCTCGACGCAGTTCTCGATGGCGAAGGTGCTCTTTGCACCGCAGTGCTCATAGCTCCACCAGCCGCCGTAGCCGAACATGGCGCCGCCGCGCTGGGAAATGAGGTAGCCGACGCCGCCGTTGGCGAACTTCACATGGATGGAGTTGACGGACAGCATGGCGTCCTCAGCGGTCTGGCGCACGCCGGGCTTGTCGAGGAAGGCCTGTACGGCAACGATGTCGCCGCAGAAGTAGCGCATGACGGAGAAGGGATGTGCGCAGAATGCCTTCAGATGGGAATAGGGCATCTGCCAGCGCTGGGAGTTCATCTTGTTGTAGGAATCCTGGGTGCCGTTGAAGCCGACCTTGTGGATGCAGTAGACCAGCTCGCCGACCTTGCCCTCCAGCTGGCGCTTCTTGGCGTCCTCTGCGGGCTGGGTGAAGTAGTGGTTCAGGTCGCAGCCGAGGTACAGCTTGTTCTTGGCGGCGTAGTTGACCAGCTCACGGGCGTCACGCACGTCGTTGCAGATGGGCTTCTCGACCAGAACGGCCTTCTTGTAGGACAGTGCCATCATGGCGGGATCGAAGTGCATGGAGCCGTTTTCGTAACCGGAGGTGGTGACGGAGACCACGTCAAGCTCGGGCATGGCCTTCAGCATTTCTTCCTCATCGTAGAATGCACGGCAGTGATACTTCTCGGCGGCGGCGTCTGCCTTTGTCTTGTCGATATCGCAGACAGCGGTGACCTCGGAGAGGGGATTCTCGAAATAGCAGGTCGCATGGGTGTTTCCGATGCCGCCCATACCGACGACAGCGCATTTCAGTGCCATAGTGATATCCTCCTTGATATAGTGGTGAAATTGGGTTACTTCTTGACGGGATTGCGTTCCTGTGCCTCGCTGCTGCGGTATTTTGACGGCGTGATGCCCATCTCCCGCTTGAACTCCCGGGAGAAATGGGAAATACTGTCAAAGCCCGTCTGCCTGGCGATGGCCCCGATGGGGCAGTCGGACTGAAGCAGCTGCATCGCCCGTGCGAAACGGTAGCGGCGGATGTATTCCTGGGCGGAAATGTCCATCGCCTTTTTGAACTGGCGGGACAGATAATCCGGAGAAATGCCGACATACGCTGCCGTGGAGCTGACGTTCAGCGAGGTTTCGGAATAGTGGGCTTCGATATAGCTCAGCGCCTGAGCGACATAGGAGAGGAACTGGTCACTGCCCCGCTCATCCGCCTTGTGGTCGGTATAGACCTTCGAATACGTGGTGAGGAGCAGTTCCAGCCGGTCGACGATATCCTTTTCCCAGTTTTTCGCCCGCCGTGTGCCGTCGTCGGCCATGGCCTCGACGGTCTTGACGACGATGTCCCTTTCGCCTAAGGAAAGGTGCAGCCTCGGCGGATTGTGCTTGTCGCTTTTGGAAAACAGCCTGTCGATGCCCGGCAGTGCGGCGAGCCGGTCCAGCCGGTCACCCAACACTTCCTTGCGGAAAATACAGTTGTAGATCTTGATCGTGCGGTCGCTGATGTATTTGTGCGTGATTCCCTGCTTGATTATGAACAGGTCGCCCTCAAGGAGCAGTGAAACATTGCCTTCTGTCTCGTGCAGACAAAAGCCGTCGTTGACATAAACCAGCTCATAGAAATCGTGGTCATGGCTGCTGGTACCCTTTTGATAGGCGGTCAGTACTCTGACGGGCGGATCGTTTTCGGGGATAAGCGAATTGATATAGAAGTGTGACATGATTCAGCCGTGCCCTTTTATTTAATTGTAGGGAATTGCCGGAAAGCTTACTTCTTTCTGGGCGGGAACATCTCGTCAAGATATACGATGCGTCCGGTATCCAGCGACTCGATGGCGGCATGGATGACCTGCTGCGCCTTCAGACCCTGCAGACCGCTGCCGTCGATGTCCTCGGGCTTTACGCCCGCATCCACCTGACGGACGAAGGAGCGGATCCTGTCGCGGAAGGTGTCGTCAAAGTTGGAATAGCCGCCGAATACGGGGTTGGTGTAGACCCGCTTCTCGGGATTGCCTGCGGGATACAGGGTGGCTTCTCTCCACATATCCTCAAATACCAGCCTGCCCTTGAGACCTGCCACCTCGCAGCGCTCCATGGGATGACCGCGGGCGATGACGTAGCTGGAGGCCAGATGTCCGACGGCGCCGCACTTGAACTTCATGTTGATGCTGGCGGTGGACCAGATATTCCTGCCGGGCGCCTTCATGGCAAAGCACTGAACGGCTTCCACGTCGCCCATGAAGTAGCGGATGATCTCACAGGAATGGGGGTTGAGGGCTTTCAGATGATAGTAGGGGGACTCCAGCGGCTGGGGCTTGCCGATCCACAGCGCCATGTTGCAGAACAGCAGGTCGCCAATGAGGCCGTCGTTCTGCCACTGCTTGGCGGCACGGGCGGCGGGCGTGAACCGGTGGTTGAAGTCCAGGGCGAAGCACCGGCCGAGACGTTCGGCGGTGTCCACCATCTTCTGACCGTTCTCGATCAGGTTGCTGATGGGCTTCTCGCAAAGCACGTGGCAGCCGGCTTCCAGCGCCTGGATCGTGGGCAGATAGTGATCGGAGGAATACTCATAGCCGCCGGTGGCCACGGAGACCAGGTCGGGCTTGAGCTCCTTCAGCATGGTCGGAGCATCCAGATAGTAGGGGACGTTCAGCTTTTTGGAGGCTGCGATCGCTCTCTCTTCATTGATGTCGCATACGCCTACCAGGTCGACCAGCTCGTCCTCCTGATAGATGCGGGCATGAAGATTTCCGATATGACCCAGACCGATAACGCATACTCTGAGCATAGGGGGTTCTCCTTTCGGAAGTGATTACTGATTGTATTTCGGGGTCTCTACGGCGTGCAGCTCGATGCCCAGGGGCTTGCTGTAGCCGTTGAAGAAGCGCTCCTTGTCTCCGGAAAGCGCCAGCAGGAACCGTCCGTTCTCGCCGGGGGTGAATGTGCTCTTTCCGAAGGTGTCATTATCGAGACTGATCTCGATGTCGCCCCGCTGCCAGACAAAGCAGTCGGGATCGAATACCGAATACACCGCCATCGGATCGTGGAACCATACGCCCTCGGTGCCGTGCTTGATGACGTCGGAGACGGGCTTCAGATGCTTTACCTTGGCGGCCTCGGCGCTGAGCACGGCGTTGCTCTGCCAGTACTGACAGCTCAGCTCCACGCCGATCACCCGGGTCTTTGCCGGTGCTGCACGGAACACCGCAGCACCGGCTTCGGCGTCGGAGCGGATATTGCATTCGTACATGCCCCATTTCCGGATGGAGCAGTATTCGTTGTCCGAGTACCGTCCGCCCATGATCGTGAAGGAGCGCAGCAGCGAAGGGATGTAGGGATAGGCGGAGAACAGCAGTGCGATGTTCGTCAGCATGCCGATGGCGACCAGGTCGATCTCTCCGGGATTCGATTCGATGAGCCTGCGCTGAAACTCCAGCGCCTGATACTTTTCGATGTCCGTGCGGTGGGGATAGCAGTACAGCATATCCTCCTCCCGCTTGACCATGCCGCCCATGGGCTTGCGGCCGATCAGGGTCTTGTCCTGTCCGGCGTATACCGGGATATCCTTTTCCGCCAGACGGCAGGTCATATCCGCCAGCATGGCCCGCTGCACACAGCTGCCGCAGACGGTGGTGATGCCCAGCAGCTCGCAGTCGTCTCTGGCCAGCAGGTGACCCAGAGCGAACCAGTCGTCGGTATCGCAGCCGATATCCGTATCAAGTAATATGCGATGCATAAAATACCCTCCGGGACAGTGATCAGTTGGCAGTGAGCAGTTGGGCGGCAAAGCCGCCTAAAGTCTTTTCCCAGCTCACTGGGAAAGGTGTCGCCGTAGGCGGCGGATAGGGCTTGACAAGTATTGGTAGAGGCTTTTTCCATTTGCATTACTTATTCTGCCCTACCCACCGCCTACGGCGGTCCCCCCTTCCCGCTTATGCGGGAAGGGACTTTTGGTTGCGTTATTGATTTCAATGAATTGCTAATTGCACATTGCTAATTGCTAATTCACCAACTGCTCACTGAACACTGCACACTATGCTTACTTAGCCTGCAGCTTGCCCGCACCAGCGATGCCGCCGATGTACTTGCTGTCGTAGGCCTCCTGAGAGGAGACGAAGGGTCTGCCGTTCATCAGGAAGTTGGTGTAGATGGGAGCGGGTCTGCCGGTCTCCTTCTCACGCTTCTCGATCCACTTGTACATGCGGGTCTTGAGGGACTCAACGACCTCGGGATACTGGTCGGCGACGTTGTTGTTCTCCTCGGGATCCTTGATGAGGTTGTACAGCTCGATCTCGGGCTTGAAGTGGAAGTCGGGCTCCAGAGAGACGATGAGCTTCCATTCGGGGGTGCGCCAGCCGTGCTTTCTCATCCAGGTGCACTCGGTGATGTAGAACTCGGGTTCGGGCTCGCGGTACTCGCCCCGTACCAGAGGCATCAGGCTGCGGCCTTCCATGGGCAGGTTGTTCTCGATGCCCATGATCTCCAGCAGGGTGGGGGTGACGTCCTTCAGCTGGCAGATGTCGGCATAGCGCTTGCCCTCGGGCAGATGTCCCTTCCAGCGGATGATGAGCGGTACCACGAGGGTGGGCTCGTACATGCCGTGATGGTCGAAGTAGCAGTCATGATCGTACAGGGTCTCGCCGTGGTCGGAAACGAAGATGACGACGGTGTCCTCTTCGAGGTTCAGCGCCTTCAGCTTGGTGAGGATCTGCTGGATGCAGTTGTCCATGTAAGCCACGGCGCCGTCGTACTGGGCGATCACGTAGTCGGGATTGGTGCAGCCTTCGGGTACCCAGCTGCCGATATAGTCGCCGAAGGGCTTGAAGTCATAGACCTTCTGCATGCGCTTGTCGGCAGGGTCGCAGGCGTCGCCCTGGAAGAACATGCCGTCGAAGGGCTTGGGAGGCAGATAGGGGGAATGGGGATCCATGTGGCGCAGGAACAGGAAGAAGGGCTTGTCCTCCTTGGCGAGGCGCTCCAGCTCGGGGATGGCGACCTCGTTCAGGTTCTCGGCCTTGTGGGCGCGTCCGTCATCGTGGTCGGGGCCCCAGCCCTTGAAGCCGATGTACTTGTCGTAGCCGGCGCCGCTGGCGTTGCCCTCGAAGCCGATGCAGGTGGTGTTGTAGCCGTTCTCACGCAGGATCTGGGCCAGTACCGGTACGCCGTCGATGATCTTCTTCTGAGCCAGTGCCACGACGTCGGTGCCGAAGCAGTCACGGCCGGTCAGCATGTTGGCATAACCGGGGGTGGTGGGGATGTGGGCGGAGAAGCAGTTGTCAAAGGTGATGCCGCCCTTGGCATACTCGGTGATGTTGGGCGTGGTCAGGCGGCCGTAGCCGTAGTGGCTCATGTGGCTGCGGCGAAGAGAGTCGATACCGAAGAACAGAAGATTGGGTTTCTTTGCCATAATAGGTTCCTCCGTAATTTATCTTGTTTCCGCTTGGATGCGGAGAATTCCGTTTTGTGGTTCGAGGACGGGGAAGCCGTCGTTTCGGACGGTGCCCGTTTTGACGCAGAGCGCATAGGGAACGCCGTGATAACGCATCCGCAGGGTGTTGCCTTCGATCTTTTCAAGGGCGCAGCGGTGCTCGTCCCATTCAAGACGCAGGCCGTAACCGCCCGTGACCGTGATGCCGTCCTCCGCTGCCGTGATGCTGCCTCCGCCGAAGGAAACGGTGAGCGAGGACTCCTCATACTTTACCGTGAAGGGGGAGGTCTGTGCTCTTTTTCCGTCCCTGACGAGCCAGCCTCCGGCGAGGATGCCGCTGCCGCTCATGCGGTTTCCGTCAATGACGGGGAGATTTTCATAGACCAGATATTCGGTTTCGCAGCGTTTGGCGCAGTAGTTTTCCTTCTGCCGCTCGTCAAAGAGGAACAGATCCCGGATGCGTACTCCGTCTTTGCTGCGGTACAGGTTCACACGGTAGAAGGCGCAGTCATACCATACCGAGGCGGCCTCCGCAGGCGCTCTTTCTTCCAGCGCCGCAACGGACGCGGCGGGCGTGGTGCGGTAGGCGTTTTTGAACCAAGCGCCGGATTCGCAGAGCTTTTCGACGGTCAGCGTGCCGGCCTTCTGCAGCTCTTCAAACCTTGCAAACTGTATCGTCAATCCGTGCTTCATCGCTGCCCAGCCGAAGGGGTTTTCCTGACCGGCCTGCGCATAGCCGAAGCCCAGACCTTCCTCCCGGAAGTTCTGACGCAGGAACCAGTCCACCCAGTCCGGGTCACTGCCTGCGCAGCCGTAGACCGGTTCCAGCGAGGCGACCTTCTGAATGGCGGCGGCGCCGTCGTCGATGCTCAGTCCCAGATCGTACTGAGTCACCGGATCGCTGCCCAGCATGCGGAATACCGGCAGACCGATCTGACATTCCTCCGTCTGTGCCGGACAGAAGGCGTTGTTGACGGAAGGATAGTAGGCCTGATTCCAGTAGCCGCCCCACAGCGTGTAGCCGTCGGTGCCCCACTGATCCTTGCAGATGCAGGCGGCCTTGACGTGGTATTTATCGCTGAGATATTTCAGCGTCGGGGCGTCCAGCATCCACGAGCCGACGCTTTCGGGATAGAACCCGAACAGCTCCCGGAACAGCCGGAACACCTCGTCCACGATGCGGAAGCGGTCTTCCACATCATAGCTGAAGGTGTAGTCCACCTGCGCATGCCAGTCCCAGTCAAAGCCTTCTCTTCCGTACCACGGAAGACCCAGCCTGTCGGTCAGGGGACGGCTCATTTCCAGCCATACGCCCTTTTCGAACTGCGCATCGTCCAGAGGCTGTATCAGGCACACGAGGTCATCTCTCAGCATGGCGTCATACTGCATCAGGAACGTGCCCTTCAGCCGGTGCTCTTTGAGGAGACGTATCTGGTTTTCGACCGGCTCCACGAGATCCAGCTCCGGGTCTCTGGGCTCGCTGCCCCGGATGAAGTTGACGATATTGATGATGTTTTTCATGGAAGATCAGAACTCGTATACTCTGTCATCATATACGCTGACCCGCTGTCCTTCTCTTGCGGAGAGGTAGCAGGCGAGTACGAGACGCAGGGTGTCTCTGCCTTCCTCGGCGGTGCAGACGGGTTCGCCGCCGTTCAGGAAAGCGCCGAGGGGGCCTGCCTGCCAGCCCAGACGCGGCCCGTGGGCAGCGGGGCTGGGGATATCGCTGTAGGTCCAGTCCGCATCTCCGGCCTTGAACCACTTGAGGCCGGGCATGCCCTCATGGGGCAGTGCGGCGCCGGGGTTGTCGCCGAAGTACTGAAGGATGGAACCGTTCTCGCAGTAGATCTCGGTGGTGATGTCCGAGGCGCAGCAGGTGAAGCTGCAGGTCAGCTCGGCGATCATTCCGTTTGCATACTTGAACACGATGACGCCGTTGTTGTTCGGGATCTTCGGGTTGAACATGGTGCTCATCTCGCAGGTGACGGTCTCGGGCATGCCGAAGAACCACTGCATCATGTTGATGGGGTGGGAGGTGTCGTCGGCGAAGATGTCACGGTTGTACTTGGGATCGTTGTGCCAGGTGTTCTCAAAGCCTGCCCACTTGTGTACGCCCAGGCAGTGGCGGCGGCGGTAAAGCGCCACATCGCCCAGCTCCTTGTCCAGCACCATCTGACGCATCTTCCGGTTCTGGGGGTCGGTGCGCATCTGCCAGCCCATCGAGAAGCGGACGCCGTTCTTGTTGACGGCATCGACGATCCGGTCGGCTTCCTTCATGGTGAGCGCCATGGGCTTGTACAGTACGATGTTCTTCTTGGCGGCAGCGGCCTTCTCGACGAGGTCTGCATGCAGTCCGGTCTCGGAGGTGATGATGACTGCCTGAATGTCGGAAGCGAGCAGCTTGTTCAGATCTTCGATGAACTCGATGCCGAAGTCCTCGCAGCTCTTTTTGCCTCTCCCGGCGTCATGATCCCAGCCGCAGGCGAGGGTCACGCCGAATTCGGGATGCGCCTTCCACTGGTTGGCGATGGCGCCGATATGACCGTGGGCAAAGCCCAGAATACCGATATTGATCATGACATTTATCCTCGATTCATTGCGAATTTCGGCAGGAACCTGCGGGGAAAACCGAAAGCTCCTGCCGGAAAAAAGCGAATATGAAATTATCTTGCACCCAGCAGCTTGAGGCAGGCTCTCATATAGCCGAGGCTCTCTGCTGCGATGGACTGGGCCTGCTGAAGGGTCTGCTCGGGTCCGATGACCTCGAGGCATACGGGGCCGTCATAACCGGCGTCCACGAGGGCCTTGAAGTAGCCGTAGAGGTTGATGTCGCCTCTGCCGCAGGCCTGATCGATGGGAGCTCCCGGAGAGGGGCCGTTGCCCTTGCAGTCTCTGATGTGGACATGGCCCATGCGTGCCACGACGCTGGCCAGTGCATCCTCAGGCTTCTCGCCTGCACGGTAAATGTGGCTGGGATCCATGTCGATGCCGAAGGAATCCAGCTGAATGAGGTCCATTGCACGCAGGGTGGTGGGGGTGCTGTAGATCGCACAGCCCACATGCGCCTTGCAGCACAGCTTTACGCCGTATTCGGCGGCCAGCTTTGCACGGGCGATCAGGGTCTCAACGGATGCCTTGAAGGTCTCTTCCTCGTCCTTCTTGCCGCCGGGTCCTACGTTGACTACGGGGATGCCCAGATACTGCGCAGCCTTAAATGCCTTGGTCAGTCTGTCCTCGTCGAGAGAGGCGACTTCCATGGACAGCAGCTCCACGCCGGCTTCCTTTGCGGCAGCCTTGATCAGCGGAGCTTCGGTCTCCCATGCGTCCAGCACGAGATGCTCACACATGCCCTGAATGGCAGAAAGCTCGACGCCGTCATAGCCGGCAAGCTTGATGGCCTTCATGGCGGTCTTGGCGTCAAAGCCCTTGAACAGAACGGTATTTACGCCTAACTTCATTGCTCAAACCTCCTGTTTAATATGGTACGTAATTGCGATGCACATTCGTACAGCGTATACCTGAATTATACCTTTTTCCCAATTGAAAAGCAATAAAAACAGACTGACAAATGTCGGATTTATACAAATAATATTTCCCGGTGCCGATTCTCTTGAATTTTCCTGAACTTAACAGAGAAAAGTATTGACAAGAAGACATGAAAAGAGTATAATATCCACTGTTGATTGCGCGAGCGATCAGCAAGGCATGAAGCCGATGTAATGCCGAATGGTGTAACGGCAACACTAACGACTCTGACTCGTTCATTCTAGGTTCGAATCCTAGTTCGGCAGCCACATGCCTCCATAGTCAAGAGGCCTAAGACGTCGCCCTCTCACGGCGAAAACTGCGGTTCGAATCCGCATGGAGGTGCTAACTGCTCATCATGAAAATGGTGAGCAGTTTTCTTATACAGTTGGCAGTTGATGAATTAGCAATTAGCAATTCATTGAAATCGATACCGTCTCAAAGTCCTTCCCCACCTCAGTGGGAACGAGCGTAAGCGAGTTGGGTTCGGTAGTGAATGACAGCGCAGTGCGCTGTCAGAGCCGAACCCTGACCGAGCCGCAGCGAGAAGGTGCCGAGCGAAAGCGAGGCGGATGGGGTTGATTAAGTAATGCAGTTGGCAATAAAAGGAAACACAATAAAATGAAAAAGCTCGGAAACGAAACGAAGACTCTTCTCGGTCTGATCCTTTCGCTGGCGTGGCCGACGATGGTGGAGCAGGCGCTGGAGACGATGGTGCAGTATGCGGACTCCGCTATGGTGGGGCATATCAGCGCCCATGCCTCCGCCTGCGTGGGACTGACCACCAGCGTGACGTGGCTGGTCAATGCGCCGATGTATGCGCTGGGCGTGGGCGTGCTGGCCTGCATTGCCCGGAGCATCGGCGCAAAGGAATATGAGATGGCCAAGCGGTACGCTGTGCAGACCATACTGCTGGCGATCGCAGCAGGCGTGATCCTGGGCGGCATTACGCTCGGTATCAGCCGGTTTCTGCCCGCATGGATGGGCGCCGAGGAGAGCCTGCGCCACGACGGCGGCCTGTACTTTGCCATCATCTGCATGCCCATGCTGTTCCGGGCGGCGACGATCCTGTTCGCCTCGGCGATGAACGCCACCGGCGACATGAAGCGGCCGATGGTGATCCACCTCGTAATGAACGGCACCAACCTCGTGCTCAATTACCTGCTGATCTATCCTTCCCGTACCGTAAGCCTGCTGAATGTGAATATCCCCATGCCGGGCGCAGGCCTCGGCGTCATCGGCGCAGCCATCGCCACCGCCATTGCTTATGTGGTCGGCGGGACCTGCATGACCGTCTGCCTCTTCCGCAGCCGCACCATTTCCCCGAAGGGCAGAAAGCTGCGTCCGGACAGGGAAGCCATGCTGCCCTGCATCCGCATCGGCATCCCCGTCATGCTGCAAAGGGTCGCTTCCTGCCTCGGTCAGGTCGTCTTCGGCGCAATGGTCACCTCGCTGGGTACCGTGCCGCTGGCGACGCACTCGCTGGCCAACACGGCGGAACAGGCCTTCTATATTCCCGGCTATGGCATGCAGGCAGCTGCCTCCACGCTGGCCGGTCAGGCATTGGGCGAGAAGAACGAGAGAAAACTCAATAAGGTGTCGCTGATGATCATCCTGCTGGCGGCGGGCATCATGACCGTCACCGGGTCACTGCTGTTCGCCTTCCCGGGTCAGATGATGCGCCTGTTCACCGAGGACGCCGAAGTCATTGCCGGCGGCATCACCGTGCTGCGCATCGTTGCCGTGTCCGAACCCGCCTTCGGCGCACATATCATCCTCGAAGGCACCTTCAACGGCGTGGGCGATACCAAAGCCCCGTTTGCCATCACCCTCGTCTGTATGTGGGGCATCCGTATCCTGTTTACTTTCATCTGCCTGAACCTCTTCGGCCTCGGCCTGCCCGCCGTCTGGTGCTGCATGGTGGCGGACAACGTCTCTCGCTGCCTCCTGCTGCTGATAAGGTATATCCGGGGCAGTTGGAAGAAGAAGCTGGTGTTCGACTGATTTTCACGTACCATAAAAGCTGCTGTGGTTCAATTGCCGCAGCAGCTTGTTTGTCAGTTGAGTTTCAAAAATTCGTTGTTGAAGTCAAGCGAAGTTTTGAGTGACTTATTTATCTTATCATGATTGATTGTTGACCACCTATTTTGAAAATGTGGGACATGACTGCATAGATAATTATAGGAACCACTAAGAAATAGAAGTTAATTACAAGTGGAAAATATGATGATTTTACCCGAACGATATTGCAGTATAGTGCAATAAGTGGTACAATAATAATTGTAAGTATAAGTGACAACAACGAGGTGTGACTATATGAAAACATTTCGAGATTACAGACCAGAAGAACGTCGAAATTATATCACGTTATCAACAGGTGAATACTATCCTGATATTCTATCTGATGCTTGCAGTTTGTATACTCCTGTATTAGAAATGTTCTCTCAAATTCTTCATCGCTCTGAAAGCTCTACTGCCCTATTCATGAATTTATCTGCGATACACAATCAATGGATGCGGACTCAACTTTGTCGTGTTTTCAGGAAATATGTTTCTCCAGAAACACCAGTAGAAATGCTAAAAAAGAGCACGCAAGCACGAAAAGTATGTGAGGAATTTGGAAATGGATTTAGGCCAATCAATATCGTTCAAGATAAATTTGACAAACGACCCTTTCCCGATGAAGCATTATGTGCTGTTTTATGGGAATATAAGGATCGTGGGAAAAAGGGGTATGACTTGACAGAGAAGTTCTTTGATATGGTTCAGACGAAGTTTCAAGATATTGAGATTTGGGGTCCGAAACGCTCTGGTGTCGATGTCCAGGCTGTATCGTTTTGGCACGATTATAGTAATCCAAGTAGACCTCTTGATTTTGTTATTTCGTCACCAGACAGAAAGAATATTTATGCGGTTGGATTGGCACGTTATGATGGTGATAGAGGTGGAGCACAAGAAGATGATAGAACTGGTGGTTATAAAAACTGTTCTGATGAAATTCTTAATTATGTCCATTCCCACAATCTGAAAACAAAAGTTATATTTATTAATGATGGGCCCGGGTTATTGTTAGGTTCAATGTGGGAGGATTATTCACAGATTGAAGAACGTTATCCAAATGAGGTCAAAGTAATGACATTAAGGATGATAGATGAACGATTGACAGAAAATTGGCTAAAAGGAGAGTAAGCCATGTCGACAGGGATTCCGCCAAGGATTGGAATAAATCGAAATATAAAACCTATTACCATTTCGTACGATGGAAAGTCAACATCTGCTGAAGTACTTGCTCGGCAATACTCTGATTATTCTACCATATTGTCTGTAAATGGTGGACGGGAGAACTGCTTCTATTTTGGCGATAACCTTGATGTGCTATTATTTCTGCTAAATAAAGGTTATCGGTCAAAGATTACATTGATTTATATTGACCCACCTTTTGCGACTGCATCTAACTTTGTGAATCGTGAGCAAGAACAAGCATATACGGACTCTTTGTGTGGGGCTGATTATGTGGAGTTTTTGCGAGAACGCTTGATAGTTATGCATGAACTCCTTTCTGAAAATGGATCAATATATTTGCATCTTGATGGAAATATGGCGTTTGTAATGAAACTTGTGCTTGATGAAGTGTTTGGTGAAAAGAATTGTAGAGCATTTATAACTCGGAAAAAATGTAGTACAAAAAATTATACAAAAAATACTTTCGGAAACGTCTCAGATTATATAATGTTCTATTCTAAATCAGATAAGTATGTTTGGAATAGACCATTTGACCCCTGGGATTATGAAAAAATGATAGAACAATATCCATGTGTTGATAATAAAACTGGAAAACGATATAAGAAAGTGCCGATTCATGCACCTGGAATTAGAAACGGAGAAACAGGAAAAGAGTGGCATGGGAAAATGCCGCCAAAGGGTAAGCATTGGCAATATACGCCTGATAAACTTGATGAATTAGACGCAGCAGGCGAGATATACTGGAGCCCTACTGGGAATCCTCGTAGAATAGTTTTTTGTGAACCTGATAGAGGTATACCTATTCAAGATATATGGCTAAACTACCGTGATTCAATAAATCAAGCCCAAATGACAACAGGCTATCCAACTGAAAAGAATTATGATATGTTGAAAATGATAGTTGGAGCGTCATCAAATCCGGGTGATTTGGTATTAGACTGTTTTGCTGGAAGTGGAACAACGATGGGCGCAGCATTCGATTTAGGACGTAAATGGATAGGAGTTGACAATAGTCTGGAAAGCGTTAAGGCAGTGATGAAACGCTTTACAGACGGGCTTGAAGTATATGGCGATTATGTTTCTGATAACGAACAGAATTGGCAATGTTCTATGGATATATTTCCCAAATGTGCATTCGATGTTCTATCTTCATCAGAAGCGAAAACAGTTTTGCAAAACATGTTCCATATAAGATGAGAGTGTTTTCATCTAATACTGTATTGTCTATTCAATGGTAAACAATAAACTACATTCACAGGATAAACAAGACAAGCCCTATATATTATACAAATGATATTGTGCAATGTATGGGGCTTTTCTTATAAAATAACACAAATCATTTTTGCTAAATTGGGCACAAAGATGAGCATTTTTATCGCTTTGTTCGTAAATAGCGTATAAATGTCCTCTTGCAGTTATTGGGGTCTTCAGCCTTGGACTGCCCGCCGTCTGGTGCTGCATGGTGGCGGACAACGTCTCCCGCTGCCTCCTGCTGCTGATAAGGTATATCCGGGGCAGCTGGAAGAAGAAGCTGGTGTTCGACTGAATATCTGACAACAAAAAACGCCCTTTCGGGCGTTTGCTCCAAACGGGAGCAGCAATTTTCGATATGTATTATCCGACCTGTCCGCCGAAGTCATCCCGGTAGCTGTACATCCAATATACGGATATGGTCTTTTCTTCCCGGGTATAATGGTCCGATCCGATCGGGTGAAAGGTAAACTCCGTTCGTACCGGATCGCCGTCGTTGTTGGTCATTACGGTTTCCAGTGCCCGATAGCGGGTAAAATTCATCGGATCTGCGTAAACCCAATTGCCTTCCTTGACTACGAATTCATAGTCCTCCTCATGTTCGCTTCCTGTGGTATTCAGCAATTCTTTCTCATTCATTTCGTTGTCTTTCATGGTAAATGTCTCCTTATCGGTCATGCCTTTTATCCGGCGGTAAGTTACCTGCCGTTCTGTCATATTATACGATGAAGGGAAGGTAATGGCCACCGTTTTTTTGCGACACTGAAATAATACCATGTCCGGGCAACATATTCAAGCATAAAAGGGAGTTTTTTTATCCGTCTGCTCGCAACCGGGGCAAAATATCAATTTCCTCTTGCAGTTATCGGGGACTTCGGCTTGTCCGCCGTCTGGTACTGCATGACGGTGGATAACGTCTCCTGCTGCTGGTCCGGTATATCCGGGGCAGCTGGAAAAGGAAGTCGGTGGAGAGGCGTTTCTGAAATGCAGTTCTGATGTTTTTTTGAAGTACACCAATCAACTCTTGCTGTTTGCCTTTGACAAAGGGAACACTTTACAGCAAATCCATCTTTTCGCTTTCCCAAGATAATTCCAAATAAAATCAACAATGACTGATGCGGCGTAGGAAATTACTATCAAAATCAAAAGAGCGGGCACAGCGTATTTCGGTGATATGACTATTTTCACAACGGCATAGAAATAATAGCAAAAGAAAGAATGAATCAGCCACATATTTGTACTTCTTTTTCCTATTTCCAATAATGCAATACGTATATACTTCAAACGCTTGACTAGATCCATTCCGACAACGATCAATACGGGAGTATAGAAAATATCAAGATTCTGACCCGGACCTGATTGCCTGAGAAATACAATCGTAATCGATAGCAATATATCCGACAACGGATTCAAAAGACGGTTTGATTCCAATCCGCAATGTATTCTATCCAATATTCCGTGCTTAGCGCACACAATTCCCATCCAAAAACAAGCAAAAAACGGCGCCGTAGGACAGAATATGGATGTAAACAAATAATTTTTATTCATATTTCCGAGACTTTCGATCTTTCCCAGCGCCGGAAAAACATTAGTAATCAGAATACTTGCTAAAACGACCCACACAATATTCATTTTCATCGAAAAACGCTCAACACACTGTCTCACAAATGGGAATGAGATCAATGCTACCAAATAATGCCGAAAGAACCACCACTCTCTGTTATATTCACATTCAAGACCAAGGAAATTCGTAATGCATGTTTTCCATGAGAACACATCATAACATGTATAAATTGCCTCGTTTTCACAGTATGCTCCTTGATTGCGGAACAGCAAAAAGGCAATCGGGATAAAAATCAGAAACACTTTCCAATATGACAGATATAAAGCCTTCAGCTTCTTTACTATATCATATTTTACTCTATTCTGACTGAGGTACAAACCGTATCCGGTTAAAAAAAAGAATAATGAAACACAGATCTTGCCAAATCCGCCCAGATACACTATGGACGGTTTTCCGAAAATTGTCAGCAAATACCGGAGACCGTCACCGGCTATTCTGTCTGTGAATGTCCACATATGATGCATCAACATCAAAATGATAGCTATTCCCTTTACAACTTTTGTATCTTCTTTCGATAAAAAAGTATCATTCATCTGCAAAAATATCTTCCTCTCTGAAAAATCGCATTATTTATGATCGCCTTTGAATCTTCATCATATGTCGTTTGGTTTTCATATCGTTACAGAAAAAGCCCTCTCATCGTGCGCATTAAAGAGAGAACGTGGAAGACTCAGTTGATATAATAATATATTATGGATGCCTCAGTGTCAAGTTAATTAATGGATTTTTTTACCAGGTGTGAAGTTCATGATATGTAAAATGAGCAAAATCACGATTTCCTCTTGCAGGAATCATCAGAATGGTGTATAATATAGTCAAATCAAATTTGTGAGGTGTATTTACCATGGATATGGTT
>JAZLHZ010000337.1:0-3327 GCA_045617085.1 Clostridia bacterium
TGCTGGACGGAGCCGTCGGCACCTCGCTTTGGGCCAAAGCCGAGGCAAGGGGCATAAAAAAAGTGCCCGTATGGCGGTATAACATCGAAAACCCGGAGCACGCCACCGAGCTGGCAAAGGACTATGCCGAGGCCGGGGCGAAGATCATCCTCGCCAACACCTTCGGCGCCAACCGGATCGCCGTCAAACGCACGAAGTACAGCGTTTCTCAGGTAGTCACGGAGGGCGTGAAGCTGGCCAAGGCTGCTTTGGCCGGAGTTGACGCAAAGCTCTCGCTGGCTGCAGGTCCCCTCACCGAATTCATGGAGCCCTACGGCGACCTGGAGGAGGAGGACGTGGACGAGATCTATACCGAGATGTTCGAGGCGGGCATTGCCGCCGGCGCCCAATGCATCACCCTTCAGACCTTCATGGAACTGGAGATGATGCGGGTCGCCGCCACAGCCGCCAAGCGCTTCGACGTCCCCGTTTTCTGCACCATGACATTTGAAAAGAGCGGCAAGACCCTGATGGGCAACAGCGTGAAAGACATCATCGCTGCACTGTCGCCGCTGAATATCGACGCCATCGGCATGAACTGCTCGCTGGGCCCCGTGGCAGCGCTTTCCATCATCCGTGAGTTCCGGGAAAACACCGACCTGCCGCTGATGTACAAGCCCAATGCCGGTCTGCCGATCACCGCCTCCGACGGGACTGTCACCAGTGCGTATACGCCTGCGCAGTTTGTCGAGGAGCTGACTCCCGCCTTTGATTTCGTGAGCTATATCGGCGGCTGCTGCGGTACCGACGCCTCGTTTACCAAGGCGCTTTCCGATGCGCTTTCAAAGATCTGATTTCAATATCAAAGAGGTGTAATATCCAATGCTTTCCTTTTATATCGGCGCTGTGATCGTCATCGCCCTCATCGCTTCCATCGGCATCCTGACCGGCAAGAGCATGAAAAAGAGCAGCCAGTTCGACAACAGCAGAAAAGCCACCTCCGGCCTCGTCGCCGGTGCGCTGATCGGCACGCTGGTCGGCGGCTCTTCCACCATCGGCACAGCCCAGCTGGCTTATACCTACGGCTTCTCCGCCTGGTGGTACACCCTCGGCGGCGGCATCGGCATGCTGCTGCTGGGCGCCGTATTCGCCAAGCCCTTCTATAACAGCGGCACCACCACGCTGCCGGACATCTTCAAGCGGGAATACGGCAAGAAGACCGCCCTCATCCTCGCCATTCTCAGCTCTATCGGCACGTTCCTGAGCTTCGTGGCGCAGATCATCTCCGGCACGGCGCTGATCACCACCGTCACCAGCCTGTCCTTCACCTGGAGCATCGTCATCGTCATGCTGTTGATGATCGTATACGTGCTGTGGGGCGGAACACTGGCGCTGGGCTACGGCGGAATCGCCAAGACCGTTCTGGTGTCCCTCACCGTACTCGTCTGCGGCATCGCTGCCATCGTCCTCGGCGGCGGTATCGGCGGCTATACGGCAAACGAACTGCTGCCTCATGCACAGTATTTCAACCTCGTCGCCAGAGGCCCCATCGTCGATCTGGGCTCCGGCATGTCGCTGCTCATCGGTATCATCACCACCCAGAGCTATTTCAGCGCCATCGTCACCGCCAAATCGCTGAAGGCCTCCAAGAGCGGCGCCTACATCACCGCCATCATCGTGCCCATCATGGGTATCGCAGGCGTGTTCGTCGGCATGTACATGAAGCTCAACTACCCCGGCATCGTCACCAAGACCGCCCTGCCCGTATTCATTCAGGATAAGATGCCTCCGCTGATCGCCGGTATCATGCTGGCAACGCTGCTGGTCACTGTCACCGGCACCGGCGCAGGCCTGTCCTTCGGCATGGCTTCGATGGTCTACCGCAACATCTATAAGTCCATCCGTCCCAATGCAAAGGAAGAAAACTCCAAGACCGTCATCCGCATCATCCTGCTGGGCATCATCCTCCTCGGCGCCCTGCTGTGCTATGCTAACCTCGGCGACACCATCCTGAGCTGGAGCTTCCTCTCCATGGGTCTCAGAGGCGCCGTCGCCGCCATTCCGCTGATCTTTGCCCTCGCTCTGCCCGGCAGAGTCGAGGCAAAATGGGCGATCGTCTCCATGTTCTGCGGCGCAGCGTTCACGCTGGTCGGCAAGCTGGTGCTGCCTTCCAATATCGATCCGCTGTTCCTCGGCGTGTTCGCCTCCGGTGTGGCCATGGTGCTGGGCCTCGTCTTCGGAAAGAAAAAGGCAGATCATATCTGACACATAAGTGTAAAACAAACCGCCGATACAGAAATGCATCGGCGGTTTGCGTTGTGTCTTAGCCTTCGATCTCGATGAGCTTCTTCTCCTCGACCTTGGGCAGGGCCTCCTTCTTGGGGATCATCAGCCTCAGCACACCGTCCTCCAGCTTGGCCTTGATGTCCTCCTCAGTCACGTCACGACCCACATAGAAGCTGCGGCGGCAGGCGCCCGCAAAGCGCTCACGGCTCAGGTACTTCACGCCGGTCTCCTCCTTGTCGGCGGCAGTCTCAGCGGAAATGGTCAGATAGCCGTCCTTCAGCTCTGCATTGACAGCTTCTCTCTTGATGCCGGGCATCTCCACGGCGATCTCATAGCCGGTCTCATACTCCTTCACGTCGGTATGCATGATGCCCTCGGTACGGATGGAAGAGCCGATGGGGCGTACAAAGTCGTTCAGAAGGTCGTCCAGCATGCTTTCGGTAAACAGTCTCGGTATCATCATAGTGATATTCACTCCTTTTTGTTCGTCTGTTGTTTGGTTTAGGCCTTTGTCTTTCTTTGACCTTACGCTGATATTATAGCACATTTGTTAGCACTCGTCAATAGTGAGTGCTAACAAATACACATTAAGATTTCATTAGGCAAAAGTCCTTGCCCTACTCACTCCTCTCTGAAAAAACTTTTTCATTTTCCTGTAGCCTTCCTCCGTGTTCCTGCGTATAAAGAAGTGTAAATCAAAGAGGAACAAAAACAACAACACAATACAACAACAATCAGGAGGAACACAACAATGAAGAACATCAAGAGAATCGCAGCAATGGTACTGGCACTGGCAATCCTGGTCATCGGCGCATCGTCCGTGGCCTTCGCAGAATCCGACTACTTCAAGACGACCACACAGCTGTTTCTGCGCATGGGACCCGGCACCGATTACGCTCCGATCATGTGCATGGACAAGGGACAGAAGATGACCTACATCGATCACAGCTACGGCGAAGACGGCTATGACTGGTTCGAAGTAAATACCACGTCCGGTATCCGCGGCTGGTGCCGTTCCGACTATCTCACCTATGTTTCCGGTCAGACCGGCTCCAAGGTCAC
>JAZLHZ010000338.1:0-7457 GCA_045617085.1 Clostridia bacterium
CTGGATCTTGCGGAGAACAGAGCAGAACGTCATATACCCATGACAATGAAAGACTGGGCTGAACGACTGAATGGTCTGCTCGAGTTGATGGATTACGGTGTTTTAAAGGATAACGGTAAAGTTTCGGCTGAACTTGCAAAACAAAAGGCAGAAACGGAATTTGAAAAATATAGAATTATTCAGGATCAGCTTTACATTTCTGATTTTGACCGATACCTGATTGAGCTGGAATCAGAACTGAAATCAGATAAATAACAGCATCCGTAGACATATTCAACGTGTTCTCGCACGTTGAGACGGTTTGTTCACTGTCAAGGTTCTGCCTGCAAGAGCTAAGGAGTGAAAATGGCAGCATAATAGTTAAGGGAAGACGCATGGAAGACAGATAGAATAATTACTGATGTATGCAGTGATCTTCTTTCAGGGAATCGTCCTTTATGCAACCATTTCAACTCCATATTGGGAGCTGAGGGGACTTACTCTCACGGACTATGCACTGATTGAGAGCTTCTCCTATTGTTTAAGAACATGCAGATACAATAGTATATTCGTATTTTGTGATATACTGGTTTATGAAACTACACTTCTGCCAATGCAAACTTTCGTATTATGATACGTAATAAATGGGAAGACTGAAAACACATTGCCATTCAGACGATTCAATGATGATTGTGTGTGGTGACTTACCGGTTCGTTTTTGCCGGGAAACGGCCTTGTATTTGAGTTTTTTCACAGAAGATGTCATAGAAAGACGGGGTGAGCATATTGATCGAATTTTTCAATAAAATAGAACGAGTGCTTTCTAAAACACCGGATAAAACAGCACTGCGCATGGATGACGATCGTGGCAGGATAACTTACGGTGAACTGGACGAGTATTCCGGAAAAGTCTATCATTATCTGAAGAAGCAGGGAATTGGAAAAGAAGATATCGTGATGATTTGGCTTCCCAGAGGTATCATGGTCTTTGCGGCAATGCTGGGAGTGTGGAAAGTCGGTGCTGCCTTTGTTGTCGCCGAAACAACGACGGCAAAGGAACGTATGGAATATATCCGGAAAGATTGCGGATGTAAATGCTTTCTCGATGAAGGGATCCTGGATGAAATCCTTGCCGGCGACGTACTGCCGGGAAGAGAGCAGGTCGACAGACACGATCTGGCGTATTTAATCTACACATCCGGAAGTACCGGAACGCCCAAAGGCGTACTTCATGAATTCGGAGATATCGACAAGATCACGCCGAACAAGCGGTGTGACGGCGAGGACCTGATCAATGCGGACAGTATCGTCGCTTACAATTCATCGCTGAGCTTTGTGGCTGCGGTACATGAGTTCGTGGATACCATGGAGCACGGTGCGACGCTTGTACTGATTTCTACGGAGATCGTAAGGAATCTCTCGTCGCTGATGGCGCTGTATGAGCGTGTCGGCGTGACATTTGCATTTATGACACCATCTATGTATCGGACCTGCAAAATGTTCAATTCTCAGATGCATACAGTCATGATCAGTGCTGAGCCCTGCAGCGGAATTGTAAATGACCGTTTCAGGATAGTCAATGCATACAGCTCAAGCGAAGCCGGGCGGATCCTCTGCATGTTCCGTATTGACAAGGCCTATGACAGGACCCCGATAGGAAAAAACCAAAGCGGTGAGGAGATCTGGCTGCTTGATGAGGACGGGAGACCGGTACAGGATGGCGAGACTGGGGAGATCTGTTTTGAAAATGAATATATGAGAGGATATTACCACCTTCCGGAAAGAACAGCGGAAGCCTTCAAAGGCGGCTTATTTCGCACAGGGGACTTAGCTTTTCGTGACGGAGACGGGAATATCACAATTGTGGGCCGCAGGGATGAAATGATCAAAATCAACGGCAACCGTGTAGAACCCGGGGAAGCAGCGGCAGCCGTAAAGGAGATTCTTGGACTCTCATGGTGTGCAGCAAGAGGGTTCATCAACGAGAGCGGCAGAGCATTTTTGTGCGTTTACTATTTGAAGGGCTGCGTTTTCGATGAGAATGAGCTGCGTCAAAAGCTCAGAAGCAAGTTTCCCGAATACATGATTCCGGCATACTTCATTGCCATTGATGAAATACCGCTTTTACCCACCGGCAAGCTGAACAAGAGGGCATTGCCTGAGCCTTCCCACCGGAGCATGGAGGGGACATATGAGCCGCCTGCAAACGAACTGGAAGCGAGGATCATTGCCGAAATGGAAAAAACGCTGGGAATCCGTCAAATCGGCCGTAACGACAGTTTCCGCCGACTGGGCGGCGATTCCGTTGCTGCCATGATGATCGCTTCCGAGCTGTCTGGCATGGTCCCCGACACCTCCTGTATACTTACCTGTGATACACCTGCAGAGATCGCGAAAGCGGCGCATCAATACATTGCCGGTGCGGACAGGATTGTCCGGCCGGCGGAGATTGCCAATGCTTACGAAATTACGACCGGCGCATATTTCTTCTACACAGGTCCTTATGATCATGCGTTTATCAAAAACGAGATCAAAATGGCCGGAAACGTCGATCAGGAGCGTCTTCAGGAAGCTGCGGAAGCGATGTTGAGAGAGATTCCTTTCCTTTCACTGACACTGCAAAAAGCGCCGGACAATTCTCGCTATCTCCTGATTCCCGGCGATCGGCCTTTTACGGTTGTGCAGTATGACGATTATGTACCTGTTTTTTCAGAGGAAGCACACGGATACCTGTTTACCGTCAGCTGCTGTTCGGATACGATACGTATGATGTTTTCTCACGGTCTGACAGATGGGATGGGTGTGAAGGCGGCAATATCATGCTTGCTGGATCATTATTTACGGCTGACAGGAGACACAGCATATATCCCCAAAATGGATCGTCAAGCCTACAGCTATGCCGATCCGGATGCTTTCCTTGAAAAGATCCCCGTGTCCGGTTATACGCTTCCGTATTCCTGCCCCAAAACACTCGCCTTTTCTGATGGTGAGCTGAATCCGAAGCGGCAAAAAAACTACCTGATCAGTTTTTCCATGTCTTCGGCAATGAAAATTGCACGCATCAGTGAAGGGTCTGTACAGGCGATTCTAATGATTGCTTTGGGAGAAGCGATCTGCCGGGCATCCGGAGGGAAAAAGAAACAGGTAACCATTTCGTGCCCGATGGACATACGTGCCCGTCTGGGCTGTCCGGATACCCTCCGGAACTGTACAATGTCCTATAAATTCAACATTTCCGAAAAACTGTTATCTCTTGCCTTCCGGGACAGACTCAGCGCCGTGAAGGGGATGCATTATATACAGGATGATTCGGATTATTGGGGACCGAGATGTCTATCCGGTTTGGCATATGAACGTGTGCTTAATACCTGTCCGACGATCGAAGCGAAGAACGACCTGCTGATCTCTCATGCAACGTCCGAAAAAGTCGGCTATCCTGTCGTGAGTTTTTTAGGTGACTTCGGACTGGATCAAATGTGCGAACAGATCCACACGGTTCGCTGCTCGACCAATGTTACCGGCAATGCGGGCGTGATCCTGTTTGCATATTTGATTCGTGAGCGGTGCTATGTGAGTATCTGCACGAATGTCATTGATGATGCGTGGGAAAGGCATTTTATCAATATCCTGCGGGAAGCAGGGCTGGATGTGACTGAGAACGATGACTAAGCTTATCTCATCAATGGGGAGGTGATGCTATATGGAAAAGGTGTTTGACGTTCTTCTGGACAAAACGTTCCGGGAGCAATTCGTTGAAAGCAAAACAAAATATAAACCAAACGACGAGAGAAAACGGGCGCTGAGGGATTACATTCTGGGCGAGGCTCTTTGTGCCGATGTTGAAAGGCTCCGTCAGGGCGTTTATTTCCTGGACCTGCCCTGTCTGAAAGAAGTCGAAAAGAATCCGACAGGAGAAAAACGAGAACTCTATGTTTTCAGGGGAACAGATCATTTTCTGCTGTCTTTTATGGCGTATACACTGCTTCGCTTATACGATCATCTTTTTTCGGACGGACTCTATTCGTTCCGTCTCAAACGGAACAGACGTACACTGATCGAAAGGGTGCATTCGGAACTGATAAGCAGCGAAGAGCATCCCTATTACGCTTTCAAGACGGACATAAAGGGTTATTCAAAAAACATCGATCAGGATATCCTGCTTCGGAAACTGTCAGCCATTTTGGAATATGATCCGGATTGTATGCATTTCCTTTCATGGCTGATTCGGCGTAACCGGTACGCAATAAAAGGACGGATGTTCGAGAGGAACCTGTCTGCCATGCCGGGATGTCCTTTGGCGGATTTCTTTACCAACGTTTATCTGATGGATGTCGATGCGTATTTTCAGGCCAACTGCGATCTCTACTGCCGTTTTACCGATGATATTCTGGTCCTGTGCCGGGATGATCAAAAGACCTGCAGTATGCTCATTCAAATGCGGGATATGATGAGGGAAAACAAACTGGAGCTGAAGCCGATCAAAACAGAGCTGTTCTCACCGAATGAGCCTATTGAACTCCTGGGGATCCGCTTTGACGGTCCTCACATGGATATTTCCCGTGAGTCAATGGAATCGGGAAAACTCGCATTGCGGATCAGCGCCAAAAAGGCTGCGCTGGCGATCCGAAAATCCGGTATCTCAAGGGAAGATGCGGCTCGACGGTATATTGCCGGCAGTCTCTGGCCGTTTATGAAGGGGCGTGAAGGAGAGGATCGATATTTTGCCAGACTGTTTTTCCCTGTTGTTACAAGGGATGACAGTTTCAGGGAGATCGATCGCTGTCTGCAGCATTGCGCACGATATATCCTGACCGGGAAATGGGGTAAGGCACAGTACCGGGCAACATACGCAAAACTGAGATCACTCGGATATATCAGTGTCGTTCATCTGTACCACAATATCTATAAACAGGCTCGCCCCGGCTTGTGATCCTTCGGAAAAGACGAAAAACTGCCTGAAATGCAAAAGCATTCAGGCAGTTTCTGTACAAAGAGCAGGGAGATCATATAAAAAAGAACATCCATCAAAACCGCCGGTCATCTGCAAGACCTTGTCAAGGGCGACCGCTTGATGTCCCTGCAGATGTACCCGCACTGCTGCGGGCACGCTCCCTGCCGGGAGAAAGACTTCAAGAGCCCTTCTCTGACATGAATTATAACATAAAAGAAATGCTCTGTCAAGGGGATCATCGGAGCTGCTGATGGCGAAATAACACAGCTTGGAAAATCCGGACTGAAATGTGTGGAGTGTAACATCAGTGCTTTTGGCACATGCTGACAAAGTAGCGGAACAGGGGCATCATGTCGGTGAGGTTGGTGTTTTCCTCGCCGATCATGCGCTCGGGATGCCACTGTACGGCGGCGATGGGCAGGGTCTCGTGCTCAATGGCCTCGATCACGCCTTCATCGGTCATGGCGGCGACCTTCAACCCGGGACCGGGAACCTTGACCGCCTGATGATGATAGGAGTTGGTTTCAAATTCCGGGCCGAAAAGCTTATCGATAAAGCTGCCGGGCACGGAATGCATCATGTGGCGGCTGATGCCGTCTTCATATACCTGCTTGTGCGCAGACAGAGTGACCTGACCGGGCACGTGCTGATACAGAGTGCCGCCCATGGCGACGTTGATCGTCTGAATGCCCCGGCAGATGCCGAAAATCGGTTTCTTAGCTTGCGGGAATGCAGGGAACAGGCTCAGCACCATCTCGTCCAGTTCACTGTCGGAGACGATATTGAAGGTATTGCTTTCGCCGTAGCGCTGCGGTTCGATGTCCTTGCCTCCGGTAAAAAGTACGGCGTCGGCGATCTGTGCCAGCTCCCCGGGGTCGCCTCCGGCGGTCATGATTGGGGTGGCTCCGGCACGGATCAGCGCACGGCAGTAGTTGGACTCGACGCAGTAGCTTCTGCCGAGTCCCCAGTGATTGTCGGAATACTTATGCGTCAGAAGAATGACGGGCTTCATGCGATGTACCTCCGTATGCTGTAATGTGGTACGTTACACGAATTGTACTGCATTTTGGTCTGTATGTCAATCCCTCTGTATAAAAAAAGCATGGGGAGATTGCTTTTCCTCGCGGGCTGTGATATAATCGGTTCAGTAATGAACCGGGGAGGGAAGACAGGATGGAGAATGATGTCCGTACAAACGAAGCCGAACAGGTGCTTGCCGTCACGGAAAAGTACAGGGAAGCGCTTGACCTGCTGGATGCCTATGACCATCAGAATATGGCAAGACCCAAGGGCAGAAAAGCGGTGTATGTCCTGACCTATGAGGAATGCCGCCGAGTCATAGACGGGATGCGTTTCGGCCGGGAATCCACGCTGTTCGGAAACGAGAAGGATGATTCCTTCAAGGGCAGCATCGGCAACATCTATCAGACCTTCGCAGGTCAGGAGGTATATCCGAGCCTTGAGGAAAAGGCGGCGAACCTTCTGTATTTTGTGACGAAGAACCACAGCTTTTCCGACGGCAACAAGCGGATCGCTGCCACGATGTTCCTGTATTTTCTTGACCGGAACGATGTGCTCTTTGCCGACGGGAAGAAGCTGATCGATGACCATACGCTGGCCGCACTGACGATCATGATCGCCGAATCCCGACCTGCGGAAAAGGAAATGATGGTCAGTGTCATTATGAATTGCCTGAAATAGTACCGGGCAGGAAGGATAATATATGGATGCCGAATACTTTATCAGAAATCTGAATATGATCCCGCATCCCGAGGGCGGTTATTTTGCCGAGAGCTACCTCAGCAGTAAGGCCATGAAGGATTACGGCTGCAGCACCGTCAACAGCTACGGCGGCGAGGAGCGCAGACTGTGGAGCAGTATCTATTTCCTTTTGAGTAAGGGCGAGGTCTCTCATTTTCACCGGCTGCAATATGACGAGCTGTGGTACTATCATGCGGGAAACCCGCTGACGGTCTATACCATCGACCCGGACGGCGTACTGACGGCGCATCGGCTGGGACTGAACGCAGAGAACGGAGAACAGCCGCAGGTCCTTGTGCCCGCCGGTGTGATATTCGGTTCGGCTATGGAGGATGACGGGTTCAGTCTGGTGGGTTGCATGTGCAGTCCGTGCTTCCGGTATGAGGAATTCGAGCTATTTGAAAGGAAAGAATTGCTGAAGCTGTATCCGGAGCACACCGGGATCATTACGAGACTGACAAACGATTGAAAAATAATAAACGATGCCCAAAACGGCACGGAAGTCAGTTTTTGAACTTGGTTTACATACGTCGGGTTTTACTTTTTTTGAAGAAACTGATAAATTGAAATTTATCGGATTGTTTTGCGATTTGAACGTGAAGGGGATACAGTTATGTACAGAATAACAAAAATAGGGGCTGTTATTTTTGCTTTTCTCGCAGCCATCTTTTATGCAATTAACACACCATTTTCAAAAATATTGTTAAATTATATCGCGCCAACATTTATGGCAGCGTTTTTATATCTGGGAGCTGGTGTCGGTGTT
>JAZLHZ010000339.1:0-3163 GCA_045617085.1 Clostridia bacterium
GAACCGGTTTCCGCCGAATCGTGTGGATCCGGTGACGAATTCCCAGCCTGCCGGGATTGCCAGCTGATTGTTCATTGCCGCTGATGCAGCCATCCCGACGGCAGCGCCCCTTCCTCCGGGCGGGAAGCAGATCAGCCAGTCCTCAAAGGCAAGCTCGAATTCATACTCGTTTGATCCGCTCAGATTGTCCTGCACAACCAGTCGGATCGTGTACATCTTCTGGCTGTTCAGGCTGACGTTGAAGACCTTCCAGCTTCCTTCCTGTGCCTTGGTGACCTGCCCGGCATAAGTGTAATTCTCCGTCCCGATCTCCCTGTAGTATACGTCGGTTCTGGTGGTGTTCGTCCCGGTCTCCGTGCAGCCGGTGCTGATCTTTACCTTGAATGCCGGGCCCTCCTGATCTTCGTCATAAGGCGACGTGCTCTTGCATCTTTTGACCTCTCCGCTCGTGATGATCGGTCCGACATACGGAACTGTATCATAATACTTTTGAATGCCGTCCCATCTTTCACGTGTGTCATAGACGTAGAACATCACATATCCGTCGCCGTTGATCGGCCCTGCGATGATCGTGTCAGGGTCTCCGGAAACCGGTGTGTCGAAAACTTTGCTGTTGCAGACGACGAACCATCTGTCGATCGTCGCTCCGGCGCAGGTGCTCATGTCGATCTTGCTTCGGTTGATATGAACCTGCACCATGCTTTTGGTTGCGATCGGTGTGCTCTGGTCGACGGCGTCGATGAGCGTGAAGCTGAAAGCCGTCGGGTCTGCCGGATCAATATTCGGCTGCATTCCTGCGTCCGCAACGAGCGTGAAGTCTTCAGACCCGATCATGGCAGCTCCGTCGTATACCTCCGCTGTGATCGTCAGCTCCGTTGCGGTGATATCGTTTTCAAACCAGCTTCTCGGGCAGGTGTATGAAAGTGTCGTCTGAAATGTTCCGCTCGTTGCCAGCAGTGTGCTTCCGTATTTGAACTTCACTGTGAAATATTTCCCGCCGCCGTTCTTTACCCGGAGCATGAAGCCGTCCACAGCCGCCGTATAGCTTCTCGGCGAAATGTAGTCGATCTCCGGCTGCGCCGGAGAATAGGATCCGCTGGTGGTGATCATCCCGGCAACATCGTAAAGTGGCCATCCGTCCCAGGAACACATCTGGGAATACGGCATGTAGAAGGTGACGTAATAGGTTCCGCCTTCCAGATTCTTCAATATATCCCCCGAGATGGAATAAACGCCGGATGAAACCTGCTGTGGTGTGAATCTTGCGTCCGGGGTCACTGCTGCGCCTGCGTTTGCGTACTGTCCTGGGTATGTTCCGATCTTCGCTCCGATCGCCAAAGTTCCGGCAACCGAAGTCAGCCCTGAAACTGAGATACTGATTTTATTGCATCCGGTGCTCGGAACAGTAAACGAATAAACGCCGATGTCCCGGTATCCGTAGTATTCGGCCGCAACATATCCTGCAAGCTGATCTTTGGAAAGCGGGATCTGCGCCCCGTTCAAATACCAATATACAGCCATTATGTACTCCCTCCCAAGTGTCTGATCCCAAACCTTCCGCTCGATTCAATGTAGATGATGGCCGTTGCGCCGAACTGAATCGAGTTTTCGATATACAGTTTCGAGATATGCAGAGCTCCGTCCACCGAGCTGTACCATCCTCTCTTCGTTCCGTCGATCCAGAACTGCCAGCCGGTCGCCGTGTAGAGTCCGAAGGTCTGCCCTGAGCTCAGGTAATAGTAAGTGTTCCCGTCGTCTTTTGTGATCTCCTGCCCGGTGAACTGCAGGTTCTGCGAAATGGCGATCCCTGTGACGTAGTCTCCGGTGTCCGGGTCGAGGACGATTCCTCTCCGGATCTGCCCGTCGATCACGGTTGAGTAGTTCATGATCAGCTCCGCCGCTCCGTCCGCCGTCTCCTGAGCGCTCTCGATCAGGCTCTGGTATCCGTAGCTTTCAACAGTATCCTTTGCCGTATTCTCGATCCTCCGGTCGATCTCCTCCGTGAATGTGCCGAATTCGCTCTTCGCCACATATGCGGATTTCATTACCGCATCCAGCCCGTTGTCCTGTGCGCCGGTATAGCTCAGAACGTAGCTGTCTCCGCTTGCGATGTCCGCTCCAAGATCGTTCGCCGTTTTGATGATCAGCGCCTGCAGCTTCCTGGCGTTCGCCCGGATATCTTCAATCGTTCTCTGTGATACGCCGCCTCCGCTGCTCCCGCCGCTTCCCGGCGTGAAGATCTGCTTCCCCTGCGCCGTTGTGACGTAGGTTCCGCTCGTTCCCGGCGCATTTTCAACAGCCGTCAGGCTCTGCGCAAGTCTTATCAGATAGTTCCGCATGGCCACAAGATCAGCGTTGTTTCCGTCCTTCAGCATCGGCGGCATGTCGATCAAACTGTTCATCGGATGTCCGTTCCTTTCTCCAGGTTGTATGAGACGGACATCAGCCGGATGTCTCCCTTCCCGCAGAACCTGATCCGCAGGTGGTCGCATCGCTTCGGACGCACCGGGAACATCACCATTCTGGTTGCCGTCATCTTCATGCTTCCTGCATACTCCCACTGCCCGGAGGAGTCATACTCGATGTACACGTCCATCTCCGATCCGAGCGGCATCTTTGCCCGGATATCATATCTGGAGATGTACCGGATGCTCGCCATGTTCGCCGAATAGCTGCTGACGGATCTCTCATAATGGATGATCCCCGTGATTCCTTCCCACCGGAAGTCCTCTTCCTGCGTTCCGACCACGCCGTTCAGCCCCGTCATGGAAGCGTCCGTCATGGCGTAGAGCTCGTCGTCCACCTTGGTGAAGAAGTTGACCTTCAGTCCGTCCTCATGGATCCACAGCCCCTTCTTTGCGTCGAACACGAACAGATGCCAGCTGTTTCTCTCATCCTGCATGCAGATGTAATACCGGCTTCCGAATACGCCTGCCCTGGCGTTGTAGTATTTTTCATCTCCCAGCGCATTGGAAATGCTCTCCGGGAAAGACCCCTGGTAAGCGCAGACGTCGGTTCTGCTCTTGTAGTAGAGTGTCTCGTCGATAATCGCCAGTGACCTTGCCGATCCCTTCTGTACGCCTCTTGCGGGCATCTCGATGATCTGGTGCGCACCGGTTGCCGAAACATTCACCCGGTGGATCACGTTCTCCTTGAAGAACGT
>JAZLHZ010000340.1:0-4129 GCA_045617085.1 Clostridia bacterium
CGGAAGTATTCCTCGTCCGTACCGCCCCACATACAGGAATGCTCTCCGCCGCCGCCTTCGGGCTCGTTCCAGATCTCCCAGTACTCGATGCCCCACTCGTGGCCGTTTGCCCAGCCCTCATTGTAGTGACGGATGATGTGCTCGCAGATGCGGGCCCACTTGTCATAGTCCTTGGGCGGGAAAACGAAGCGCTTGATGGGTGCATGCTCGATGGAGACGCCGAGACGATAGAAGGGTTTGGTGCCGACATCGAGGATCGCCTGAAGGTACATGTCGGTGAAGGTGAAATCATAGCTGGCGGGGTCGTGTTCGTCCGCATCCCAGTTTTTGAAGATGCAGGGGATATCTACGAAATGGCCGCTGCCGTAGGGGTATTCGGTATCATGCAGGCGGGAGAAGGGGATGCCTGCCTCGACAAAGTATTCGCTGGTGTTGTGGAAGAAGGAGTAGGTGCGGGGACCGCTGTTTACGCCGTGCAGAGGGCGGATCGTTCCGATGGTCTTCGAGAAGTCGGTGGTAACGGTATTCATACTCGTATCATCCTTTCTTTTCCTGTTAGACGGGGTATAATCTGCAACACTGCCATTATAACATACCGATTGAAAAATGCAAGAGGAAAACCGACCGTGCCCTGAAATTTCTTCTTGACGAAACTATAAAAAAGTGTTATAATGAGCAAAATTTACCAAAAGAGGCAGAGTATATGAAAGTTATAGATATTCTCAACGGCGGCAAGCCCTCCCTATCCTTTGAAGTGTTCCCGCCTAAAACGGACAGCGTATTTGACAGTGTGAAGACCGCTACCGAGGAGATCGCCCGGCTGAATCCGGCATTCATGTCGGTCACCTACGGCGCAGGCGGCGGCACCAGCAAGTTCACGCTGGAAATCGCCAAAAACATCATGCAGACCAACGGCGTGCCCACACTGGCGCACCTCACCTGTGTATCCTCCACCAGAGAGACCGTGCACGAGCGCATTGCGGACTTCAAGGCGGCAGGCATCGAAAACGTCATGGCGCTGCGGGGCGATATTCCCGAAGCCCTGCTGGACGCTGACAGAAGCGGTTGGGCCTATCATCATGCAGTGGAGCTGGTTCGTGAATTGAAGGAGAGCGGGGCAGACTTCTGCATCGGCGGCGCCTGCTATCCCGAGATCCATCCCGAAAGCACCAACCAGAAGGAGGATATCCTGCACCTGAAGGAAAAGGTGGATGCGGGCGTACAGTTCCTCACCACGCAGATGTTCTTCGACAATAATCTTTTCTACAACTTCATGTACAAGCTCCGCGAGGCGGGCATCACCGTGCCGGTGGTGGCGGGCATCATGCCCATCACCAATGCCAAGCAGGTGGAGCGGGCTATCAAGATGAGCGGCTCCTTCATGCCCCAGCGGTTCAAGAGTCTCGTGGACAAGTTCGGCGAGTCTCCGGCGGCCATGAAGCAGGCCGGCATCATCTATGCCACCGATCAGATCATCGACCTGTTCGCCAACGGCATCAACAACGTCCATGTGTACACCATGAACAAGCCCGAAGTGGCGGCAAAGATCCAGAGCAACGTATCGAAGATACTGGGCATCAAAGGATAACGGAGGAGAATGATGACATACACAAAGGCGGCACCGCTGACCGCAGACAAAAGTCTGCCCCGAAAGAGTATCACGCTGGTCATTTCGCCGGCGGAGATCGCAGCAGCGGCAGATCCGAAGCTCCCGGAGGGCTACTTTTTCCGCTACTATCAAAACGAAGCAGATGTGAAGGAATGGGCACGCCTGATGACCATCGTCGACGAATTCAAGGCCGAAGCGGACGGCGAGGCGTATTTCACAAAGGCGTTCCTTCCTCAGGCGGATGAATTGAAGCAGCGCCAGATCTTCATCTGCGCTCCGGACGGCACGCCCGTGGCGACGTCCATGGCGTGGTTCTTTGAGGAGAACGGCGTGCGCTACGGAAGACTGCACTGGGTCTGTACCGATCCGAATCATCAGAACAAGGGACTGGGCCGTGCAGTCGTCACCTGGGCGATGAAGCGTATTGCCGAGCTGGAGCCGGGCTGCAATGTATATCTGGATACGCAGACCTGGAGCCACAAGGCATTGGGCCTGTATATGCGGCTGGGCTTCCATCCGGTGCGGGATACGCATCCGGTGCTGAAGCATGCCAACGAATACAGTGCGGCGGCGGAGATCCTGAAGGATGTACTTCCCGAGGAGACCTACCGCATGTATGTCGAGAACGCAGTAGACTGATAAAAACAAATAATATAAAAAAGGAGATCATCGGTTATGTTGAAAGTCGGTATTGCCGGAGGAAGAGGCCTTTCCACGATGATGGGCTTCAAGGCGCTGGATGATGTTGAAGTTGTCGCCATGTGCGATCTGGATCAGGAGCTTCTGGACACTACTGCCAAGAAGTACGATATTCCGCACACCTACCGGGTGTTTGACGATATGATCGAGTCCGATATCGATGCCGTCGTCATCGCCACGCCCATGCAGTGCCATGTGCCGCAGGCCATTGCCGCACTGGAAGCGGGCAAGCACGTCCTCAGCGAGGTCACCGCAGGCGTCACGATGGACGAACTGTGGTGGCTGAAGGAATCCGTGGAAAAGAGCGGAAAGACCTATATGTACGCAGAGAACTATGCCTATATGCCCTATTGCCAGCAGATCCGTGAAATGGTCCGTCAGGGCCTGTTCGGCGAAGTGTACTACGGCGAGTGCGAATATCTGCACAATGTCCGCAGTCTGATGACCTATCCCAACGGCAAGACCTCCTGGCGTACCTATTGGCAGCTGGGCAAGCGGGGCACCTTCTATCCGACGCACTCTCTCGGACCCATGATGCAGTGGTTCAAGGATGAGCGCATTGCCTCCATCAGCACCTTCTCTGCCGGACATCACAACGGCCTGCGTCAGGACGACACCTCCGTCACCATGTGCCAGATGGAGAGCGGCAAGCTCGTCAAGGTGCGTGTGGACTGTGTATCGCCCCGTCCCCACAACATGACAGGCTATCAGCTGCAGGGCACCAAGGGCTGCTTCGAGAGCGCCCGTGAGCACGGAGGCAAGAACATCGTATGGCTGGATTCGCTGGGCGAGGATGTCGATCATGCGCACTGGCGTGATCTGAACGATTTCAACGAGTATCTGCCCGAGCGTTACCGCAAGGCTACTGAGGAGCAGAACCACGCCGGTCACGGCGGCGGCGACTTCTTCCTGGTCGAGGACTTCGTCAATGCCGTCCGCAACGGCACCAAGCCCGATATCGATATCTATCAGGCCTGCGAATGGACGGCGGTCGGTCTGCTGTCTGAGCTTTCCGTCATGAACGGCGGCCGCACCATCGACATGCCCGACTTCCGGAAGGGCGGCGTGGAGAACTCCGTCATCAAGCTGTAAATCATCGCTTTTCTGCCAACGGCGGGAGCTTGCTCTCTCCGTTGGCTTTTTCTGTACGGGAGTGCATTGAACTGAAAAGTAACATCCTATTTATTGCAATTCCCTTCCCATCGTGCTATAATGTAAAATAAAGTAAGTATGGCAATGAGGGGTCTTATGTCAGACAATTCCAAATCCTCCGTGAAGGAAGTGATGAGCCTCACGGGCGAGCTGCTGAGCGTTACCGGAAAACGGGCCGTAAAAGCAGTGAAAAACACAAAAAAGCATCCGAAAAAGCTGACAAAAAAGCAGCTTTTGAAGAAAAAAAAGCGACGCAACCGCATCATCCGGCGCACGATACTGAGCATTTTTACGGCGATCCTGTGCCTCGTGATCGGCCTGATCATCGTGCTGGGAACGGTGTTCTACGGCCCCAGTCAGATGGCGAGCGACCTTCTGACGGTAACACTGCTGGAGACCAGCGCCCTCAAATTCGTGCCGAGAATGTTCTTCTCCGAATCGGGCGTACAGGCCATTGTTGAGCGCAATAAAGCGGAGAGCTTTTTGGTGGCAAAATGCAATGTTCTGCTCGATAGTCGGACTAAGGAAGATGCTGAAGAAGCCGAAAAATACATCGCCCAATTGCGCAGGACGAATTCGGAAAACTCTCACATTCATGATTTTCGCTTGAAGGCATTGCTCCATTCTTCAGAAAACGTGTTGATTCAGTTTGGAAACGAGTACAAGTAT
>JAZLHZ010000341.1:0-3235 GCA_045617085.1 Clostridia bacterium
CCGGTAATGCCGGATCCTGCTTTGGAAAGTAAGCTGTTGATATCGTTTCCGGTCACATCAATCTTCCACGCATACGCTTCCCCTGCCGAATTAAAGATATCTGTTCCTGTTGCCAGTTCTATCACGGGCCTTGTATTATCCAGATTATAGATCTCAATAAACTCTGTCGTGACATTTCCCACAGCATCCTGCGTGTCGGTGGTGACGCCCAGCTTCAGCTCGGCGATATATGTCTTCTGCTTGTCGATGATATAGTCAAACAGACGGGCAGCCTTGCCGATGCACACGGGCAGCACGCCCTCGGCTTCGGGGTCCAGCGTACCGCCGTGACCGACTCTCGTGCCTCTGGGCAGCAGCTTTCTCACCATCAGCACCGCATCGCTTGACGTGATGCCCAGCGGCTTATATACATTCAGAAAACCGTCCATTGATCTATTCCCCTGTTTCTCTGATGCAGGCCTGCATCACCTGTTCGACTGCCGTATCAAAATCGCCCTTGATGCTGGCGCCGGAAGCCCGCTCGTGACCGCCGCCGCCGAAGCTTTTGGCAAGCTTTGCGACATTCACTTCGCCTCTGGAGCGGAAGCTGAACTTGGCGATATCGCCCTGCTCCACCGCCAGCACGGCAACGGCTGCACCTGCGGTGTCGATGCCGTAATTCACCACACCCTCGGTGTCCGCAAAGCCTGCACCGGTCACCTCAAAATCCTCCTGACGAAGGATCATCAGCGCAAATCTTCCGCCGCAAAGATAGCGGATGCCGCTCAGCGCCCTGCCGAGGAGCCTCGTGCGCTCTCTCGTGCGCTTGCGGAACATTTCGTAGTTCAGACTGTCCAGGTCGATGCCGTAATTCAGGCACTCGGCAGCGATGGTGAAGGTGTCCCGGTTGGTGCAGGAAAAACTGAAGTTGCCGCTGTCGGTGGAGATCGCCACATACAGATACAGAGCGATCTCGGCATCGGGCTGTACGCCCAGCTCCTTCATCACGTCATACACCAGTTCGCCCGAGGCTGCCGCATCCGCATCGATATATGCCGCCTCAAACTCGGTATTGGCGGTGGAATGATGATCGATGCACGCCGTGGGCAGGCTGTTGTCAAAAATGTCCTCACAGCCGGCTCTTTCAGCATCGGAGCAGTCCACGAACACCTGTGCCTTCGGAACAAAGGGCAGTGCGGTCTTGCCGCAGATCTTCTCCTGCGGCAGCATGCTGATGTACATGGGCACCTCGTCGATGTTGCACACACAGCTGCGCTTGCCCAGCTTTTCCAGTACGCAATGCAAAACCAGTGCGCTGCCGAGGCAGTCGCCATCGGGATGCTTATGGGTCAGCAGCAGGAAATCGTCGTTCCTCTTCAGAAAAGCAACGACTTGCTTCAGTGCCTCATTATTCCTCAACTCGCTTCGCCTCCGCCTGCTTCAGCAGTTCGTTCACATGAGCAGCGTATTCGATATTGGTGTCCAGAATGAATATCAGCTCGGGAGTATAGCGCAGATCCATGTTGTGACCCAGCTCCCTGCGGATAAACCCGGCGGCGTTCTTCAGCGCCGTCATGAATCCGGGGCGCTTTTCCTCTTCCATGATGCTGATCCTCAGCTTGCAATAGCGCAGATCCCTCGTGGTCTCGGCACGCACGATGCTGAAGGTGCCGCTGACTCTGGGGTCACGCACGTCTTCCCGAATGATCTTATCCACCTCACGGCGGATCTCTTCGGATATTCTGTCGGTTCTTTCGTATGCGGGCATTGGTTTTCTCCTTAATCTCTTCTATTAACGGATAAGCCGCCGAAAATGCACCCGCTTTCAGCTTCTGCACTTTCAGGCGGCTCAGCCTATTTAATTCAGCATGACATTATGATGCCGACTGCTTACTGCTTGATCTCTTCCATCTGGAAGCACTCGAACACGTCGCCTTCCTTGACGTCGTTATAGCCTTCCAGGCCGCAGCCGCACTCATAGCCGGTGGCAACTTCCTTGGCGTCGTCCTTGAAGCGCTTCAGGGAGCCCAGCTTGGTCTCTGTGATAACGATGTTGTCACGCAGCAGACGGACGCTGCAGTTTCTGGCCAGCTTGCCGTCGGTAACATAGCAGCCCGCAACGGTGCCCACGCCGGAAACGTGATAGATCTGACGGACTTCCGCACGGCCGATGATGACTTCCTTGAACTTGGGTGCCAGCATACCCTTCATGGCGGCCTGCACATCCTCAATAGCGTTGTAGATGACACGGTACAGGCGGATCTCGACGCTTTCCTTCTCGGCAAGGTCACGGACGATATTGTCATGACGCACGTTGAAGCCGATGATGATGGCGTTGGAAGCGGCTGCCAGCATGACGTCGGTCTCGGTGATGGCGCCTACACCGCCGTGGATGCAGCGCACACGGACTTCTTCGTTGGTGAGCTTCTCCAGCGACTGCTTGACGGCCTCGACAGAGCCCTGCACGTCTGCCTTGACAATGATGTTGAGGTCCTTGATCTGGCCTTCGGAAATCTGATTGAACAAATCGTCCAGTGAGGTCTTCTGCTGGGTCTTGATGAGGGCGGCACGGAGCTTGTCCTTGCGCTCCTCGGCGACCTGACGGCTGAGTCTGTCATCGTCCACAGCGCTGATGATGTCGCCTGCGGAAGGAACGTCATTGAAACCGATGACCTCGACGGGCATGGAGGGACCTGCGGTCTTGACCCGCTCGCCTCTGTCGTTGACCATGGCTCTGACACGGCCGAAGGCGGTACCGGCAATGATGGTATCGCCGATCTTCAGTGTGCCGTTCTGTACCAGTACGGTGGCCACGGGGCCTCTGCCCTTGTCCAGCTTGGCCTCGATGATAATGCCGCGGGCCTTGCGGTTGGGGTTGGCCCTCAGCTCCTGCACCTCGGACAGGATCAGGATGCTTTCCAGCAGCTGATCGACGCCCATGCCGGTATGTGCGGAAACTTCCACCATCATGGTGTCGCCACCCCACTCTTCGGCAACCAGGTTGTACTCGGTGAGCTGCTGACGGATACGCTCGGGATTGGCGGTGGGCTTGTCGCACTTGTTGATGGCGACGATGACGGGAACGTTGGCCGCCTTTGCATGGTTGATGGACTCGATGGTCTGGGGCATGACGCCGTCGTCCGCCGCAACGACCAGAACGGCGATATCGGTAGCCATGGCGCCTCTTGCACGCATGGCGGTGAAGGCTTCATGACCGGGCGTATCCAGGAAGGTGATGCCCTGGCCGTTCATGTTG
>JAZLHZ010000342.1:0-3077 GCA_045617085.1 Clostridia bacterium
TGCATGAAGCCGGCGCAAACAACGATCTTGGCGCCGCCTTCGCAGGCAGCCTTCATGGCGTCGTAGCGGTCGTCATCGGTAGCCTCAGCACCGTTGGCGGGCTGATAGTACTTGTAGGTCAGGCCGTTCTCGTAAGCATACTGCTTCACGCCGTTCCAGGTGCCCTGGTTGAAGGACTTGTCCTTCAGCTGACCGACGTCGGTAACGAAAGCGATCTCGTAGGTGCCGTCTGCGGACGCAACGGTATCTTCGATATCGTCGGGGTTGACGGATTCTGCAACAGCTACGGAGCAAACGAGCAGCATAGCAGCCAGAAGAATAGCAAGGAACTTCTTCATGTAAGTTTCCCTCCTTCATATTCCCCTTTTCGGGGTATGTATGAATTATATCACAATAAGCATGTCTTTGCAATAGATATGGTGAAAATTGTTAGTAAAATGCCCCGATTCCCCCGATCAGTCGTCCGCTGCCGAGCCGATGTCCATCATCTTTTTCAGGCTTTCGATCTTGACCGATATCGTAAATATCCTTGCCGCCGTCTCGAGGTCGTTCAGCGACGGATACGAGGGGGCAATGCGGATGTTGGAGTCCAGCGGATCGTGATGGTAGGGATAGGTGGCGCCCGCCTCGGTCAGCACCACGCCTGCCTTCTTGCAGCGGCCCACGATGGCCTTGGCGCAGCCCTGCAGCGAGTTGAACGAAATGAAATAGCCGCCCTTGGGATTCGTCCAGTCACCGATCTCCAGACCGCCCAGCTCTTCGTCGAATACCCGCTCCACCAGCTCGAACTTGGGGCGCAGGATGTCGGCATGCTTTTTCATGTGCTCGGTAATGCCGTTCAGATCCTTGAAGAAGCGAACATGGCGCAGCTGGTTCACCTTGTCATGGCCGATGGTCTGAACGCCTACCTGCTTCTTGATATCCGCCAGATTGTTCAGCGACGTTGCGACGGCGGAAATGCCGGAGCCGGGGAAGCTGATCTTTGAGGTGGAGGTGAACTTGTAGACCAGATCGGGATTGCCCGCCCGCTTGCACTCATCCAGGATCTCGATAAGGTAATCCTGATCGTTCTCGTACAGGTGATGCACCGAGTATGCGTTGTCCCAGTAGATCCTGAAATCCTTCGCCGCCGGACGCAGCCTTGCAAACCGCTTGACTGTCTCCTCGGAATAGGTGATGCCGGAGGGATTGGAATACTTGGGCACACACCAGATGCCCTTAATGCTGTCGTCATTGGAAACAAGGCCTTCGACCACGTCCATGTTCGGACCCTTGTCGGTCATCGGCACGTTCACCATCTCGATGCCGAAATACTCCGTGATCGCAAAATGGCGGTCATAGCCGGGCACGGGACACAGGAAGCGCACTCTGTCCAGCTTGCACCAGGGGGTATTTCCCATGATGCCGTGGGTCATCGCCCGGGAGATCGTATCGTACATCACGTTCAGAGAGGAGTTGCCGTAGATCATGATGTTTTCGGCAGGCACCTCGATCATTGCGCCCAGCAGCGCCTTCGCTTCGTCGATGCCGCCCAACACACCGTAATTGCGGCAGTCGGTGCCGTCGTCACAGTGCAGGTCGCTGTCGCCGGAAAGCACGTCCATCATGCCCATCGAAAGATTGAGCTGCTCGGCGCAGGGTTTGCCTCGGGCCATGTTCAGCTGCAGTCCCCGCTCCTGATAGCTTCTGTATTCGCTGCGCAGTGTCTCCAGCTCTGCACGCATCTCGGTAAGCGACATTTCCGAATAGGGCTTTTTATTCATAATTATACCTCACATAAATCATTTGATGCATTTTCGAGTAGTGCATTCTTCAAATGAGTATTATGTGAGGTATTATACCACTTATTTTTGCAATTTCAAGTACTCACTTATTCATTTATCCTATGTTTAACAAATGAATATACATTTATTCGTCAGAACCGCTTCAATTCGTCCTTCAGCGCCTCTTTATACAGCTCCGTGATCACCCTATAGCCCTCGTTGCTGAAGTGCACGCCGTCCGCAACGAACATATCCGCATTCAGCGTGCCGTCGTCTCTGTACAGCGGCGCATAATTGAACACATCGATATAGCTGCAGTCCGGCGTATTCTCCGCAAACTCTTTCAGGTATGCGGCATACTTCCTCTTCCGCTCCAGCGCCTCTGCGGTCTGGTTGACGGATGGATGCGGCCCGGCGATGTAGATACGGATCCCCGGGAAATCCGTTTTGGCATAGATCATGACCCGCTGCGCCAGCTCAAAGGTCTCCTCCGGCGTGTATCCGAAGCTGCCGCCGTTGGCAAAGCTCTCATACACCAGCACCGAAGGATTCAGCGGACGCACCATTCGGGGATAATAGTACAGCTGATGCTCTGCACAGCTGGAGCCGAAGCCCCGGTTCACGCAGCAGGGCTTTCCGCTGTCGCCTCTGATGACCTCACGCAGCGGCACGGCGCCGTACTGCTCCGACCACCTTGTATAATACGAAGGGCCGTAGAACACGATCTGACCCGGCTCCACCTGTTCCTTTTCATATTCCAGCACCTTGTTTTCCAGCGTATCGTTCCATAACTCGATATGGCGAAGACCGACCTTTACCGGCATGTTGATTCCTCCTTCTATCTTGTAAAAGTCCCCTGCACCAATTATAGCGCAGGGGACGGGATAAGTCAATCAGTTACTTGCTTCTGTCATAGCAGATCTGTGCTACATCCAGCCAATCCTGCAGGCCGGCAGCCTCAAGATTTGCGATGTACTCATCCCAATCTGCCACGGGATCCTTCGTTCCAGTAACGAATGCACCGAGAGCCTCATTCACGTAGGTTTTGACAGAATTGATGGTATCGTTAATCTGATCAGTCTCCTCCAACGTGTAGGTCGGGCTGTAGAACATTTCTTCAGGCTGCTCACCATTGAAACCTCTCTGTCCCGCATTATTAGCAGAAAGATAAGACTTATGTTTAGCAATATCCTGAGATTCCCAGCCCTCTTCCCAGCTGTTTACAAAGTCCTGATCCATTGCAGCGGATGCAGAGAAGGAAGCAGCAGGCAGCAGAGATGCAGGGAAGATATTCCAAATGGTAGTATTCTCGTT
>JAZLHZ010000343.1:0-11066 GCA_045617085.1 Clostridia bacterium
AAGTTGTACCGCCGTACTGGCTGAAATAGAAGGAACCGTCATACCAGCTGATCATTTCGGGCTCTGCCGTATAGCCGTCGCCGATGAGATCGAAGAATGCCACACGGCACTTGTTGACAGTGTCGATCACGTGCATGCTGGCAGGCTGCTCGTCCGGGCTGTTTGCCATACCCGCAACGATATACAGCTTGCCGTCATGGTATTCGGCGTCCTGCACGGTGTTGATATAGGGCGTATCGAAGGTGTACAGCGCATCCTCGGGCATCAGTGAAAGCACATTGCACTCCAGCTTCTCGTCATACTCGCCTGCCGAAAGCTCGGGCAGCGGGAATACGAAGAAGGTGGTGCAGTCGTCGCCGGACTTGGTATCGATGGCATACAGCAGGCCGTTGTCGCTGTCCACGACGAAGTTGCCGTAGGGGAACTTGTCACCGCCGCTCGTGCTGAGCCACGGGGTCGAATCGCTGAAGCCGATGCGGATGACCTGCTCCAGCTTGCTGGCGAATACTTCCTTGCCCCGCTTGTTGAGCTCGGTATCGAGGGAATAGACGCACAGGGTCGCCAGACAGTTCTGCTTGTCGCTGTAGCAATTGGTATAGATCAGCGGATAGTCAAAGCCCTCCGCAGGATGTGCCGACAGGCTGTTGCAGTGGGGCTGCGTCACCTTGGAACCGTTGGTCAGTTCCTCGCTCTTGGCCAGCAGCATGGCGCCCACGCTCTTACTTGTCTCCATATCGATCACGGTGAGCATGCCCTCGGTGGAGGTATAATACAGTCCGTCCAGAATGTCGCCGCCCTGATTCTGGGACTTGAGGAACAGGCGCTCCATACTGTACGAGGTCACGGGAGTACCGTTGTCGTCGGTCAGGCCGCCGTTTTCGCTGACGAACTCCTTATATTTCAACTCCCCTGCACAGGCAAAGGACACGGATGCCAGCAGCAGCACGAGCAGCAGAGATACTATCTTTTTCATTGTATGATCCTCCCCTTATTCCTTTTCGACCTTCACATCCACCGCATAGATTCTGAAATCCTTGCGCTCCTTGATGTTCCACGGCGTCTTTGCAGGGTCGTCATTCCAGTCTGCCGGAGCGGAATAGAACACGGTAGCGGTGTTGGGCGAGGTCTCTACCACGTCGGTATAGCTGCACGAACGCATCAGCGGGAACTGATTGGCCTGAATGTCGCTGCCGTCCTGCTCCCATTTTGCCAGCAGGATGATGCTGCGCTTCTCCCAGTTGTCGCCGTTGTCTTCGCTGAACATCACGTTGACGCCGGGACGGCCGTAGCTGCATACGATCACGCCGTTCTGCAGCTTGCACAGCGCCGGATCAACACCCCGCTCCGGGAACCGCACGACGGGCGTCCAGGTGGCGCCGTCATCGATGGAGTGGGTCTGCCACATCGGCATAAAGCTCTCGTTGCGCATCACGCACAGGAGCCTGCCGTCATTCGTGCGCACCATGTCGGTCTCATTGAGGCCTGCGGGATTCTCAATGCCCTCATGCCACATGCCGCAGGTGGAATAATAGTGCAGGGTCTTGAAGTTGTCGATCGTGCGGAACACCATCGAGCGGTCATGCTTGTCGCCCTTGAGCCGGCCGTATACCAGTACAAGGAAGCTCTCGCCGCCCAGAGGAATGATGCGGCGGTGCGGCACGTTCATTTCCCACTCAAAGGGAGGTGCGATCATGGGGATGTCATAAGGGGCATCCCAGCTCTTGCAGCCGTCATGCGAGGTCCAGGAGCGTGCAACGGGATTGCCGTCCTTGTCATGATAGGTATACCACTGCAGGCCGATCACATCGCCGTTATCCAGCTGCGTGTACTCGATAATGGGCGGCAGGCAGGTGGGTTCAAACGTCTTTCCGCCGTCGGTGCTCTTTGCCCAGTTGCCGGACAGAACGTGTACATACTTGCCATCCGTGTGGTGTTTGTCGTTGTATTTCTGCCAATCCTCCGCAGTAGTGGGCTTGTCAAAGGCATAAAAGTCCTCATATTCTTCCTGATTGGGTCTTCTGTCATCGCCCCACATCAGCTGAACGAACAGCTCGCCGCTGCGAAGCTTGATGACGTTGGGGAAATACGCAGGAACATCCAGTACCATCCGGGGCTTTGAGAAAGTCAGTTTGATCGACATTTTTTCAACCTCCGTATATCATCAAATTACATATTGGGGATGGTTTCAATACACAGCTTCAGCGCCGGAATCAGCGACTGGCTGCCCCAGTCTCTGCAATCGTGGGCATCTGCATCGGCCAAACTGTCTGCCGTAAACAGCAGCTGTCCGAATTCGGCGCCTCTGAACTTTGCACAAGCTGCCAGCGCCGCACACTCCATCTCGACGCACATGCAGCCTTCTTTGATGCGCTGCTCCGTCTTTTTCTTCGTCTCACGATAAAAGGCATCGGTCGTCCACGTTCTGCACTCGGTATAAGGCAGTGTTTTTTCATTCAATGTCTTTTTGAGCGCATTCACCACAGACCGTGCCGTTTCCACGGTTCTTGCCGCAGGCAGATAATGATAGGACGTGCCCTCATCCCTCACCGCATCCACGGGGATCAGGAAGGAGTTTTCCGGGATATCGGTCAGTACGCCGCAGGAACCCGTTGCCACGATCTTCTTCACGCCGTAACCGATCAACCAGTCCAGCAGTTGAACTGCCGCAGGGGCACCCAGCGGTGCCTCACAGAGAACATATTCCTCGCCGCTGATGCTGCCCACATAAATGGGGAATCGCTTCGTAATGGTTTGAAACTCGCTGACGACACGCAGATCATGCTCCCTGGCATATTCCCTGACAGTATCGCCGACAAAGGCAAACACCGCCTTTTCGGGCAGCTTCACCGGAATGGCCTCATGGGTCGGCTCTATGATCGCTGCGCCGTCATCATATTCAAAAAGAGGAATGTTTTCCATAACAGTCACCTTTCGTTTGTTTTCGTTTTGTTATACCGATATTATACCAATACCGATGCTGACTGTCAAGTAGATTGACAACAAAAAACTCTCATTCGCATTCCGCAAATGAGAGTTTTGGTCTGGGTGAGAAGATTCGAACTTCCGGCCTCTTGAACCCCATTCAAGCACGCTACCAAACTGCGCTACACCCAGTCAACAGTTATGTATTATACTCCAATGGGATCAAAAAGTCAAGCGTTTCTTCTGTTAAATATCATTTAGTTTGTGACGGTGATCGCAGCGGATCGGATACCGCCATAGGTCGAACTGTCTGCAGAAGCTTGGAAGCCGATGCTTCTGTTACCGGCACCGCCGAAGGCATAGCTCACGTTCCATGTTCTGACATTGCCGCTGACCGTGGAATTGCCGTCCGCCGACCATACCTTGCACACACTGCCGCTCTCGCTGCAAAGGGCAAGCTTTTTGGCATTGCTGCTGGTGGTGACGCAGATTCCCACGGCTGTCCCCTTCTGAACGGTACTCTGTGTAAAGGCTGCAGAATTGACAACGGGTACTACGGGGTTGACCGCCTCATTCACAGCAAGAGCAGATGTGAAGTTCGTGCCGTCTGCCGAAGCCTTCACGGTCAGCTTGCGGTAACCCGTACCGGAGAATGTATAGGATAGCAGCCATGTCCGCTGCGTACCGCTGTCGGTATAGCCGCTCGACCATTTCTTTACCAATCCGCCGTTCTCGGCATAGAGGGTAACATACTTGGCTGCCGTCGAAGTGACAACACGGAGCGTGACCGGAATACCCACCACGGCGCTCTCGGTAAATGATGCCTCACTCAATCGGGGCAGCAGGTTAACCTTGACCGCAACACCCTCGCCGTAAGCAGAATTATCTGCGGAAGCCTTGAAGGTCAACGTCCGGTTGCCGCCGTTTACAAACTTGTAACTGATATTCCAAATGCGCTGTGAACCGCTGTCGGTATAACCGCTGCTCCAGGTAGCGGCACGACCTCCGTCTTCGGCGTACATTGATATGTACTTTGCTCCGGTCGTCGTTACAACACGAACGGAAACGTTCTCCCCTGCATATGCATTATCAAACGCTGCACTGATCACGGAAGGATATACCATAACTGATACAGTTTTTCCGGATCCGTAATTGCTTCCGTTACAGGATGCAGCCACCTTACAGCTATGACTGCCGTCGGTCAAAGTGACAGAAGTCGACCATGTTCTTACACCGTTAGCATCAACATATCCTGTAGTTGCAGTTGTCAAGACATTGCCATTTTCATCACTGACTCTTATATATTTTGCTGCAGTTGATGTAGTCACAGTCAGTTTCGCCTTCATACCGACAGTAACATTCGAAGCGAATACTGCAGTATTCACCGCAGGACATACCTCAACATGCACCTGTACACCGGAGCCGTAATCGGAATTATCACCGGAGGCCATTACGGAAAGATTTCTGGATCCCGCATTGACGAAAGAATAGCTGAGGTTCCATGTTCTGGTTTTGCCGCTGTCGGTGTAACCGCTCGTCCATGTCCTTGCATTTCCTCCGCTTTCAGTGCACAACCGGACATACTTGCTCGATGTAGGCGTTACAACAGTCAGCGTAGCCGTTTCGCCCGCCACCACACTGTTGTCGAATACAGCCGAGAAAACCTCATTGGGTTTGGATTCCACCACAGTCACATTGACAGGATAATTTGCACCATAGTTACTGCCGTCTCCGGAAGCTTTGACAGAAAGCTTTCTGTTGCCTGCACCGACAAAGCAGTACTCCAATTCCCATTTACGGGTTCTGCCGCTATCGGAATAACCGTTTTTCCATACTCCGACTACACTTCCGTTTTCTGAACAAAGTGCTACACTCTTTGTGCCGGTGGGAGTAGTCACAAACAGAGATATCGGGCATCCAGTTTTAGCGCTTCCGTCAAATGCTGCACTGAACACTACATCAGGCTCACATTCACTGACGGTAATGCTCTTTTCAAGTGCAGTTCCATAGGTTGATCCATCTGTTGATGCCCGGAAGAGCACTCCGGTACTTCCGAGACAATCGAATGTATATTCAATCGTCCACGTACGCAGACATCCGTTATCCTTATAATTGCCAGTAAATACTTTAGTTTCTCCTTCTTTGGAGACATATACAGAAAGGTACTTGCTCTGAGTGGAGGTTACCACCGTAATGGTATTGGGTCGGTCCGCACTGATCTTTGCTCCAAATGCTGCACTCAAAACTTCGGTTGCTCCGGGTTTTGCAACATTTACATTCGCTGTTACGCCATTCCCGTACGTGGTTTTATCGGTACTTGCTTTAAAGGTCAGACTGCGGTTACCGGGCCCGGTGAAAGTATACTCGACTTTCCACGTGCGTACACCACTGTTATCCGTATAGCCACTCGTCCAGGTCTTTGCTCCAACTCCGCCCTCGCTATACATGGTAACATACTTGGCCGAGGTGGAAGTCTTGATAGTCACACTGACGGGAACACCTGCCTTTGCATCCGAAGCAAATGCTGCATAAAGCATGTCATTAGCACCGGGCATTGCTGTCACACCGGAAACCGACAATCCATCACCATACTCTTTGCCATCGGTGCTGGCCTTAAACACAATCTTATGTGTTCCTGCCGTTTCAAAAGCATACGTTACATTCCATGTACGCTTACTGTCAGCATCAGTATAGCCATCCGTCCATTCGGCAAGCTGTATACCGTTTTCATCATACATTCTGACCGCAACGGCACCGATCGGAGTGACTACTGTAACGGGAGTCTTGGCATAGGGCTTGTATCCGGAGGCTACGGAAGCATTCAGTACGTCATTCTGACGCTGCACTCTAACTTTAACAAGAGCTTCTGCACCATTCCCGTAAATACTGTTATCCGAGGAAGCCTTAAATGTCAGCTTTCTGTCGCCTGCACCGCTGAAGGTGTACTTCAGATGCCACACTCTTCGCGTGCCGCTGTCGGTATAGCCGCTGCTCCAAACTGCCGCAGCAGCACCAGCCTCACTGAACATCTTGACATAGCTTGCCGAGGTCAGTGTTTCCACAGTGACTCCCACCGGTCTGCCGACGACGGCATCGCCGTCAAATGAGGCACTGATCACCGTAGGTACGGTATAGGCATAGGGAATACCGTGATTCTTACAGAAAGTCTCCGCATAGCTGTTCTTGCCGACCTTTGCAAAAAGCGCAGAGCAGCCGTGGAATGCCGTGCCGTCGATCAGCGCTACGGAATCGGGCAGCGTGATCGATGAAAGCGACGTACAGTAACCGAAAGCATAGCCGTCGATCTCATTCAGTGCCGTACCGGCGGTCACAGAAGTAATGCCGCTGCAGCCGAAGAATGCCTGCGGAGCGATCGTCGTAACATTGGCATCCAGCGTGACACTGCCGCTCTTTCCTGCCGGGCAGCAGATGACCTCGGTCTTCGATTTGTTATACAGAATACCGTCCACACCGCAGTAGGCAGCGTTGGAGCTGTTTACATTGACCCGTGTCAGTCTCGGGCAGAAGATAAATATATTCCTGCCGATGCTGCCGGTAGAGGAAGGGATATATGCCGTTGTCAAAGATGAGCAGCCGGAATACGCCGCATCGCCGATCGTCATGACGCTTTCCGGAAGCGTCAGCGACGAAAGCGACGTACAGTCAGAAAATGCCTGCAGACCGATGGAGGTCAGTCCCGAGCCGTAAGTAATAGAGGAAAGAGCAGAGCATCCGTGGAAGGCATTGGCGCCGATGGATTTCAGGCTGTTCGGGAAAGCAATGCTCGTAAGTGATGAGCAGTCCAGAAATGCACTGTCGCCGATGGCGGTCAGTGTGCCCGGCAGGCTCACACTGGTGATCTTGTTGTGATGAGCAAACACGTCACCGATACCGGTGATGCCGCTGCCGATGACCACGCTCCGCACGGAGTCTTTATATGCCAGCCACGGGATCTCGCTGACGGACAGTACACCGCTGCCGGTGATCGTGAGGCAGCCATAGCTGTCCAGCGACCATGCTGCCGTGCTGCCGATGCTGCCGCTTTGGGTATTGAAGCGGCTGGGCAGAGAGAGATTTGTGAGATTGTCACAGCCCACAAACGCCGTCTTGCTGAGCGAGCTCACGCTGTACGGCACCGACAGCGAGGTCAGGCTGACACAGCCGGAGAAAGCATAATTGCCGATACTTGTCACGCCGTAAGGGATGTATACCTCACTGAGATTCAGACAGTCGGCAAACGCATAATCCGGAATCGCACGCAGTGAAGTGGGCAGTGCTACATTGGTAAGACTGATACAGTCTTCAAAAGCATTGCTGCCGATGGAGCTGACAGTATTCGCAATGGTGACGGATCTGAGCGCTTCACAGCCGCGGAACGCATACGATCCGATGCTTGTCACGCCCGAGGGGATCTCCACGCTCGTGATCTCGCCGCAGTACTGAAAGGCGTTCGCACCGATGCCGGTCACGCCCGAAGGGATCGTCACCGCACCGCCAAGGCCGGAATAGCCGGTCAGCACGCCGTTGGAAATCGTGAAGTCACTGCTGTCCGCCTGTGCAAACAACGGAAAACCCGTCAACAGCAGCAACAGTGTCAGCAGCAGTGCAAACTTTCTTTTCATACTCAATGCCTCCATCGGAAGATGTACATAAAATTACATTATTTAGACGCAGCTTGTTCCCGAATTTGTTCCCGTATCCGCTAAAAAAATGAAACCCGTTTCTGCAACAGGTTTCATTTTCAGTAGAATTCGCTTATTTTGTAATGGTGATATTCGCAGTGACCGTGCTGCCGTAGCCAACGGAGGATGCCGCCTTGAAACCAATGCTTCTGTTTCCTGCGCCGCCGAAGCTGTAACTCACGTTCCAAACACGCAGATCACCGTTCACGGTGGAATTACCGCTTGCGCTCCATGTTTTGACCACGCCGCCGTTCTCGGCACACAGAGCCAGTGTCGTTGCATTGGCGCCGGAAATCACGGTAATACCGACACTTTCGCTCACCTTTGCCGAGCTCACATTGAACGAAGCATAGCTGACCGAAGGAACGGTTTCTTCCTTCTTCACCGTCACCTTTGCCACAACACCTGCATCATACTTGCTGTTGTCGGCAGAGGCCTTGAAGGTCAGGCTGCGATTGCCCGCACCGCTGAAGCTGTATGTGAGGTTCCATGTCCTCACATCGCCGTTGTCAGTGTAGCCGCTGCTCCATGTCTTGACAGTACCGCCGTTTTCGGCACACATCCGCACATACTTCGCAGCAGTCGTGGTCTTTACGGTGATGTTGACTGCCTTGCCGACGATGGCATCACTGTTGAAGGAAGCACTGGTTACCTTGGGCTCGGCAGCTGCCTTGCTGACAACGACGCTTGCACTGACAAGGGCGCTGGTATTCGTTCCATTAGAAGCCTTGAAGTACATCGTTCTCGTACCTGCACCAGCGAAGGAGTATTCGACCTTCCACATTCTCACGCCGTTGCTGTCGCTGTAGCCGCTCGTCCAGGTCTTATAGACTGTCGTGCCGTTGGATGCACACATCGAAAGGCTGGTCACATTCGTGGAGGTTGTGGCGGTAATGCCGACTGCCTTGCCGACAGTGGCATTACTGTTGAACTTCACGCTATTGATCACGGGAGCTGCCGGGCTGACCACACAGGTTGCGCTCTTCAGGGCACTTTCGGTCTTTCCGTCGGAGGCTTTGAAATACATCGTCCTCGTACCTGCACCGGAGAAGGTGTAATTGACATTCCATGTTCTCACGCCGTTGCTGTCGCTGTAGCCGCTCGTCCAGGTCTTGTAGACTGTCGTGCCGTTGGATGCACACATCGAAAGGCTGGTCACATTCGTGGAGGTTGTGGCGGTAATGCTGACTGCCTTGCCGACGGTGGCATTACTGTTGAACTTCACACTGTTGATCACGGGAGTTGCCGGGTCGACCACACAGGTGGCGCTCTTCAGTGCGCTGAAGGTCTTGTTATCGGCAGAAGCCCTGAAGTACATCACACGGTTGCCTGCCGTTGCAAAGCTGTAATTGACCTTCCATGTCCTTGTGGAGCCGCTGTCGGTATAGCCGCTTGTCCATGTCTTGTATACGACCTTGCCGGTGGAATCGCACATCGAGATATATTTTGTTGTGGTGGGCGTAGTCACCGTGATGCCGACAGGGCTGCCCACCTTAGCAGAAGAATTGAACTTGACACTGTTGATCGAAGCCCCGGAAGCAGCCACATTAACAGTGAATTTTTGTGCTGGGCCCCAATCAAGTCCGTTCTGCGATGCGATAAAGCTGAGCGAGCGTTTTCCAGCACCGGCAAAGGTATAATCGATATTCCAATCGTAAATACTGTCAATGGAATCCCAAGTCTTCACGGCTGCACCAGATTCACTCAACAACCGCAGGTATACCGTCTCAGAGTTAGTACTTACCTTAAAATGGAAAGGAATACCCACGACGGCTTCACCGTCAAATTTAACTTCACTTATAGAAGGATCATAGATATACGGAGTAACTCCATAGGCATAGCAGCAATTTGCAGCTTCATAACCCTCGTAGGTTTGTATTCTCGTAACGTCGTAGTCAAATGCATTCTCATGGAAGACATTGTCATACAGCTCAACATGAAACAAAATCTCACAATCGGTAAATGCGCATCTATCGATATAGCAATTCAAGGGAAAACTGACATATTCCAGTTTCTGACAATAATTGAAGGCAAACTGGCCAATGTGCTGAAGCGAATCGGGAAGATAAACATCGGTAAGAATCGTATTTTCAAAGGCATAATCGTTAATTACTTCTACGCCTTCCGGAACAACCAACACAGTCGACGGTGCTCCATGATAACCATATAAAACGGTTCCGTCAAGAGAAAGCTCAAAACCGTCTTCATTGATATAACTCACATGCTCATCATCATCGACCGGCACACAATAAGACGGATTACTGATAGCGACCCAGCCATTCTGATACTCTTTCCCAACAACAAATGAATATGCCCAAATATATCCTTCTGCTTCAACCGTATTTCTTAAGTCAGCCATAAATACGGTACCCTTCGGCATGAGATAAATCGCATCTCCGGAAGTCGTAGGATTGGGCCGTATTCTTAAATTGCTCCCGTAAACAACAGTATAGTCAACGAATTCACAGTCAAGTTCACGTGCTTCTATATATGCGCCCAGCGGATCATGTTCGTATACATCAGTACTATAATTGTCACTTCTGACCAATGACAGATTTGGAGACCCTCTTCCCTTCCAACTGTCGATACTCACTGTACGAAGGAGTACTGTATTATGGCTATCAGAATTACAATCGTAAATCGTAATCTTTCCCGCATCCAAATCCAAGCCGTATATTATCATTGTATGCTGAAGTTTTGTTCCGCGTTGAAATTGCAAAACGTCACCGGGAACCGCATTCGACAGCAGCTTATACATGGAATTGTAATCGTAAGTCGAAGTAGATCCAACGATGTGCATTCCATGATCTGAGGATCCGGCATAATCCCATACTCTGTATTCATTACTATTGTAAGCACCGAACACATTATATACAACCAGAAAACCAAATCCATAGCACTGAGACGCATTTGTTTTACCAAATGTCGAATTCCATTTAGTACCGCTCGGATAATCAGCAAGACACTGGGCAAGCCTTTCCTGTACCTCGCTCGGTGTGACGGAATCGTAAGTTGTATACGCTGCATATGCAGTATTGCTTCCCGAAATCCATTCCGGGGCAATGATCAGCACCGCTGCAACAACCACAAAGCTCACGATGATCCTTAGTATTTTCTTCATGTAGAATCCACCTCCGTATAATAGTATTGTCTTTAGTTTATCATTAATATATTGCAAAAAAAAAAAAAAACAGCGAAGTTTTCGTTACTTTTTTCGCTGTTTTCGCTTGTTTCAGTACTTTCCCGCCGTCTTGATGGCGTCCAGCACGTTCCTGAAATTCTCAAAGCTGATATTGTCCGGTATGGAATGATCGGATGCGAAGATATAGCCGCCGTTCTGCTTCATGACCGGCACGACCCGCTCGATCTCCTCCCGTATCTCGTCCGGTTTGTCCCACAGCACCGCATTGATGCCGCCGTGAAAGACCAGCTTGTCGCCGTACTGCTGTTTGAGCAGGATCG
>JAZLHZ010000344.1:0-5018 GCA_045617085.1 Clostridia bacterium
CAATCCTCGATGTGGGCACCAAACCCTTCTATCGTCTCGGCGTCTCCATCGAGCATGCACCCATCAAGCGCCTCGTTTTCCCGCCCAAGGACTATGACAAGAGGGCCCGCATCTGCGAGCACATCATCCGTCACTACAATGAGGGCTGGGCCAACGGTCACGAGTGGGGCATCGAATACTGGGAGATCTGGAACGAGCCCGAAGGCGGCGGCGGAGAGCATTCCTGTATGTGGGGCGGTACGGACGAGGAATACTTCCGCCTGTACTCCGTGACCGCCAATCATTTGAAAAAGTGCTTCGGCGACAAGATCAAGGTCGGCGGCTATGCTGCCATCGGCTTCTACGCCGCCTTCCCCGACAATCCCAATCCGGGCCGGATGAAGTTCATCGAATTCGCCGACAATTTCTTCAAATACATCACGTCACCCGAAACAAAGGCGCCGCTGGATTTCTACTCCTGGCACCTCTATTCCGGCAAGATCGGAGAATATGAGTTCTCCGCCCGATATGCCCGTCAGCTGATGGAGAAGTACGGTTTCGCCGATAAGGAAAGCATTCTGGACGAGTGGAACTGGTCCGGAGATGACATGTTCAATCGGATGCGCACCGAAGTCGGCGCAGCTCTCGCCTCCGGCGTGTTCTCCGTGATGCAGCACAACGGTGTGGATGTGGGCTGCTATTACGATGCTCAGCCCTCCATGTGCTATTGCGGCATTTTCTCGCTGGAGACCAGAAAGCCCACCAAGACCTTCTACTCCTTCAAGGCCTGGAACGAGCTGTACCGGCTGCACAACGAAGCCGAATGCAGTACAGACAACGACTGCGTGAAGGCGACTGCCGCCGTGGACGGAGACAAAGCCGGTATCCTCGTGTCCTGCTATGAAGGTGACGAAAATGTGCTGCGACTCAACATCAAGGGTTTTGAGGGCGAGCACGGCGTGATTGTCACGATCTATGCCATCGACAAGGATCATTTCTATGAGAAGGCCTATTGCGAGACCTTCTTCGGCAGTGAATTCACCATCTGCCGTCCCTGTGACAAATATACCACTTATTACGTTGAACTGACGAAGGGCTGAGGATAAAACAAAATGAATACGGTACGTATCGACTTTTCAAAAAAAGTGACCGCCATACGCCCCCTGCACGGCGTGAACAACGGTCCCCGCACCTACTCCTTCTTCCACAACACCAGCGAGTATTTCGTTGAGGCAGGCATCCCCTTTGCACGTCTGCACGATACCGAATACCCCTACGGCAGCGGCCATTTCGTCGATATCCCCTGCATCTTCAAGAACTGGGACGCCGATGAAAACGACCCCGCTTCCTACGATTTCGAGTTCACCGACATGTACCTTCAGGCAATTCTCGACGTCGGCACCGAGGTGTTCTTCCGTCTCGGCGTATCCATTGAGCATGCGCCCATCAAGCGCAATATCCGCATGCCGAAGGATTTCAACAAGTGGGCCCGCATCTGCGAGCATATCGTCCGCCACTATAACGAGGGCTGGGCAAACGGCCATGAATGGAACATCCGCTATTGGGAGATCTGGAACGAGCCGGTCTCCATCGCCATGTGGCTGGGCTCCACCGAGGACTACTGCCGCCTGTACTCGATCACGGCCAACCACCTGAAGAAGTGCTTCGGAGATTCCATCAAGGTCGGCGGCTTTGCCAGCTCCGGCTTCACCGGCTGTGCGGAAAAGAATCCCGCCATCCATCAGCAGTACCTTCTGGAATTCGCCGACGATTTTTTCAAGTACATCACCGCCCCCGAGACCAAGGCACCGCTGGACTTTCTGTCCTGGCATCTCTACACCCGGGATGTTTACATGCTGGAAAGCTGTGCACAGTATGCACGCAAGCTTCTGAAGGATCACGGCTTTGAAAATGCCGAGAGCATTCTGGATGAGTGGAACTATTCCGGCCCCGACATGTTCAACGAGATGCGCAATGAGACCGGCGCCGCATTCGCCGCCGGATGCCTCATCGCCATGCAGCACAACGGCGTCAACGTGGGCTGCTATTACGACGCACAGCCCTCCATGTGCTACTGCGGCATCTTCTCGCTGGAGACCCGCAAGCCCACCAAGGCCTTCTACTCTCTGAAGGCATGGAACGAGCTGTACAAGCTGGGCACCGAGGTCGAGAGCTCCTCCGGCAGCAGCGATATCCGTGTCTGCGCCGCAAAGAACGAAAATGAGGCAGGTATCCTCGTCTCCTGCTTCGGCAATACCGAGAAGAACCTGCGCATCAACACCTGCGGTCTGGGCTTTGAAAAGACAAAAGCCACCGTATATGCCATTGACAAGACCAACTTCTATGAGGTCATCGAGGAGAGCGAATTCACCGGCGATACCGTCATTCAGCGCTCCTGCGATGACAGAACCACTTTCTACATCAAGCTGGAGAGGATACCGGAATGAATACAGCATTCGTTGATTTTTCCAAGCCGATCTCGACGATCCGCCCGCTGCACGGCGTGAACAGCGGCCCCAAGACCTACTCGTTCTATCACGACACCAGTGCATCCTTCCGGGAAGCGGGCATCCCCTTCTCCCGCCTGCACGACACCGAATACCCCTACGGCAGCGGTCATTTTGTCGATATCCCCTGCATCTTCAAGAACTGGGACGCCGATGAGAACGACCCGGCCAGCTATGATTTCCTATTCACCGATATGTACATTCAGGCGATCCTCGATGTCGGCACCAAGGTGTTCTACCGTCTGGGCGTATCCATCGAGCATGCGCCGATCAAGCGCAATATCTATCCGCCCAAAGACTTTGCCAAGTGGGCACGCATCTGCGAGCACATCATCCGCCACTACAATGAGGGCTGGGCTAACGGCCACAAGTGGAACATTCAGTACTGGGAGATCTGGAACGAGCCTGACGGACTGACAAACATGTGGCTGGGCACGCCGCAGCAGTACTATGAGCTGTACTCCGTCACAGCCAACCACCTGAAGAAGTGCTTCGGCGACAGCATCAAGGTCGGCGGCTTTGCCTCCACCGGCTTTGCAGGCTGCGCCGCCGCCAACATCAGCGAGCGGAGCAAGTTCCTCCTGAAATATGCCGAGGACTTCATGAAGTACATCACTGCCGAGGAGACCAGGGCGCCGCTGGACTTCTTCTCCTGGCACCTGTATACCGGCAGTGTATACACCATGACGGCCTGCTGTCAGTACGCAAGGGCCCTGATGGAGCGCTACGGCTTTGAGAAGGCCGAAAGCGTACTGGACGAATGGAACTATGCCTACATGAACGAAGAGCGGTTCACGAGGATGCGCACCGAGGTCGGCGCCGCCCTCGCCTCCGGCTGTCTCATCGAGATGCAGCACAACGGCGTGGATATCGGCTGCTATTACGATTCCCAGCCCTCCATGTGCTACTGCGGCATCTTCTCACTGGAGACCTGTCAGCCCACCAAGGCGTTCTATTCGCTGAAGGCATGGAACGAGTTATACAAGTTAGGAACCGAGGTCGAGGCCGCCTCCGCAAGCAGTGACATCCGCATCTGCGCCGCAAGGAATGAAAATGAGGCCGGTATCCTCGTCTCCTGCTATGAGGGCACCGAAAAGCTGGTCCGCATCAACGCCGGCGGTCTGGGCTTTGACACGGGCGTAAAGACCACGGTGTACGCCATCGATAAGGATCATTTCTACGAGATCATTGAGGAGGGTACCTACCGGGACGGCAATGTCGTCTTCCAGCATTCCTGCGACGAATACACCACCTTCTATATCAGGCTGGAGAAGGCATAACAAAGGCTGCCCCGTTCCCTAATGGTTATTTTACGTGAAGTTTGCTTGCAATTTGGGGATGGGTGTGGTATAATTTCCGTGTTATTTGAGCGGTCCGCTATCTGTGCAATAGGGCACCGGGTATGAACGCTTCACAGGAAAGGAGGACATTTCCCAATGAATGAGATCATCCGTTCCATCGAGAACGCTCAGCTGCGTTCCGATATCCCCGAGTTCCATGTCGGCGACACCGTCAAGGTTGAGGTCAAGGTTGTCGAAGGTACTCGTGAGCGCCTGCAGGCTTTTGAAGGCGTTGTGATTGCACGCCGCAACGGATCTTGCCGCGAGACTTTCACCGTCCGCCGTACTTCTTACGGTGTTGGCGTTGAGCGTACTTTCCCGCTGCATAGCCCCCGTGTTGATTCCATTACCGTGACCCGTCATGGTAAGGTTCGCCGTGCAAAGCTGTACTACCTGCGTAATCTCAGCGGCAAGGCTGCTAAGGTTAAGGAGAAGGTTAGCCTGTAACACACATAATAAAGGCCGCACACGTTGCGGTCTTTATTTGTTTGATAGAGAATATCTGATAAAGAATATCCGATAAAGATTGTTTGATTAAGATATACCGAGGTGATGAACATGCCCGAAATCAACTGGTATCCCGGCCACATGGCAAAGACCAAGCGTCTGCTGGAGGAACAGCTCCGCAGCGTGGACGCCGTCATAGAGCTCTGTGATGCCCGTGCCCCGCAGGCCACGAGAAACCCCGACCTGAACTATATGTGCCGGGGCAAGACCCGCATCCTGATACTGAACAAGGCCGACCTTGCCGACGACAATGTGACCTCCAAATGGCTGGAGCATTACCGCAAGGCTGGCGTCACCGTGCTGCGCTTCAATTCCAGCGGCGCACGCACAAATGAAGTGCTCGCCGCCATCGAAGAGGCATGCGCCCCCGCCGTGGAAAAGATGAAAGAAAAGGGCGTCAACAAGACCGCCCGGCTGATGGTCATCGGCATTCCCAACGTAGGAAAATCCACCTTCATCAACCGCATATTCGGCAGAAATATCGCCAAGGCGCAGGACCGGCCCGGCGTGACACGCTCCAATCAGTGGGTCAAGGTGGGCCCGTATCTGGAGCTGCTGGATACGCCCGGTCTGCTGTGGCCCCGGCTCAGCGATCAGGGCGATGCACGGCTGCTGGCATATCTGGGTTCCATCAAGGATCAGATCCTTGACAGCGAGCAGCTGGCCATCGATCTGGTGAAGCTGC
>JAZLHZ010000345.1:0-20162 GCA_045617085.1 Clostridia bacterium
CGACCTCGCCCAGCAGCTCTGCGAACTTGGCGGCGTGCTCTGCCTCTTCAAAGGCGGCCTTTTCCCAGTACAGGCCGATCTCGGGATAGCCCTCACGATGGGCGACACGAGCCATAGCCAGATACATACCGACTTCGCAGCACTCGCCGTTGAAGTTGGCACGGAGGCCTTCGATGATCTCGGGATCTCCGCCCTTGGCGATGCCGACAACGTGCTCGGCGGCCCAGGTCATATCCTCTGCCTGCTTGGTGAACTTCTCAGCGGGAGCCTTGCAGATGGGGCACTTCTCGGGAGCCTCATCACCCTCGTGTACATAACCGCAAACCTGACATACCCATTTTGCCATAATAGTAATTCCTCCTAATAAGCATTTTGTATGGATATTGTACAACATTATTGATGTATTGTGGTAGTGGGTGGGTTATATTTGTATTAAATATGGATACAAGCCGGGAGAAATGTGGTATAATCGGATGCAGAAACAAAAAAGGAGCTGTATTCAAAATGCGTACGATCGTGATCTGGGGCGCCGGACGTATCGGCCGGGGCTTCGTCAACGGAATATTCCATGCCGAGGGCTGGCGCACCGTGTTCGTCGATATTGACAAGACGCTGGTGGAGCGGCTGAACGCTGCGGGTAAGTATACGGTTTATAAGGCAAAGCATACCGGCATCGAGACCACCGTGATCGACGGCGGCTTTACGGCGATCCACACCTCCGAGACCGAAAAACTGGAAAAGCTGTTCGAGGAGGACGAGCTGCTGCTGGACATCGCCGTGCATGCGCCCAAGCTCCCCGAGGTGGCGGACATGACGGCGCCGCTGCTGAAGCACCGTCTGCTGGGCTGCGGCAAGCTGATGGACATCATGATGAACGTCAACATGACCTCGCCGGACGAAAGGTACATTTCGCTCATCAAGGAGCGGTTTACCGAAGCGGAGTTCGAGCTGTTTCGGGAAAAGGTGGGCGTAACGGGCATCGCCGCCGCCTGCATCTCTCCGATGGCGAGCGAGGAGGAGCTGAAGAAGGATCCGCTGACGCTGATCAACAACGGATATCCGGAGCAGGCCATCGGCAGACCGCTTCTGAAGTGCACGCCGCCGATCCTGAAGGGACTTCGGCTGTGCAGCGACGTGCACGCCGAGGAGAGCCGCAAGCTCTACACGCTGAACATGGCGCACGCCATGAGCTGCTATCTGGGTGTCAAGCGGGGCTATCAGACCGTCATGGATGTGGTGAAGGATGAGGAGCTGTTTTCCCTCGTCTGCACGGCGCTTTCCGAGGCGCAGACAGGCATCGATGCGGCCTTTGACTTCGCAAAGGAAGAAAACGATATTTGGGTCGGCCGGGTCAAAGAGCTGCTGCTGAATCCCTATATCAACGACGACCTGCCCCGGCTGGGCGCAGACACGAGGCGCAAGCTCTCGCATACGGACCGGCTGTGCATGCCGGCGCTGCTGTGCCTGAAGGCGGGCAGACAGCCCGTGAGCATCGCCCCGGCGATACGGGCAGGCTTCGACTTTGAGCATGACGACGAGGGCACGATTGCCGTGAGGAACCTGGTCAGGGCGCAGGGCATCGAGGCGGCGGTAAAGCAGATCAGCTCTCTTACCGAAAACGATGCGCTGTATCGGCTGATTGTCTGATACTTTTAACCGGAAATCCATCAAAATGTGATTCAATAATGGTATAATCAATGCAAATGAATAAACAGGAGGAATTATCCATGAAGACAACTGCAGTCCGCCTTTACGGCCAGAACGATCTGCGTCTGGAGAGCTTCGAGCTTCCCGAGATCAAGAACGACGAGATCCTTGTAAAGGTCATTTCCGACAGTATTTGCATGTCCACCTATAAGGCAGCCATTCAGGGCAGCAACCACAAGCGTGTGCCCGAGGACATCGCCACCAACCCCGTCATCGTCGGTCACGAGTTCTGCGGCGAGATCGTCAAGGTCGGCGCTGACTACGAAGGCAAGTTCAAGGCCGGTCAGAAGTTCGGCATCCAGCCCGCTCTGAACTACAAGGGCAGACTCGGCACTCCCGGCTATGCCTACACCAAGCTGGGCGGCGACGCCACCTATGCCATCATGGCTCCCGAAGTCATGGAGATGAACTGCCTGCTGGACTACAACGGCAAGGCCTTCTTCTACGGCTCCCTCGCAGAGCCCCTGAGCTGCATCATCGGCGCTTTCCATGCCCAGTATCATACCAAGAACGGCAGCTACGTTCATGAGATGGGCATCGCTGAGGGCGGCAACCTCGCCATCCTCGCCGGCTGCGGCCCCATGGGTCTGGGCATGATCGACTATGCCATCCATTGCGACAGAAAGCCCTCCCTCATGGTCGTTACCGATATCGACCAGGCCAAGCTGGACCGTGCCGCTTCCATCTATACCGCAGAGGAAGCTGCCAAGAACGGCATCAAGCTGGTTTACATGAACACTGCCACCGGCGATCCCGTGGCCGCACTGCGTGAGCTCACCGGCGACAAGGGCTTTGACGATGTATTCGTACTGGCTCCCGTTCCTGCCGTTATCTCTCAGGGCGATCAGATCCTCGGCCGTGACGGCTGCCTGAACTTCTTCTCCGGCCCCACCAACACCGCCCTGACCGCTCCCTTCAACTTCTACAATGTCCACTACTCCTCCACCCATATCGTCGGCACCAGCGGCGGCAACACCGACGACATGAAGGAAGCTCTCGACATGATCTCCGAAGGCAGACTGACTCCCTCCGGCATGATCACCCACATCGGCGGCCTGAACGCCGTTGCCGAGACCACCCTGAACCTGCCCAAGATCCCCGGCGGCAAGAAGCTGATCTACACCCACATCAACATGGAGCTGACCGCCATCGACGACTTCGCAAAGAAGGGCGAGACCGATCCCATGTTCAAGAAGTTGGCTGAGCTGTGCGCAGCCAACAACGGCCTGTGGAGCCCCGAGGCAGAGCAGTATCTGCTTGCCAACGCAAAGGCCATCGACTGATAAATGATAAAACAAGACCTGCATTCTTCGCAAGAGGATGCAGGTCTTTTTCAAAGCCGTATTTTATCCATTCAGGGTTTCGGAGAATATCTTGCGCAGTACGGCTGCGGGGATCTCTTTTCCGACAGAAAGCTGAAGCATTCCTTTCGGCGTGAGTTTACAGTTCTTCAGCTCGTCCTTGTGCGTGAGGATCGCCCGTGCTTCGACGTTGATGTGGTCCTTGAACGGGATCAACCGCACGAAGGCGGTACCGACATAAAAGCTCGGCAGCTTTGCCCACAACCTTTCTTCCGGTATCTCGGCGGCACTTTCGATGACGAGCTGCCGCAGGGCGAGGAACAGTTCGATAATCGTCTCGGGATAGCTGTTCAGATATTCCGGAATTTGCTCATTCATACGGATATCCCTTTCTGCAAGAGGTTTCTTACATCGGAAACGGCGTGCCGACCTCGATCAGGTTTCCGTCGGGGTCATAGAACCGCACGACCCGCTGGCCCCAGCTGTGCGTCATCGGCGGATTGACGAATTCGGTTTCCGGATACAGCGCTTTCAGCCGCCCGGTGAAGGCGTCCACGTCCTCCGCTTCAAAATACAGCTCGCAGGCGTTGTTTTTCGGAACGACGGGCCTGTCGAGGAACCGGGTCCAGTATTTTTCCTCCTGAAGGACGAGTCCGCCCGACAGCACCATGTTGCCGTCGTTATCGGTAAGCAGCTCGAACCCGAAAACGTCATGATAGAACGTCAGCGCTTTTCGGGCATCTTTTACGACGAGAAGAAAGCTTTTCAGCTGTGGCAGTGCAGGTTTCATCCGATCATCCTCCATGTGTTTGGAATACCTCTATTATAGTGACCAAATGGTCACTTGTCAAGACTTATTTGACAAAAAAGGGCGGCGGAACCTGTTTCGCCAAACGTCGGAACGAAATCCCGCCAATCGTCGGAATGAAACTCCGTCAATCGTCGGAATAAAAACGCGCCAAACGTCGGAATAAAAACACGCCAATCGTCGGAATGAAAACACGCCAATCGTCGGATTAAAACTCCGCCAATCGTCGGATTTCTGTTGACAAAGCCAGCATTCCGGGTGTATAATACAGTCAGTCGCAAAGGAGGTGCTACGGTGAAAGAATACAGGAAGCGAATAGCCGATGCGGTACTTTTACGAAAATTGCAAGGAAAAGGTGCTGTCCTGATTGAAGGAGCGAAATGGTGCGGAAAAACCACGACTGCGGAGCAGATTGCCGGAAGCATCCTTTATATGGACGATCCTGAGAAAAAAGAACAGAATATCACGATGGCAGATATGAACCCCAAGCGACTGTTGCAGGGCGAGGTGCCGAGACTGATTGATGAATGGCAGCTTGCCCCCAAATTATGGGATGCGATACGCTTTGAGGTGGATCACCGCAGAGATCTCGGACAATTTATTCTGACCGGTTCGGCAGTTCCTGCCGATACCAAAGAGATATCCCATTCCGGAACCGGTCGATTTTCATGGCTGACGATGCGGCCGATGAGCTTATTCGAGTCCGGTGACTCGACCGGAGATGTCAGCCTGAAAGAGCTGTTTGACGGCAAAACGGAAATAGACGGCAGTTCAGGTATCGATATTGACAGGCTTGCCTTTCTCGTTTGCCGAGGCGGCTGGCCGCAGGCGATTGATATGCGGGACGAGATCGCACTGGATCAGGCGACGGATTATTACGATGCGGTAGTGCATTCCGATATCAACCGGGCGGACGGAGTTCAAAAGAATCCGGAAAAAGTGCGGAGGCTGATGCGCTCCTATGCGAGGAATCAGGGGACACAGGTTCCCAATACGGTACTCGCACAGGATATGGCCAACAATGATGAGCTTCCGATCAGTGAAGAAACCGTATCATCCTATGTAAATGCACTCCGGAAAATATTCGTCATAGAGGATATGCCGGCATGGAACCCGAATCTCCGTTCCAAAACAGCGATCCGCTCTTCCGATACACGATATTATGTGGATCCGTCTGTTGCTGCTGCGGCATTGGGTATCGGGCCGAATGACCTGATCAACGATCTCAATACCTTCGGTTTCCTCTTTGAGACACTGTGCGCCAGAGACCTTCGGGTCTTTGCGGATGCACTGAACGGCGAGGTCTATCATTACCGTGACAAGGACGGGCAGGAATGTGATGCCGTCGTCCATCTGAGAAACGGGAAGTACGGTTTGATCGAGATCAAGCTCGGCGGAAACAAGCTCATAGAGGAGGGCGCAGAAAGCCTGAAAGCAATGAGAGACAAAATTGATACCGGAAAGATGCAGATTCCGTCATTCCTTATGGTTCTCACGGGTATCGGCGATTATGCTTATCTCCGTCCGGACGGAGTATGCGTAGTTCCCATCGGCTGTCTGAAGGATTGATAAAAGAATACGAACCTAAGCAAAAAGGCGCTCCCCGGGGGAATCCGGAGAGCGTCTTTGATATGGCGGAGTTTTTATCAGCCCTTGCAGGCTTCCTTGATGATTTCGGCAGCCTCCATGAGGATGCTTTCGGGAATGTTCAGTGCGGGCAGCAGGCGCACCTTATCCTTTGCAGTGAGGCAGAGTACGCCCTTTTCCATGCACTTTTTGACGACTTCCCCGGCGGGCTTTGTGGTCTTGATGCCCACCATGAGCCCCATGCCGCTGAGGCCTTCGATGCCTTCGGCACCTGAAAGGGCGGCACGCAGCTTGTCGCTCTTTGCCTTGACCTCGTTCATCAGTGTGTCATCGATACGTTTGATGATGCTGACGGCGCCGGCGCAGGCGACGGGATTGCCGCCGAAGGTGGAGCCGTGGTGGCCGAAGCCCAGCACGTTCTGCACCTTTTCGCTCAGCAGCGCTGCGCCGATGGGCAGGCCCCCGCCGAGGCCCTTGGCGGTGGAGACGATGTCGGGAGAAATGCCGTAATTCATGTAGGCGTACAGCTTGCCGGTCCTGCCGTTGCCGGTCTGCACCTCGTCTACGATCAGCGGGATGTCGTTTTCGTGGCAGAAGGCGTCGACGGCCTGAGCGAACTCTTTGCCGATCTCCACGACGCCGCCTTCGCCCTGGATGCACTCGATCATCACACCGGCGATCTTGACGGATTTGGCAAGCTCGTACAGCTCATCGATGCAGCCCGCATGGATGTGGGCAAAGCCGGGCGTGAGGGGAGTAAACAGCTCGTGATAGTGCTCCTGACCCGTGGCGGCGAGAGTGGTGAGCGTTCTGCCGTGGAAGCTGTTCCACAGGGAGACGATGGTGAAGCAGTCGCTGCCCTTTTTCTCTGCGGAGTACTTGCGGGCGACCTTGATGGCGCACTCGTTGGCCTCTGCGCCGGAGTTGCCGAAGAACACCTTCTTCATGCCGGTCTTTTCGCAAAGCAGCTGCGCCAGCTCCGAGCAGGGAGAGGTATAATAGAGGTTGGACATATGCTGAACGGCGGTCAGCTGCTTCGTGACGGCTTCGACCCAAGTTTCGTCGCAGATGCCGAAGCTCGTTACGCCGATGCCACTGCCCAGATCGATATACCGTTTGCCGTCGGTGTCATAGGCCTCGCTGCCCTTGCCGGATACGATCTCCACCGGGAAACGGTTGTAGGTCCCGGCTACATACTTTTTATCACGCTCGGTAATGCTCATTCTTTGCCTCCTGTTACCATGGTTCCTGCGCCCTCATCGGTCAGCAGCTCCATCAGAATGGAGTGGGGGACACGTCCGTCCATGATGACGACGTTTTCCACGCCGCTGTTGATGGCGTCGATGCAGCATTTGACCTTGGGGATCATGCCGCCGGAGATGACGCCGTCCTTTTCCAGCTGCGTGGCTTCTTCAACGGTCAGCTCGGTGATGAGGGTGGAGGGGTCGTCCTTGTCCTTCAGAATACCGGCGATGTCGGTCATCAGGATGAAGCGGTCGGCGTTCAGCGCACCGGCGATATATGCCGCCGCCGTGTCGCCGTTGATGTTGTAGGTGTTGCCGTCATCGTCGCAGCCGAGGGTGGAGATGACGGGGATATAGCCCTTTTCCAGCAGGTCGAGGATGGGCTGCTTGTTGACCTTGGTGACCTTGCCCACGAAGCCGAGGCGCTCGTCCTTCATTTTGGCTTCGATCAGCTTGCCGTCCATGCCGGAAATGCCCATTGCCTTGCCACCCTTCATCTGAAGCAGGTTGACGAGGGTCTTGTTGACCTTGCCTGCCAGCACCATCTGGGCGATATCGATGGTCTCCTTGTCGGTGACACGCAAGCCGTCGATGAACTGGGGCTGCTTGCCGAGCTTTGCCATCAGGTCGCTGATCTCGGGGCCGCCGCCGTGGACCAGGACCGGCTTTACGCCGATCAGCCACAGCAGTACGATGTCCTCCATGACCTGCTGCTTGAGCTGTTCGTTGATCATGGCATTGCCGCCGTATTTGACGACGACGATCTTGCCGTTATAGCGCTTGATATAGGGGAGTGCCTGGGTCAGGATCTCTGCCCGACGGGCGTTGGAAATGATGTTCTCCATGTTGTCTGCCTCCTTGTCATCAGGTGCGGTAGTCGCCGTTGATCTTGACATAGTCATAGGTGAGGTCACAGCCCCAGGCGGTGGCGGATGCGGTGCCGTCGCCGAGGCCGATCAGGATCTCGATCTCCTTTTCGAGGAGGATCTCCTTGGCTTTTTCCTCGGAGAAGGGAACGCCTGCGCCGTTTTCACAGACGCTGACGATGCCCTTGGCGCTATGGAACGCCACGGAGACCTTATTGACGTCCACGTCTGCGCCGCTGTAGCCGATGGCGCAGAGGACTCTTCCCCAGTTGGCGTCGGCACCGAACATGGCGGCTTTCAGCAGGCTGGAGCAGATGACGCTCTTCGCAACGATCTTGGCGTTTTTGTCGTCCTTGCCGCCGGTGACCTTGCACTCCAGCAGCTTGGTGGCGCCCTCGCCGTCTCCGGCGATATGGCGGCACAGGTATACGGTAACGGTGTTCAGCGCCTCCATGAAGGCGGTGAAGTCCTCGCCCTCTTCGGTGATCTCGGCGTTACCCGCCATGCCGTTGGCAAGTATCGATACCATGTCGTTGGTGGAGGTGTCGCCGTCCACGCTGACCATGTTGAAGGTGTTGGCGATGTCGCCGGAAAGCGCCTTCTGCAGCAGGGCCGGAGCAATGCACACGTCGGTGGTGATAAACACAAGCATGGTCGCCATGTTGGGATGGATCATACCGCTGCCCTTGGCGATGCCGCCGATTTTGCAGGTCTTGCCGCCTGCAGTGAACCCCACGGCGATCTCCTTGAGGGCGGTGTCGGTGGTCATGATGCCCTCGGCGGCGAGAGCGCTGCCGTTTGCGGAGAGGCTCTTGACCAGCTCGGGGATGCCCGCTGCGATCGGCTCGATGGGGAGCGGCTGGCCGATGACGCCGGTGGAGGCGACGATCATGTCGTCCGCAGAGATGCCGAGAGCTTCGGCGGCGAGAGCGCTCATCTTTTCGGCGATCTCGATACCGTCTGCATTGCAGGTGTTGGCGTTGCCGCTGTTGCAGATGACGGCCTGTGCATAGCCGTCGGAGATATGCTTCTTTGTCACGGCGAGGGGAGCGCCCTTGACCAGATTGGTGGTATAGACCGCTGCCGCCGCTGCTTTTTTCTCACTGTATATGATGGAAAGATCCCGTTTGGTCTTGCCCTTGCGGATGCCGCAGCGGATACCGCCTGCGGTAAAGCCCTGTGCTGCGCAAACGCCGCCGCTGATCGTCTTAATCATTGTCATCCCTCCACATTCAGTCCGGTGGCTTCATCGAGCCCCAGTGCGATATTCATGTTCTGTATGGCTGCGCCGGAAGCACCCTTGCCCAAGTTGTCGAACCGGGACACGAGCAGGATGCGGTCGGCATTGCCCTGTACGGAGATCTGCATGTCGTCTCTGCCTGCGAACAGGCCGCCCGACATAAAGCCGCTCTCATCGGCATCGGGGACGAATTTTACCATCTTTGTTTTGTAGTATTCGGCATAATACGCCTTGATGTCGTCGATGCCGCAGGTGAGGTCGTTTTTGAATACGGGGACCATGACTTCCATGCCCGCATAGTACGAGGAGACGATGGGGCTGAAGTGCGGGGGATTCACCAGACCGCAGAGCTTGGTCATTTCCGGCAGATGCTTGTGCTGCTGGCTGATGCCGTAGAGCCTCGGCGCTTCGAGGCGTTCCTTGTTTTCCGGCGCCTCATATTCGGCGATCATCTTCTTGCCGCCGCCGGAATAGCCGGTCAGCGAGAAGCAGGCAAGGTCGGCATCCGCTTTCAGCAGGCCGCCCTGTACCAGCGGCGCCACCAGCGAGATAAATCCGCCGGCATGACAGCCGGGATTGGCGATCCGCTTGGAAGCGGCGATCTTCTCCCGATAGCCCTTCAGCTCCGGGAAGCCGTAGACCCAGCCCTCGGCGGTGCGGTGCGCCGTGGAGGTATCGATAATGACCGTGGCGGGATTCTCGCACAGCGAGGCGGATTCCTTTGCCGCATCGTCCGGCAGACACAGGAAAACGATGTCGGATGCGTTGATGGCGTCTTTTCGGGCGGCAGCGTCCTTGCGCTTGTCCTCCGGCAGTTTGATCAGGCTGATGTCCGCTCTGCTGCCGAGCCTCTCATAAATGCGCAGTCCCGTGGTTCCTGCCGAGCCGTCAATAAAAACCTTCGTCACGTTGTATCCCTCCCTGAAATGCAATGTGTAAATATGCAAAAAACAGTGTATTTATGCGGTATTATATCATATTTTGAAAAAATGTCAATAGGCTGACAAAAATTTATACAAAATCAATGTTGAAAAAACCGGAAATGCGTATTTGCGGCCAAAAAGAAAAACGGCCTCGTTTGGCGAAGCCGTTTTGTGAAGGAGATCGGAGGGTCAACTGAAGCGGACGCCGAACAGGCGTGCCTCCCCGCAGCCTCTCGTTTTCGTTACGGTGAGGCGGACGGAGACGAGCTTTGCGGGCGTGCCGAGGTCGAGGATGCGGCGGCGGTAGATATTGCCGCAGATGTGCTTTGTCAGCGTGCCGCCGTCCGCAAAGCGGAACTCCACGGCGCAGTCGGAGACGGTCTCTTCAATGACCTCCGGCATGGCGAGGTCGGCGCTGGCATAGCCCCTCGGGAAGCCGTAGCGCTGGTCGGAATAGTCTAAGTTGGTGTCGAAGAACAGCTCGACCTTTGAGAAGGTGACGGGCTCCTTCCACGAATATTGCGCCGATTGCGGCAGGCCTTTTCCGCTGATCCACAGGTTCGGCAGCTCCGCACTGCGCAGGATGGTGCTTTGCAGCGCCTTTTCCCCGTAGGGGTACTGGACCGGCGATACGGTGAAGCAGGGCGTGGCGTACAGCTTGTCGTGGATCTTGCGGCCTTCGATGTCTCTCAGCCACAGGGCGATTTCTTTGGGCATACGTCCGCTGCCATTGACGGTCGTCCACGGGCTGTTATTGACGATATGCGCTGCGCCGTGGAAGGACAGGCCCTCCTGTTCGCCGAGGAAACGGACTGCCCAGCGGGTGTGGTACTGCTCGTTTCCGAACAGCCAGCGTACCTGCGGTTCCTTTTCCAGAATGACGGTGATCACACTGCCGGAAATGCTGACGGGTGCGGACAAAAGGTGATAGTCATCGGTGCCTATGCCGACGGAGATGCTGCCCTTGGCGAGCAGAGTCTCCCCGTTTTCGTTGACGGTATTGCCGCAGAAAACGGAATACGATACTTCGGATGCCGTATCGGCTGCAAGCCTGACGGACAGAGCGTCGATATGATCGGTGCTGACGGGGAAGCGCAGGGCGGTGTCATAGGTCAGCGGGATCCCGCCTTCGGCTTCGGTGACGCCTGCCAGCGATCTTGAGGAGGACAGCTTGACCTCTGCCTGTTCGGCGATGCCGTCTTCGGGGGTCATATACGGGATATAGAGGTCCCGTTCAAAGACCCGCTTTTGCAGCTCCCGGACGTTGACCTCCTTCGGCAGCCGGTCTTCCTTTACGCACATGGCGGCGGCGATGCCTATGGCTTCGGCAATGGCGGAGAGGGTGTTCATGACCCGGACGCTGGACAGCGCCGCATGGGTGACGCTGATGCACCGGCCGACCATGAACAGGTTGGCGATGTTCCTTGAATAGCAGCAGCGGTAGGGGACGGTATAGGGCTTGCTGAGGAAGATCTGGTCGCAGCCGGGCTCGTGAGACTGTATGCCCATCGGGGGATGGTCGTCCATCGGCCAGCCGCCGTAGCCGATGGTGTCGTCAAAGAGCCTGCCGTCTGCTACGTCGTTTTCGTTCAGGATATAGTCGCCCACGAGACGGCGGCTCTCCCGCTTCATCGGGAAGGCTGTCCAGCCGGTCAGCTCAAAGCATTCAAGGGCCTTGCGGGTCTCTAAATTGCAGTGGTTCTTCAGATGATCCCACACGCCGAAAAGCTCGCTTTTGAGGTGGCGATAGATGATGTCTTTATCCCTGATGACGTCCAGCTCGCCGCCCCATTCCAGCCACCAGAAGAAGTTGAGCGCCGTGTGCTCTGCATTGCAGGTGAGCTTCGGGAACAGGCTTTTGACGTCGTGGGAGCGGTGGGCGAGGGAAGCGCAGTCGGGATAGCGGACGGCATCCTCCGGCGGGGTGTAGGGCACGGGCCGGTCTCTCTTTACGGCATGGCCGTAGATGCTGCAGCCGAGGGTATGGGAATCGGCCTTGTCTCTGCCGAGGATGCGCTCGCCGAATTCGTCCCGGGCTTCTCTGCCGATGCGGTACTCCGCACCTGCCATACAGCCGAGGGTGCCGTCGCCGGTGGCGTCGATGAATATGTCCGCCGTGACGGTTTCCCCGTTTGAAAGCTGTACGGAGGTGATGCGGCTGCCGTCGGTAAAAGCGCCTATGACGGCGGTGTTTTCCAGCAGCGTGAGGTTTTCACACCTTTCGCAGCGCTCCTTCAGCAGACGGCTCCAAGCGCCGATGTCGGAGGCGTTCGGAGAAAGGCGGCAGTAGAAGTCGAGACGGATCTCCTCCATGATGCCGGTTTCCCGGAGGCTGCGGTTGTGTCCCAGTGCTTCGGCACCGTGGGCAGGCACGCCGCATTCGCTGCTGGCATTGCCGCCGAGTACCGGGCGGTCGTTGATCAGCAGGACGTGTGCGCCGGATTCGGCGGCTGCAATGGCGGCGCAGATGCCTGCCTGACCTGCGCCTGCAATGACGATATCGTACTTCATTACGGAATGGTCTCGATGCGCTCGGGCTCGGGATGTGTCTTGAGCCATGCGGCCAGCTCCAGACTGTCGTGTATGTCGACATCGGTGAAGATGCCGCCTCTGGCGACGTGATGGGGCTTATGGGCGTCGGAGCCGCTGGTCTTGATGAAGCTGCTGCCGCCCTGCTCCGCCTTTTCGTGGGCGAGCTCGTTGTGGCTCTCGTGGTCGGGATGGCCGTTGTAGACCTCTACGCCGTCCAGATATTCATTGGGCATGGCACGCAGTCCCTTGCGGAAGGGATGCGCCTGTACCAGCACCATGCGGCCGCTTTCCCGGACGAACTTGATGAACTCGGGAAGGCGCATGTCCTCCCTGTCCAGCATGCCGTACAGGGTGCCAACGTCGTCGGGCGTGATGCCGAACAGCAGGAAATCCTCGTCACCGCCATGGAAGCGCACCTCTGCGCCGAAGATTACGGTCAGCTTGGTGCCCTCGGCGGCCTTCTTTGCGGCGTTGTAGCCGGTGACATACCACTCATTGCGGTTTTCCAGCTCGCTGTGGTCGCCCGCCTTCATGTGGTCGGTGATGACGATGGCGTCATAGTCGGTGTTCAGATACATGTTGACGACCTCGGCGGCCGGGATCTTGCCGCAGGAGGATACCTCGGCGGTATGGACGTGAAGATCGATTTTCATTGTTATCGGCTCCTTTCATCATATAAAGCCCTATAAAAAGCTCTGCCGCCAGAAATGTGACGGCAGAAGCTGAAAGTCAATACTCCTTGGGAGTGATGATCACTCTGCGATAGGGCTCTTCGCCTTCACTGTGAGTTTCGACATAGCGGTTGTTCTGGAGAACGGAGTGCAGGATCCTGCGCTCGTAGGGGTTCATGGGTTCGAGAGCCATGCGCCTGCCACTGCGGCGTACCTTGCCTGCCATGCGCAGTGCCAGCTTGGTGAGGGCTTCCTCCCGCTTTGCACGGTAGTTCTCGGTGTCGATGGTGACACGCATGTAGTCTCTGCGGCCCTTGTTGACCTGCAGGCTGGTGAGATACTGGAGGGCATCGAGGGTTTCTCCTCTGTGGCCGATCAGCACGCCCAGGGTGTCGCCCTGCATGTTGATGGTCAGGTTGTCGCCGTCTTCAATGATCTGAAGCTCAATGGCGATGCCCATGCGCTGCGTAAGTCCGGTGATGAACTCGTGAGCGATCTTGCCTTCCTTGCCCAGCGTCTCGGGATCGGTGACCTCAAAGGGGATCTGGACCTTGGAGGGAGCGGCTTCTTCGGTCTCCTCGGCCTCAACAGGCTTTTCTTCGGACTTGTTTTCGCCCTTGTGCTTGCGGTTGCGGGAACGGCTGCGCTTGCGGTGGGGCTTGGCCTCTTCGGTCTGCTCCTCGGCAGCATCTGCAGCTTCTTCGGTCTCAACGGCCTCGGTGATTTCTTCGGCGGCCTCTTCGACTGCTTCTGTGATCTTTTCTTCGGTCTTTTCCTCGACCTTCTCGATCACCTTTTCCTCGATCTTGCTTTCGGCCTTGGCTTCGCTCTTTTCGATCACGGGAGCGGGCTTGGGTTCGGGCTTCTTCTCGGGCTTGGGAGCTTCGTACTTATGCTCGACCTTGACCTCGGTGAAGCTCATGGTGGGCATTTCGATCTCGATCTCGGGCTCCTTCTCGGTGAGACGGACCTTGGCGAGCTTGCCGAACATGCCGAACAGTCCGGGGCTGCCCATGGATATGATCTCGGTATTGACGTCGGAAGATGTCAGACCCAGCTGCTTCAAGCCGTTCTTTACGGCATCTTCTACTGTCTTACCGGTGGCCTCGATGGATTTCATTTGTTAGCCTCCTCGATTTTTGCAGCGGCGCTCGCAGCGTCCTGCTTATCAATAATCTTGCCGATGATCCACTGCTGGCCGACCTGGATGATATTGATGAATACCCAGTACAGAGCGAAGCCCGCATTGGAGGTTGCGCAGATCCACAGCGAGAAGATGGGGAAGAACCACTGCATGAACTTGTTGGTGGACTGCTGCTCACTGGAAGGAGCGGCCTGGCCGGCGGAAAGGATCTTGCTTGCGAAATACTGGCTGATACCGGAAAGGATGGGCAGTATGAACAAGCCGTTGAAGTTCTTGGGGATGTTGATGGTCCAGACGATCAGGGGAGCGGAATAGACGGTGGTGTTGCCGTAGGCGGCTGCCCAGTCGGCGTACATGTCGGTCTGGAGGAATGCCTTGGCGGCGTCGATCATTTCTGCGGTCACGTCACCGGTGGCCTTGGTGATGGCGGCGAGGGTATCGCCGGCAGCGGGAACGACGGTGGACATGAAGGAATCGGGCTGGAATACGTTCTTGATCCAAAGGATGCGCTGCAGCACCGGCTGATAGGCGGTGTTTCCGGCTTCCAGGGCTTCCTTGATGCCCAGGATCATCTTGACGGTCTCTTCGTCTGCGATCTCACGCATGACGGCGAACATGGCGAACAGGATGGGGAACTGGATCAGCAGCGGCAGGCAGCCCGCAAGAGGCGATACCTTTTCTTCTTTATAGATGGCGCTGATCTTCTGGTTGCAGCGCTCCTTGTCGTCGGCGTACTTCTTCTGAATGGCGTCGATCTTGGGCTGAACGGCCTGCATCTTCTTCATGCTGCGCTTGGAACGGATGTCCAGCGGCATCAGGCACAGACGGATCAGCAGGGTGAATACGAGTACGGACCAGCCGTAATTTCCCACGAAGGAATAGATGAGGTCAAGGATCCAGCGAAGAAAATCGCCGATAGGGCCAAAACGCATGGGGTTTTCCTCCTCTGTGTTTTCTGGTAGTCTGGGTTACGTCTCAGGGCACGGGGTCATATCCGCCCTTGTGAAAGGGGTTGCACCTGAGAATTCTGCGCAGAGCAAGCCAGCCTCCCTTCCATGCGCCGTACTTCTCGATGGCCTGCATCGCATATACCGAGCAGGTGGGAGTATAACGGCAGGAGGGCGGCAGATACGGGCTTATCGCTCCACGATAAAAGCGAATCATACCGAGCATGACTCGCTTGGGAATGGTACGAATCATGTGTCATTCTCCCGAATGCAGGAAGAGGTCTGCTTTGCGGAGCAGATAGTGCATATCCTGCGCCATCCCGGCATTGGATGCCCCGGCGGCGGACTGCTTGGCGACGAATATATACCTGCCCGGAGAGAGCCTGTAACGGATCAGGCGGAAGTCCTCCTTCATCCGGCGGCGCAGGCGGTTTCTCGTGACCGCATTGCCCACCTTGGACGATATCGAGAACCCGACCTTCAGGTCGTCCGGCTCCGTCATGCTTTTCCCGGCAAAGTATATCAGCACTATGTTCCTGCTGTGGAACGCCTTGCCCCTGCGGTAAACGTAGACGTAATTCTTGTTCCGGCCGAGGGAATATCTCCTGCCCAGACGGTACTTACCCTTCTGTACGGAAGCTTGTAAAGAAGCTTGCGGAGACGGAATTTCCCCGTCTAAACAAGAAGCCCGCGCCCCAGTGGGGACGGGGCTGACGGATTGACATTCAGACATTATGTCCAAACAAGCCCTTGGATCAGACGGTGAGGGACTTGCGGCCGCGCAGACGGCGAGCCTTCAGAACACGACGGCCGGTCTTGGTCTTCATACGTGCACGGAAACCGTGAACTCTGGAACGCTGGGTCTTTTTGGGCTGATAGGTACGTACAGATGCTGCCATGGTGAATACACTCCTTATATATGATTATTGTCATTTTTCATTATGCGTGAGCCTTCACGCATTAACCATCACAGTATACTTTATAATGAGAATTATGTCAAGTGAATTTATGTGAAATTTTAAGACGAATCTGAATGGATAAGTGAGGAGTGAGGAGTGTGGAGGGAGGAGTGCGGCCGCTGCGCCGCCAATTGAAGGCAGACTTGACGGCGCAGCCGTCTCAAAGTCGTTCCCCTGCTCACAGGGGAAGGTGTCGCCGAAGGCGACGGATAGGGCACGATAGGTATTGGTAGAGCCATTCTGCCAACATAGCTTCCTTTATCAGCCCTATCCACCGGCTTCGCCGGTCCCCCTTCCCCACTGAGGTGGGGAAGGACTTTTGGAGGCGTTGATGTATTGAGATCAGAGTTCGTTTTGGCGGCTTTGCCGCCGAGGTTGCGGAAATGAAGGGCAATGGACAGGCGATTTTACAAATCCTGCATTGACAAAGGGCTTCGGAGGTGATAAAATAATGCCAAATTGCACAGGGCAGTGAAGGAAAGCAGTACGCAGGAAACCGGACTTGTCAGAGAGCGGCCGTTTGGTGGAAGGCCGCAGCCGGGCTTGCCGAACTCGTTCCCGAGTCTCCGATGAGGCGGGTGCTCCCGATACAGGGCATACAAGCGGGGCCGTTTCGGCGGCTCAACAAGAGTGGTACCGCGAGAGGAAAACCTGAAAGGAAGACCTTCCGTCTCTGTGCAGACGGCTTTTTTTATATAAGTCAACGAAAATATATATGACAGGAGAGATTGCTATGATCGAATTCAACGCATACGATCCGGAACAAATCGAGAGAAAGTGGCAGAAGCACTGGCTCGAAACCGGCACGCTGAATGCGGAAAAGTCCCATGAGAAGCCCAAGTTCTATCCGCTGATCGAGTTCCCGTATCCGTCCGGTCACGGTCTGCACGTGGGTCATCCCCGTTCCAACACCGCCATGGACATCATCGCCCGCAAGCGCCGCATGGAGGGCTACAACGTCCTGTTCCCCATGGGCTATGACGCTTTCGGTCTGCCCACCGAGAACTTCGCCATCAAGAACCACATCCATCCTTCCATCGTCACTGCCCAGAACATCGACCATTTCCGTGAGCAGCTGCAGCGGCTGGGCTTCTCCTTCGACTACAGCCGTGAGGTCAACACCACCGATCCCGCTTATTACAAGTGGACCCAGTGGATCTTCCTCAAGCTGTTCGAAAAGGGTCTGGCCTACAAGGCGGAGATGCCCGTCAACTGGTGCACCAGCTGCAAGTGCGTCCTCTCCAATGAAGAGGTCGTCAACGGCGTCTGCGAGCGCTGCGGCAGCGAGGTCATCCGCAAGGTCAAGAGCCAGTGGATGCTGAAGATCACCGACTATGCCCAGAAGCTTCTGGACGGTCTGGACGGCGTGGACTTCATCGAGAAGGTCAAGATCCAGCAGAGAAACTGGATCGGCAGGAGCGAGGGCGCCGAGGTCGACTTCACCCTGACCACCGGCGACAAACTGACCGTTTATACCACCCGACCCGATACCCTGTTCGGCGCTACCTATATGGTAATTTCTCCCGAGCATCCGGTCATCGAGAAGTATAAGGACACCATCACCAACTATGCAGACGTGCTGGCCTACCGTGAAGCTGCCGCCCGCAAGTCCGACTTTGAGCGTACCGAGCTCAACAAGGACAAGACCGGCGTGTGCATCGAGGGCCTGCGTGCCGTCAACCCCGTGAACGGCCGTGAGATCCCCGTATGGGTATCCGACTATGTCCTGATGGGCTACGGCACCGGCGCCATCATGGCGGTGCCTGCCCATGACGAGCGTGACTATGCCTTCGCACAGAAGTTCGGCATCCCGATGATCGAGGTCGTCGCAGGCGGCGATATCACGAAGGAAGCCTATACCGACATTCAGGACGGCGTGATGGTCAATTCCGGTTTCCTGGACGGCCTGAAGGTCGCCGAGGCCAAGCGCACCATCATCGACTGGCTGGTGGAGCAGAACATCGGCAAGCGCAAGGTCAACTTCAAGCTCCGTGACTGGGTCTTCTCCCGCCAGAGATACTGGGGCGAGCCGATCCCGCTGGTCAAGTGCGAGAAGTGCGGCTGGGTGCCCGTTCCCTTTGAGCAGCTGCCCGTACAGCTCCCCAACGTCGAGCATTATGAGCCCACCGACGACGGCGAGTCTCCCCTGAGCGTCATGACCGACTGGGTCAACACCACCTGCCCCTGCTGCGGCGGCAAGGCAAAGCGTGAGACAGACACCATGCCCCAGTGGGCAGGCTCCAGCTGGTATTTCCTGCGCTATGTCGATCCCCACAACAATGACGAGATGGCGGCAATGGAAGAGATGAAGTACTGGCTGCCCGTCGACTGGTACAACGGCGGCATGGAGCATACCACGCTGCACCTGCTGTACAGCCGGTTCTGGCACAAGTTCCTGTATGATATCGGTGTCGTTCCCACGCCCGAACCCTATCAGAAGCGCACCAGCCACGGCATGATCCTGGGCGGCAACGGCGAGAAGATGAGCAAGTCCAGAGGCAACGTCATCAATCCCGACGACGTGGTCGCCGACATCGGCGCAGACGCATTCCGCCTGTACGAGATGTTCATGGGCGCCTTCGATCAGGCGATCCCGTGGTCTACCGAGGGTGCAAGAGGCTGCCGCAGGTTCCTCGACAGAGTATGGCGTCTGATGGGCATGATGACCGAGGATGAGGGCATCAGCGCAGACATGGCGTTCGACGTCAACGACACCATCAAGAAGGTGGGCGAGCGCTATGAGGAAATGAAGTACAACACTGCCATCGCTCAGATGATGACCCTGGTCAACAACATCTACACCAAGGGCAGCATCACCAAGGGCGAAATGAAGGTGCTGCTCCAGCTGCTCAACCCCGTATGCCCCCACATCACCGAGGAAATGAATGAGATCTGCGGCTTCGGCGCAGAGCTGGTCAGAAAGCCCTGGCCCGAGTATGATCCCAAGGCGCTGATCAAGACCACCGTCGAGATCACCCTGCAGATCGCCGGCAAGGTCAGAGGCCGTGTCAACGTGCCCGCAGACCTGACCAAGGAGGATGCGGAAGCGTTCTTCATGGCGGAAAACACCGTAAAGGAAGCTCTTGAAAAGTACGCCGCCGGCAAGCAGGTGAAGAAGGTCATCTACGTCCCCGGCAGGATCGTCAACATCATCGTAGGCTAATCCGAAAAACGAAAACAGCCGGCAGAGCGATTTGCCGGCTGATTTCACCAAAAACCGAATGAGGAAATCGAAATGACAAATTTTCAGGCATTTATACTGGGACTGGTGCAGGGTCTGGCGGAATTTCTGCCGATCAGCTCCTCCGGCCATCTGGCGGTGCTGCAGAACTGGTTCGGCATCGAGGAAGCGCCGCTGCTGCTGGATACCCTGCTGCATATGGGCACACTGCTGGCAGTGCTCATCGTTTATTGGAAGCGCATCTGGAAAATGATCTGCCATCCGATCCGCTCGGAGCTGAAGCTTCTGGTGCTGGCGACGATCCCCACCGTGGTGGTGACGCTGCTGTTCAAGGACTGGGTGGACAAGGTGTTCACCGGCGAGTATGTGGGCTTCTGCTTTATCGGCACGGCGTTCCTGCTGCTGCTGGGCGAGCTGGTCAACCGGTTCCGCCCGAAGACACACAAGCCCGTCAAGTGGTATGACGCCATTATCATGGGTATATTCCAGTCCATCGCCATCGCTCCCGGACTGTCCCGCTCCGGCAGCACCATTACCGGCGGCCTTATCAGCGGCCTGTCGAGGAAAAGGGCTGCGAACTTCTCGTTCCTGATGTCCGTTCCCGCCTGCTGCGGCTCCGCCGTACTGGGGATCAAGGATATCTGGGATCTGGCAGAGGAATCCGGCATGGGCTTCATGGCGGAGGCAGAGCAGCTGTTCACCCAGCTGGGCCCGATGCCGATCGTTATCGGTATCGTAACGGCGGCAGTCACCGGACTGCTGGCGATCAAGCTGATGCTCAGGATCATCAAGGGCAGGGGATTGTCCGTGTTTGCGGCATATACCTTTGTGCTGGGCCTGGTGCTGGTCGGCATTCAGGTGCTCGGGAAAGTGTTCTGAATTAGCAATTGGCAATGTGCAATTAGCAATTGGCCGACAGCGTTGCTGTCGGCAATTGTTTTCAATAAAGGCAGCGAAGCCGCCCAACTGAACACTGCGCACTGTCAACTGCTCATTCCCTTAGTTGTTCGTTAAAAGTTCGCTTATGTGTTGCCAAATTAACGATAAGCGGT
>JAZLHZ010000346.1:0-5566 GCA_045617085.1 Clostridia bacterium
GACTTATGCCGATCTGGAAGGCATGATGAAGAAAAATCCCCGTCTGCCTGCCGAGTCCATCGTCCGCGAGCCGGACGGTCAGCCCTCCGGCCAGTTCCTGGACGGCTGGAGTCTGGATCTCCGTGCCGTCAGCCAGACCTATCCCGAAGAAAAGATGTTTGAGTTCACCCGGGCATACACCAGGAAGCTGAACTGTCTCGGCACCACGTCCATGGGCGAGGTCAGCATGGTACCTCCCGAGAACATCGTGCCGTTCTATGCCAACGTGAAGCGTCTGGAGAATAACGGCGAACTGACCGTGCGTATGTACCTGTATCCCGGTACGGCACGCATGGCATCCGAAGGCATGGAGAAGATCTTCCAGTACGCTGAGTTCATCAACAGCGACAAGATGAAGATCTGCGGCGTCAAGGCCGTCGTGGACGGCGTTCCCGCCACCTATACCGCCTGCCTGCTGGAACCCTATACCGACAAGCCCGACACCAAGGGCATGACCGTCCTTCCCCCGGAGGCATTCAGCGATTACATCGTTGCAGCCAACAAGATGGGGCTTGCCGTCCGCATCCACGCCGTGGGCGACGGCGCCGTGCGGCTGTCTCTGGACGGCTTTGAGAAGTCTCTGAAGGTCAACGGCCGCCACGGTCTGCGCAACGCCATCGAGCACATGGACGCCGTTCCCGATGCCGATCTGCATCGCTTTGCCGAGCTGGACGTGATCGCCTCCATGCAGCCGGCGCACCTCATCATGGATAACCGCATCAGTGAGGAGCGTCTGGGCAAGGAGCGTGCCAGATACAGCTGGGCATTCCGCCGCCTCATCAACGCCGGCGCCCGTCTGGCACTGGGCACCGACGCGCCCGTGGTCTCCGCAAATCTGTACGAGAGCATTTACATGGCGCTCTACCGCAAGAATCTGGAAGGCGTGTCCATGGATCGTGAGGGTATCGAAAATCAGGCGCTTACCCTCCCCGAAGCGCTGAAAGGCTTCACCATTGACGGCGCTTACCTCCACGGTGTGGATGAACAGGTCGGCACGCTGGAGGCTGGCAAGTTCGCCGATATTATCGTTTCCAACATCAACCTCTTTGAAGCAAGCGAAGAAGAACTGAAAACCGCGCACTGCGTATTCACCTTGTTTGACGGCGACGTCGTTTACGAAGCATAAGTTCGGATCACTTCAAAAAAGGAGAAGTAATTATGGAAGAAAGCAAGAAAAAATCCGGTTTTCTCGGTATGTTCAACCGGGCAACGTTGATCTCCCCGATCTCCCGCCAGAATACCACGATCTTCCTGACCCGCCTGACCATGGTTTACCAGACCTTCGTTCTCTGCGAACTGATCGGTCTGCCCCAGGCCGTGTACGGCATCATTTCCACCATCTGCTCCATCATCAGCATTATCTGGTGCCCCGTCAGCGGCATGATCATCCAGCGCTCCAATATGCGCTGGGGCAAAAACCGCTCCTGGTGCTACGTGGGCGGTATTCTCACCACCATTTTCTGCTATCTGCTGTTCACGGACATCGGACTTGAAAACGGCCCGCTGAAGTACATCTACTACGGCGCACTGGTCTGCATCGTCCCCAACGTCTTCAACTTCGTTGCCAACGTGGGCTACACCCTGATGGCCATGGCCTGCAAGGACTCCAAGTCCCGCGCTGACTCCTCTGCCGTTGCCTCTCTGGTCACCGGCGTATTCTCCCTCGCCACCGGCTACGTGGTCGGCCCCCTGCTGGCTTTCCTGATCGCCAGACACGGCGAAGTCACCGCTTACAGCCGCTATGCTCTGATCTGCGTCCTCGTCATGCTCGCCATCGACTTCCTGACCGCATGGCTGGCAAAGCCCTATGAGCCCTCTCTCACCAGAGAAGAGCTGCAGAAGGCCAGAGAACTGGCCAAGACCCAGCCCCGCAAGAAGACCAGCATCGGCGAAATGGTCAAGATGTTCTTCTCCTGGCCCGTGCTGTCCCTTCTGATGGCCTCCGTCGTTCTCGACCTCGGCGGCATGATCGGTGCTCCCGCACAGGTCTACTACTTCAACTTCGTCGTCGGTGATCCCTCCAAGATGAGCTTCGTCATGGGTACCGCGGCATTCGCAATGATCGCTGCCTACTTCTTCGCTCCCATCCTCCGCAAGGCACTGGGCTCCGATAAGAAGTGCTACATGGTCTGCCTGATCGGCAATCTGGTTCTCAGCATGATCGCGTTCCTGATCCCCAACGTGAACGTCATTGTATGGTCCATGATCATCAAGCAGGTCTTCGCGCAGGCCGGTATCGTGTTCTTCCTGACCATGCTCGCCGACGTCGGCACCTACATGTCCTTCAAGAAGGGCGGAGACTATTCCGAGTACGTCATCTCCCTGTGCAGTATGTCCGGTAAGTTCTCCTCCACTGTCGGCCCCGCTCTCATGAGCTTCATTTTCGCAGCAGTCGCTTTCAATCCGGATGCACTGACCCAGCAGCACATCAACGTTGTCACCGCGACCCAGACCTGGATCCCCGGTCTCGGCGCACTCCTTGCAATCATCCTGATGTGCACCCACGCGGCTTCCAAGTATAAGAAGGAAATGGCAGATGCAGGCGTTCTTCCCAGCGCCGAAGCTGCGGAAACGACTGAAGCCTGATCAAATCAAACTGTACGAGGCAGACAGTTTTTCCTTTTCCTATATGCGTAATTCCTCCCCTCCCCAAACACAGCAGCGCCCCCTTCCTTCCAGCGCGCCGCCCCGCAGGCAGATCCCTGCGGGGCGCTGCCTTTTCAACAGGAAGCAGGAGCCGCGCAGTGCGCGGCTCCTGCTTCGATCAGTTTCAATCGGGTTCGTTTTCCGCGATAAATTTCCCGGTGAGATAGCCAAAGGTGAGAGAAGCGCCGTAGTTGTGTCCGGCGATGCGGAAGTTGTAGAGATCAGCGAACATATCGCCCACCATGCTGCCCACGCAGTACAGTCCGCCGAGGGGTTCGTCGTTTTCGTCGCAGATGCGCAGATTGTGGTCGGTGCGCGGCCCGCCCAGTACGGTGAAAAAGAAGAACTGATTGATCGGGGCGCCGTAGAAGGGACCGTCCCGCAGCTCTGTTATGTATTTCGCTTTCTTGTGGAAATCCGCATCGTACCCGGCGCGGCACATGGCGTTATAGTGTTCGATCTCCGCCATGGCGGTCTCCTTCGGCAGGCCGAGCTGTTCCACGACCGCTTCGATCGTGTCACCCCGGACGAACTCGCCGCGGCGCACGCTTTCCTCCCAGCGGGAGATCACTGCTGCGGGATCGGCGGGGGCCTGCCCGCGCTGACCGCCGTGGAAGCGCCACTCCAGATCGTATGCGTAGTTGCTGCCCCAGATGGCGTAAGCCTTCTGCTCCGGCTCCCGCAGCACGGTCTGTGCGGTATAGGGGGCGTTCATGTCCTCGTTGCAGTAACGCTCGCCCCGGACGTTCAGCCGCAGCCCCCGGTGGGTGCCGTAGGGCAGATGGGAACAGACGGGGCTGCCCTGGATCATCACGGCGTTGGGATAGGTGCGCTGCCATGCTGCGCCTGCCCAGAGCGCCATCTGATGCCCTTCTCCCCGGTACAGGCCGCCGATCTGAAAGCCGATATCATAGCTTTTCTGCTGCGCGGTATAGTATTTTGCAAACCGGGGGCAGTATTTGGACATCATCTCATGGTTGGCGGAGAAGTCGCCGGTCGCCAGCACGACGGCTCTGGATGCCTCGCAGCGGATGATCTGTCCGTCCGCGTCCTCGGCGAATACGGCAGTGACGCGGCCGTTCCCGATACGCTCCAGCTGCACCGCACGGGTCTTATACAGGACGCGGCCCCCGGTCTCCAGATACTTCTGTTCCAGTATTTTCAGAGCCTGCACGATGCCGAAACCGGCGAAGGTCTGATGTTTGCTGAGGAAGGTATGGGTTCCGACAGGCTGGTCGGACGGGCTGGCAGGGTCATCGTTCATGCCGTCCTCCAGTACGACCTCCATGCCGCCCGCCTCCAGAATATCGACAAGCCAGTTCATGGCCTCTTCGGAACGGTTATAGAATTGATACCATTTCCGCTGGTCGATCTGAAATCCGTTGGCCGCGAATTCCTGCAGGAAGAAGTTTTCCGCATCGACCCTTGGATAACCTTTGCACGCCATGACCCTGCTGTATGCTGCAAAGACCGATCCGCCTCTGCCGGTGGGGTGACTGCCTGCGTTGAGGATCAGCGTATCCAGTCCGGACTGCACTGCGGACAGCGCTGTGGTGAGCCCCGCCAGTCCCTCACCGACAACTACCACGTCTGCCCGGACAGTGCGGGCGATCTGTTCGGCTTTGATCGGATCCGGCGGAATCTCAAATTCCCAGGGCTGCGAAGCCAGCGCTGCATTCATGTACTGCCTGCTGTTATCCATGATATACCCTCCAGTCGAAAATAGATGCGTATTCATAATTTGAGTATAATCAAATTATGCACGAAATACGTTGAAAGGTCAAGAAAAATCACAGGCAGTTTGCGGAATTCTGTGATATTTCTAATCCGAGGAATCCCATATGTTTCAGCGGGGTCAGCAAGACCATACTGCCTTGCTGCGTCCGCCGGCGTAACTGCTGCTTTGATGGCTGTGATTTGAGTCATGGTATTCACTCCTTTTTGTTTTTTGGCACGATGGGAATTGAATTTCGTGCCTATGTAAAGCGCCGACGGAATGAAAAAGCAGCCATGGAAAACCATGACTGCCGGTTGAGTTTCATATTCTTTTTGATCCCCCTCCATAATAGAGGGCACGGGAAAGGGGCTTTTGTTCCAGTGGTACTGTTTAATATGGGGAACTTCTTTGACACAGCGCTTCCCGAAAATTCCCCATATAGTTAAAATGTTTTGATACACTTTGTTTTCATGAAATCCATCATCTCGCCGGTGTCTCTGTCTTCATAATAGGCCACAAGCAGCCGTTTGAACTCCGGAACTTCCTTTTCGGGAATAATCAGCATGCCCGCCCCTTGCGAAATCAGATAATGGTTTGAAAAAATAACGGAGGCGCGCTTGTTTCCGTCATTAAAAATCTGCGTTTTCATACAGTAGAGACATAGCTCGATTGCCTTTTCTTCCGGGGAAATCGTTTCGGCAAGGATTGCTTCAAGGTTCTCCTTTACGATACTCTCGATCGGGAGGGGAGGAATATAGCTTGTTCCTCCGATCGTCACCGGAACACCGCGAATGTGTCCGCCGTCCTGATAGAATCCCTCGTTCACGAGCTTTGCGATATGGCAGAGGATAGAGTAATCCGTCGGATAACTGATGACGTCCTTATCCAGCACGAATTCCCACGCATGCTTCAGATTCAGGATCTTCTGAACGTCAGAGGCAGACATTCCGCTGACGATACCGTTCTCGATAATATCCTCTGTCTGCGGAAATGTCGTAGCCACGCCTTCCAGCACGGCCTGATCGTAGATATTGGATTTCATGTTCGCCCGGGCGAAATCCAGATTGAGCTGTACCCTTGCACTGAGTTCGGCATCCGAATATCCGAGCTGTGCAAGCTCTTTATCCAGTTTCCTGATACTCTTTTTCAGTGATCTGCTCTCCT
>JAZLHZ010000347.1:0-3184 GCA_045617085.1 Clostridia bacterium
CTTGTCGCCGTACTGCTGTTTGAGCAGGATCGGGTCCATGCCCGCCTTGACCTCCAGCGGATTCAGCGCATCCACGCCGATCTCCACCAGCTCCGGCACAAAGGGACGGATATCGCCGCAGGAGTGCATGCGGACCTTGACGCCCTTTTCATGTGCCCAATCCACCGCCCGCTTATGGAACGGCTTGTCCATCTCCCGATAGGTCTTTACCGAGAAAAACTGATGCTCCTTATAGCCCATGTCGTCGGGCCAGTTGATCTCGTCGAACCGGTATCCCCTGTCCCACACCATGTCGAGAAGCTTGAGGTCCAGCTCCAGATGGGTCTGGTACATATCCCGGCACCAGTCCGGGTCTTCGATCATCGCCATCAGGAAGCGCTCGGTGCCCACCATCCAGCTGTGACTCACATCAAAGCCAAACCAGAGTCCGGCGGTGATCCAGCGCTCCTCCTTCTTCCAGACGGGATAGTTCTTTTCGAGATACGCCCAGTCCACTCTGGAAGGATCGACGGTCATGCGTTTTTTCGTCTCCAGCCAGCTTTCAAAGTCCACAATGGTGAAGTCCAGAAACAGCGGCGTGGAGCCGTGTTTTTTGAAATTCTTCAGTGTCACGCCCCAGGCGGTCTTGCGGATCACATAGTCTTCCGTCTCCTCCAGAATCTGCTCGGGATAGCGGGGCGAGTTATCCACGCCGATGCTGCCGATCCTGTCCAGATCGAAATAGCTCACATAGTCCCGGGTCGGCATGCCCTGCTCACACCAGCGGTCGATGGTTGTACTCCAGGGAGAATCCATGATCGGCACCCGGTCAGCCTCCTTGTGGGCATACATCCGTGCAAAGCGCTCATGGGTGGAAAGCGTTGTACTCATATTCGTCTGCCTCCGTCATTCGTCATCACAGGGGAAAAGCATGTTGTCGATAAACGCCTGATTGAATTTCGGATTGCCGCCGAGGGACACATGCGAGGACCTTGCGGCAATGTCCTTCGCCTCGGAAAGCCGTGCTTTGTCAAGCAGCAGCAGCATGGCGCCCATCAATGCGCCGTTGCCGATGACCTTGACCTTTCCCAGCAGTTCCTGCGGGAAAAGCCCGATCTTCACGGCGCTGACGGCGTTCAGATGACTGCCGAAGCCTCCGGCGATATAGAACGTCCCGATCTCGTCATAGCGTACCTTTGCCGAATCGCAAAGTGTCTGTATGCCCGCAGCGATGGCCGCCTTCGCCAGCTGCACGCTGCGCACGTCTTTGATCTCCAGCGTGATCTCATCGCACAGGGTCAACTCGTCATCTGCAGCGCCGGTCTCATCAATGATCTCCAGATCGAGGAATGCCGCTACCGCATCGATCAGACCCGAGCCGCAGATGCCCACCGGCGTTTTTCCGGCGATAGTGTGCACCTGTGTTTTTTCATCGTAGACATATACCTTGTCGATGGCGCCCGGCACACTGCCCACACCACAGGAGATGCCTGCGCCTTCAAAGGCGGGGCCTGCCGCCGTGGAAGTGACATACAGGTGTCCGTCCTTATACAAAGCCACCTCACCATTGGTGCCGATGTCGCACAGCAGCGCTGTTTCATCTTTTTTGCACATGCCGGAAGCCAGCACCGCACAGGTAATATCTGCCCCGACAAAGGCATTCATGCAGGGAGGAAGGTATACCGTCCGCTTTCCCTGTTTGATCGATTCGTCCGCCAGCCAGTCGGCATCGAAGGGAGCTTTGGAAAGGGAGACGGGATTTCTGCCGGTCAGAAGATACAGCATCGCCGTGTTGCCGGTGATGACGAAGCTCTTTACCTCGTCCGGGCTGCAGATGCCCTCACAGCACTGCTTTGTCATTTCTTCCAGTGCTTTTTGTACACTCAGCATCAGCGATTCCTGCCTGCCCTTCATTGCGGCATCGATCCTGCCGATGACATCCGCCGCCGTATCGCCCTGCGGATTGAGCCGGGCGCTTGCCGCCAGCTCCTTTCCGGTCTTCAGATCATACAGTTTGGCCGCCAGCGTCGTCGTGCCGATATCGATGGCAACGCCGTAATCGCCTTCCATGGGCTTCAGGTTTGCCACGGCGGCATCGCCCTCGGTCTGGATCACGCTTTCGCCGCCGTCCTTCAACACCACGCACGCATCGCCCATGAGCCTTGCCCGGCACGCCAATCGGCAGCCGAGCTTTTTCTCGCTGTCGTCCGGCTCACTGAGGCAGCCTTCGGCCTCGATCCTGCATTTGCCGCAGACGCCACGGCCACCGCAGGGCTGATTCAGCGCTAATCCCACCGTATGCAGGACCTCGTTGATCAGCGGTGTGCCCTCAAATTCCACGACCTGTGTGCCCGATGCGCTTCTGATCGTCAGCTTTCCCATATCTGTCCTCCGATGTTTTCAAAAAACAGCCATCCATGCAAGCCGGATGGCTGTTTTTCAGTCAGTCAAACAGTACCAGTCCGAAGTACGTGACCGTATTCTGTCCGTTGATATATTTGAGTGAAGTGGTTTTGGTGGTATTGTAGACATCGATGCCGCAGCTTTCCATGCTGGGCAGGGCCTTGTCCGGATGACGGCAGGGAATGTTGTCCCGCTTGCCGCACCGCTCACACAGACGGCAGCCGCCTGCTCCCAGATGAAAATGCTTCGAGGTGATCTGAGGAACGACCTCGTTGTTCACCTTCTGCACCAGCGCCGCATGGACCTTGCCGACCTCCGCCATGCCTTCGATATCCAGACTGTCCTCGATATCTCCGAAATACTGATACAGGATGCCGCCCTTGAAGGACTTTACCTTGGCGATCAGCTCATCGATATTTCCCACGTCGGGCGGACAGGTCCAGCATTTGCCGTAGTTGCCGCACTGATTCGCCTTGCAGATATCAAAGAAACGCCGGTCGGTCACGATCTTGTCTGCCGTGATATATTCCGCCTTTTTTGCACCCAGTGCAATAATGCTCTCTGTCAGTGCCTGAATATCCATAACAGCACCTCCCGCAAGTCGTATTATTCGCCCAGAAGCTCCTTGCACAGCTGTACGGCGACCTCGGAAGCGGTGGCTGCATCACTGGTATAGGCGTCTGCGCCGATCTGCTTTGCAAAGCTCTCAGTCAGAGGAGCGCCGCCGACCATGATCTTCACCTTGTCACGGATGCCCGCATCCACGGCAGCCTTTACGATCTCCTCCATGGTGCCCATGGTG